>JAFYTP010000106.1 GCA_017558775.1 Bacteroidales bacterium | reverse complement strand
GGTTCGGGCAGGCGGTCCTTATAGGTGTCGTAGATTTCACGGGGGACGTTTCGAGCCGCCGCCTGGTTGAACTTGCCATAGTCGAGGCCCGCAAAGGCCTGCAGGGCGTAAACCCCGGCCCGAAGCTCGTCCACGCGCATATTGTACTTGGATCCGGCCAAGCTATGCTCAAGTCCCGAGAAGAAGATCGCAATCTTGTATGGCTTCATCGACGGATGCTCCGGAATCAGTTCATACTTGCCGTCCAGGGTATCCAGATACAGCAGGTGGTGCGCCTTGCTGAGCACCTCGCAACTCTGGTCTAGCTTGCCCACGGACACGCCCACATAGTTCAGTTCGGCATCATAGGCCAGGTCGATGATTTCCTGCGGCGCCAGTTGGATGCCGTTCACGTGGCAGAGGGCGGAGAGGAAGGCGATGATGACCGCGGCCGACGAAGAGAGGCCGCCGATGGGCAGCGTCCCCTCGATCACGCCACAAAGCCCCACCTTCAGCCGATGCTCCCGTTCCAGCGCGAGGGTCGCGCCGCGGAGGTAATCGGCCCAATCTCCCTCCTTCCGGGGCGGGACGCTCTCAATATGCCATTGCGCCCGCTTCGGGAACTGGATGGAAGACATCTCCACCACCCCGTTCTGCTTGGCCGCATAAGCGATATGGATTCCCTTGTCGATGGCCAAGCCCGTAATTTTCCCGAAGTTATGGTCCGAATGGGCCCCAATCGGGCAAATACGGTACGGGCAGAAGGCAATTCCGTCGTGGTCCCTTCCGTAAGTCTCGTAAAACCGTTCCTCGCAGCGCATCGTTATTTGCTGTTATATCTCTCCTCAAGCACTTTCCAATCGACAATCCCCCACAGCGCCTCCAGATGGGCGGCGCGGCGATTCTGATAATCCAGGTAATACGCGTGCTCCCAGACATCGAAGGTCAGGATCGGCTTGAGCCCGCGGGTGACGGGGTTGCCGGCGTTGGGTTCTTGGGAGATGACGAGGGTGCCGCCGGGGGCGGCGGAGAGCCAGACCCAGCCGGAGCCGAAGAGGGTGGTGCCTTTGGCGACGAAGTCGGACTTGAAGGCTTCGAGGGTGCCCCATTGCTTTTCGATTTGGGCGACTAGATTGCCGGTCGGGGCCGGCAATGACGGAGACATCGGCCTGAACTGGGTGAAGTAGAGGTTATGATTCAGGATCTGCCCTGCATTGTTGAAGATGGCACCTTCGGCCTCGCACACAATTTCTTCAAGGGATTTCTCCTCCAACCCGCTTCCCGGCAGCAGCCGGTTGAGGTTGTCGACATAGGCTTGGAGGTGCTTGCCGTGGTGGAAGGCGAGGGTGTCGGCACTGATGACCGGTGCAAGGGCATCAGAGGCGTACGGGAGCTGGATGAGGGTAAACATAGGGTTGGTGTTGGGATAATACTCTTATTCCCCATGGAGTTTTTCATCGATGGGAAACCAGCCCGCTCCGGCCTTTCCTATCCAGGAAAAGGCGGCTTGGAGCTAGGCGTGCGCACGCGGGCGCGGGGGTATTCGTACAAATATAGTGATTTCTATCGGGAAATTGGTCTTATTGTGGATAAGAAATAAGGGTCGATGGGTAAAGAATTTGGCTATTCCGGAAAATCATCGTAAATTCGTTTAACGATAAAGTATTGAATATGAAAAGACTTATACTGACTACCCTCACCCTCCTCCTGACCCTGGCCTCGGCCCACTCCCAGGAGTGCCGCACCATCGCCGAATTCCTGAACGACAAGGACGCGATGACCGAACCATTCACGGTCAAGGGCGTGCTGACCAAACTGAGAGATACGACGACAATCACGTTTCTGATCGAAGACGAGACCGGCGAAATGAACGTCCGCCTGCTGGAGGAAAAGGATCAGGTCAAAAAACTCGCCGCGCTGGACGTCAGATACGGCGACACCCTCACGGTCTCGGGACTTCTATCAAAATACAGACCCGTTCAAGGCAAGAAAAAGGTCCTTGGAATGAGCCAGGCCACGCTTATCGCTACTGCCGATGCGCCCGACCACGATGACGAAATCCCCTTCTCCTTCTCGGTCGATACAAAACCTCTGTTCCTGGGCGACAATCCCAATACCTTCTCCAAATGGGTAACCGCACGCCTGGTCTATCCCGAACAATCCCGCCTAAAGGGCCACGAAGGTACGGTCATCGTCCACTTCGTCATCTTCCCTGATGGCACCCTGCACGATATCGAAGTTGGAAAATCCTCCGGAGACAAACTCCTGGACGCCGAAGCCATCCGCGTCATCTCCCTCTCCCCCCGCTGGACCCCCGCCACCCTCGACCAAAAACCCGTCAAGTTCTACATCTCCGCCCCCGTCATTTTCATGTTGCGGTAAAACTAGCAGGCGCCTCTTTCCACAAATCTTATATAGCGCATCCCTCCTTCCGGAAGGATGCGTTTCTATTTTCGTAAAAAGCGCGCAAATTTAGGGGAAATACCCTCGCAACTTTCTCTGTATAAACACATTATAACTTAAACGTTTATCCTTCGTCTTTTTGTCAAATCCTTCGTATCTTGCAACAAATATTGACGGATATGAAGCGTTGGAATCTTGACAAGCCGGTTACTATCCTCACCGGAGAAGAATTTCTTCCTAAAGAAGGATTCACCTTTGCCCAACAAGTCTATGAATTCTTTGTTTCCCAAGGAGGGGTTGCAATGTCTCCATGGGGTGAGGTATTATTAGATATGAAGGGTATTCAATCTGACAAATCTAACGGACTTGGGCGAATCAAATCTGCATCGTTCGCCGCCATCAAAGATGTCATTGAAAAGGGTGTTGTCATCCTGCCTCTTGACTACTATGCTACGGGTGGGAAAAAGCAAATGACTGGTATGATGGCTGCACCGATACTCATCGGCACGGACACTTTCGTTTGCGTAGTGGTTATAATCTACAATCTTCGGGAACGGAGGCTCTATCTTCACGAAACCTTCTTAACAGAAAAAATCCCGGAGATTGCTGCGTCTAGCTTGGTTCGTGGCGGGGCCTCCGCGTCTCCGCAATCTCAGGGAAGTGTTGCAAAGATACTCCTTAGTTATTTGAATTCCAAATAATTCTGTATTCCCCCTCAACTCATCCTCAAATAAGCCTCTATTTGAGGACGAGATGGGTAATTGGGCCGGTTCATCCTCAAAAACAGCCCAAAACGAGGACGAGAAAGACAAACACATAAGAAAATGAAACAAATACGTAATGAATGGGAGTTGGAGCGGTTATTCCAGGAAAGTGGGCCGTTCTTCCATATCCATACGAAGCCCTTGGAAACGGATGTGATCTTTATGAATGACGAGGAGCGGGCTGTTGCGATGGTATATATCGCCATCGCCGCAATGCTCGCCGGGGTGGATGTGCTGGCTTATGCACTGATGAGCAACCACTTCCACTTCATCCTGCGCGGGCAGGAGTGTCGATGCAAAGATTTCTACGCGAGGTTCGCCAAGATGCTGGGGCTGTATTTCTCCCGGCACGGCCGCATCGGGGTGCTGGATGCCATCGAGAAGCCGGTCCCCACACCCATCACCACACTCAAGCAACTCCGCGACGAAATCGCCTATGTGATCCGGAATCCCTTCGTCGTGCGGAAGGATGTCAATCCCTTTGCCTACACCTGGTGCTCCGGTTTCCTGTATTTCAACCCGTTGTTGTCGATGCTTCCGCAGCGTCCCGCGAGCGCATTGACACTCAGGGAGAAACGCGCATTGACTCACTCCCGGAATTTGTCCCTGCCCATGGGTTTGACCCTAGTGAACGGGATGGTCTTCCCCGGCAGCTTTGTGAACTACCGGCTGGTTGAGTCGATGTTTACCGACTGCCGCCAATACATGTTCTGGGTCTTCAAGAACGTGGAAGCCTTGGTGGAGACCGCCCTTCGACTGGGCGAGAAGCCCTCCCTTCCGGATGACGACATCCTTTCCATCTCGCTTCAGATCTGCAAGAAGGAATTCGGGGTGAAAGGCCCCTCCTACCTGACAGAAACCCAGAAATATGCCCTGGCCAAGAAACTGAAATACGACTACTATGCTTCGAACGGCCAAATCGCCCGCTTTACCGGTCTCCTCCCCAAGGCCGTAGACGCCCTCTTCCCCCTGGCGGCAAAACCCTCGTCCTCAAAATAGGCCGATATTGAGGATGAGATGAGCAAAACAGCCAGTTCGTTCTCAAATAAAGGCGATTTTGAGGATGAGATGAGCGAATCGGTGGGTTCATCCTCAAAAACGGGCGAAAATGAGGATGAAGGATCCCTCCGCCTCCCGGGATTCCTCATCCTCCGGGATTCCGCCTTCGGCGGCATCCCTCCCCGCCTGCGGCGGAGCGATGCAAATCGCCAAAAGAAAATCCGCGCTCAAGCAAGCTTGGTGCGGATTTTCCTTTGCGATTTGCGGAGGATGAGGGATTCGAACCCCCGGACCCTTGCGGATCAACAGTTTTCAAGACTGCCGCCATCGACCACTCGGCCAATCCTCCAAAGTTGGGCCCGTGAAAGGGCCCCAATATGTTACTCTTCTTTCGAGAAGAATTTCCACTGGAACAGGATCAGGTAGATAGCGCCTACCGTGACGCAGCTGTCCGCGAAGTTAAAGACCGGCTCGAAGAAGATGTCGCCACCAACCAGCGGCACCCATGAAGGCCAGGTCCACAGCGGGAAATAGAGCATATCCACCACTTTACCCTGCATGAAGGGCGCGTAATGGCCCCACGTTGCCACCAGCCCGGGCGCGGACTCCGTAAAGATCAGGCCGTAGAACAGGCAATCAATAATGTTGCCAAGCGCGCCGGCCGTGATCATCGTCAAACCCACAAGCACACCCGTCGGTACCGGCTTCTCACGCTTGACCAGCCTGGAAATCCACACCGTCAACACCACGAACAGAATGATTCTGAACGTAGAAAGCAAGTACTTCCCAAGCACGCCACCGAAGGACATGCCAAAGGCCATTCCCTTGTTCTCGATGAACAGGATCTGGAACCAGTCCCCAAAAACTGAGAAGTGATCCCCGATCGCCATGTTCGTCTTGACCAGGATCTTCATCACCTGGTCAATGACCACGAGAACGGCACCGAGCAGCAAAAGCCGTGTTCCCTTGCCGACCTTCATGGACTAGTTCTTTCCCTGACGAGCCAGCATTTCCTTTGCCTCGACGGTCAGCGTCGCGTGCGGGACCAGGCGGAGCCGCTCCTTGGGGATGAGCTTGCCGGTGACGCGGCAGATGCCGTAGGTCTTGTTCTCGATGCGCACGAGCGCGGCCTCCAGGTTCTGGATGAACTTGTACTGGCGCTGGGCGAGGGCACTGGCTTCTTCCTTGGAAAGCTGGAAGGCGCCGTCATCCTCCACCGTCTTGAAGGTGGGGGCGGTGTCCAGGATGTCATTCCCGCCGGTGTTCATCACGATCTTGCGGAGGGTGGCGTATTCCGCGCGGGCCTTGTCCAACATTTCGTTGATAATGCCGCGGAACTCCTCGAGCTCCTCGTCGGAATAGCGGGTTTTAGTGTTCTCTTCCATCATCTATCACTTTAACGTTTTACTTCGATACGGATGGTACCTTCGATCCACTCCACTTCGCGGGCAGCCTCGGTAGCCTGGGCGGCCGGGGCCTGCAGGACGCTGCGGGAGAGGGTCTGGGCGCCGATCCACTCGCCGAAGGTGGCGAGGGCGGCGGTTATTTCTTCGGCATCGGCATAGATGACTGTGTCGATGCGGTCGGTCACTTCGAAGCCGGCGGACTTGCGGAGGTTCTGGATGCGGTTCACCAGTTCGCGCGCCACGCCTTCGCGGCGCAGGTCCTCCGTCAGTTCGACGTCCAGGGCGATGGTCAACGACCCCTCGGAAGCCACCAGCCATCCGGGCATATCCTCGGAGGAAATCTGGTAGTCGCCGGGGTTCAGGACGACCTCGCCGCCCGGGAGGGCCCAGGTATAGGCCTGGCCGGCGGTCTCGGCGTTCTGGATGGCGGTGATGGTAGCCTGGTCCAGCGTGCCGAAGGCGGCGGCGATCTCCTTCATCCGGGCGCCGTACACCTTGCCCAAGGTCTTGAAGTTCGGCTTGATCTTCTTGGTCAGGATGCCCGTGGTGTCCTCCACGAACTCCATCTCCTTCACGTTCACCTCGGTGAGAATCAGGCCCTTGACGGCCTCCAGCCGGGCGCGGACAGCGTCGGAGATCACCGGGACAAGCATCTTGCCAAGCGGCTGACGCACGGGGATACCCACCTTCTTGCGAAGGGCGAGTACCATCGACGTAGCCTGCTGCGCGAGCTCCATCCGCTCTTCCAGTTCCGTGTCGATGACAGCCTCATCGGCCTCCGGCATCAGCACGTAATGGACGGACTCCTGCGCACCGCCGAGGTCCAGATAGAGCTGGTCCATGAAGAACGGGGCGATCGGGGCGCCGAGGACGGCGACGTCCATAAGCACGTTGTACAGCGTCTGGAAGGCGTCCTTATCGCCGTTCCAGAAACGGGAGCGGTTCAGGCGGACGTACCAGTTGGACACGTGGTCGCACACGAACGTCTCGATGAGACGCCCGGCGGTCTTGACGTCATAATCCTCGTAAGCTGCCCGCACCTCACGGATGAGGGTGTTCAGCTTGGAGATGATCCAGCGGTCGATCTCACAGAGAGATTCCGGAACACGTCCGGAATGACTAGTACCGTCAAGTCCGGAATGACTATTCTGACCGTTACCGTTTTTCCCGTCATTCCGGGCTTGACCCGGAATCCAGCCTTCAATATTCGCATACAGCGCGAAGAACGAGTACGTGTTGTACAGCGTTCCGAAGAACTTGCGACGGACTTCGTCCACGCCGCCTTCGTCGAACTTAAGGTTGTCCCAGGGCTCGGCGTTGGTGAGCATGTACCAGCGGAGAGCGTCGGCACCGTACTTATCGAGGGCGTAGAAGGGATCCACGGCGTTGCCGAGGCGCTTGGACATCTTGTTGCCGTTCTTGTCCAGCACCAGGCCGTTGGAAATCACGCGCTTGAAGGCCGGGGTGCCGCTCACCATCGTGTGGATGGCGTGCAGGGTGTAGAACCAGCCACGCGTCTGGTCCACGCCTTCGGCGATAAAGTCCGCCGTGGCGCCGAAGCGGCCGCCGTTCAGGCCGCGGAGGCCTTCCTGGGCGTACGGCATCGCGCCGGAGTCGAACCACACGTCGATGAGGTCGCTTTCGCGGACCATCTTCTTGCCGGAATCGGACACGAGGTACATCTCGTCCACGCAGGGACGGTGCAGGTCGATCCGGTTGTAATTCTCCAGGCTCATGTCGGCCGGATCGAAGCCCTTGTCCTTCAGCGGATTGGACTTCATGAAGCCGGCGGCGACAGCCTTATCGAGCTCGGCATACAGCTCAGCGGCCGTGCCGATGCACTTTTCTTCCTTGCCGTCCTCCGTGCGCCAGATCGGGAGCGGAGTACCCCAGAAGCGGCTGCGGGAGAGGTTCCAGTCCTGGATGTTCTCCAGCCACTGGCCGAAACGGCCGGTGCCGGTGGATTCCGGCTTCCAGGTGATCTGCTTGTTCAGCGCCACCATCTGGTCCTTCACGGCGGAAGCCTTGATGAACCAGGAATCCAGCGGGTAGTACAGGACCGGGCGGTCCGTACGCCAGCTGTGCGGATAGCTGTGCACGTGCTTCTGCATCTTGAACAGGCGGCCATCGGCCTTCATCATCAGGCAGAGGTCCACGTCCAGGGTGGTTTCCTCGGTCTTGCCTTCGAAGTACTCCAGGAAGCCCGTCTTCACGTAACGGCCGGAATATTCCGCATAGGACGGATCGACGGTCGCGGCATAAGCCGGGTCGAGGTCCTCCATGCGGTAGAAGCGGCCCTGACGGTCCACCTGCGCCTGCGGGTTGCCGTCCTTATCGACAGGCATGATTGCGGCGATGCCGGAGGCGGCCGCAACACGCTTATCATCAGCACCGAAGGTCGGGGCGATGTGGACGATGCCGGTACCGTCCTCGGTGGTCACATAGTCGCCGGGGATGACGCGGAAGGCGTCACCGTCGGGCTTGAACCACGGGATAAGCGGCCGATAGCGGATACCAAGCAGGTCGGAACCCTTGAACTTGCCGTCCAGGACCTTGTAAGGCACCACCTTATCACCCTTCTGGTAGCTGTCCAGGGACACTTCGGCCCCCTTCGGGTTGAACCAGGCGCCTACGAGGGCCTCCGCCAGCACATAGATGGCGGGCTGCCCGGTGTAGGGGTTGAACGACATCACGCGGACGTAGTCGATGTTCGGACCCACGCAGAGGGCGGTGTTCGACGGAAGCGTCCAGGGCGTCGTGGTCCATGCCAGGATGTACACCGGAAGGCTCTCCGTGCCGAACAGGGGCTGGGAAGCGCCGTCCTTGATGACCTCGAACTGGACCGTGGCGGTGGTGTCGGTGACATCCTTGTAGCAGCCGGGCTGGTTGAGCTCGTGGGAGCTCAGGCCGGTGCCGTCGGTCGGGGAATAGGGCTGGATCGTGTAACCCTTGTACAGGAGACCTTTCTTATAGATGTCCTTCAGGAGGTACCAGAGGGTCTCGATGTAGCGGTTGTCGTAGGTGATATACGGATCGTTCATGTCCACCCAGTAGCCGATGCGCTGGGTGAGCGCCTCCCATTCCTTCGTATATTTCATCACCTCCTTGCGGCAGGTGGCGTTGTAATCCGCGACGGAGATCTTCGTGCCGATGTCGGCCTTCGTGATCCCGAGTTTCTTCTCCACACCCAGTTCCACGGGCAGGCCGTGGGTGTCCCAGCCGGCGCGCCGGCGGACCTGGAATCCGGTCTGGGTCTTGTAGCGGCAGATGGCATCCTTGATGGAACGGGCCATCACATGGTGGATGCCGGGCATGCCGTTGGCCGACGGCGGACCCTCGAAGAAGACGAACTCCGGCGCGCCCTCGCGCACCTCGAGCGACTTCTCAAAGGCCCGGTTGGCGAGCCATCTCTCGAGGATCGCGTTACCGGTCGAAACCAAATCAAGGCCCTTATACTCTTTGAATGTCATATTTTTTGCCTAATTTTGCATTCACTTATTTAAGGGTGCAAAGATAAGTATTTTCACGGACAATGGCAACACTCGACATCATCCTCCTGATTTGCTTCCTCCCCGGGATAATCCGCGGTCTGTCAAAGGGTTTCCTGGAGCAGGCGCTTTCGCTCGGAGGTATCTTCCTGAGTGTGTGGGCCGCATTCAAGTTTTCCACCCTCGTGTGCGGCTGGCTCAAGCCCTACCTTTCCCTGTCGGAAACCACCCTCAGCGTCGTCGCCTTCGCCCTGATCCTCGTGGCGGTGTGCCTGGCGGTGCTGATCGTGGCCAAGCTCCTCACGAAAGTGCTGGAAATGTCGATGTTAGGCTGGCTGGACAAGATCCTGGGCCTGGCCTTCGCCCTGGTGGTGAACGCCCTCCTGCTGGGCGTGTTCATCATCCTGTTCGACACCCTGAACCTGAAGTTCGGATTCGTGAAGCCGGAGGTGCTGGACGCTTCCACCGTCTATACCACCCTCCGCGACCTCTCCTATCTGGTCTTCCCCTATCTGAAAGCTTTCTTCTTTAAAGCATAGCCCCATGGCACGAATTCTTCTGATTGAGACTTCCACCGCCCAGCTTTCCGCCGCCCTCTCGGAGGACGGTGTCATCACGGCTTCCCGCACCTGCGACGAGCCGCGGATGCAAGCGTCCCTCACCGCCCCCTTCGTCAAGGAAATCATCGACGAAAAAGGCCTGTCCGTCAAGGACTTGGATGCCGTTTGCGTGGGCAAGGGACCGGGGTCCTACACGGGCCTCCGCGTGGGTGTTTCCACCGCCAAGGGCCTGTGCTTCGGCGCAGGACTCCCCCTCCTCTCCGCCGGCACCTTGGACGTGCTGGTGCAGGAAGCGCACCGCCTCGGCGTCGTCCCCGAAGGCTGCAAATACATTGTGCCGATGGTGGACGCCCGCCGCATGGAAGTCTACGCCGCCGTTTTCACCCCCGACGGCCGCCAGCTGACGGAAACGAAGCCCGTCATTGTCGATGGTGACAGCTTCGCCGCCGAGCTCGCCGAAGGCCCCGTCCTCTTCATCGGCGACGGCGCCCTCAAGTGCCGCGAAACCATCTCCTCTCCGAACGCCTCCTTCGCCGCGGCCTTCCCCACCGCCATGGCCATGGCCCCCCTCGCGGAAGCCGCCTACAACGAAAAACGGTTCGAAGACGTGGCGTACTTCGAACCGTTCTATCTCAAAGACTTCGTCGCTACGGTCTCCCGTAAGAAACTCTTCTGACGTCATTCCGGGCTTGACCCGGAATCTCTACAGCTTCGCCTGCAAATACTTTCTCATGCTCGCCGCATCGCTCACCGATGCGTTCGGGTCCATCTCGCCGTTGACCAGGAAGAAGGCCGTGGGGAGCGTGTTGAGACCGTACATCTGGACGAACGGAGAGGTGTTGCCGCGGGTGTCGCAGACATTGAGCCAAGGGAGCTGCTGGCCGCGGACCACGGAGGCCCAGGCCGACTTGTCCACATCCAGCGAGACGGCGTAGATCTCGAAACCGCGGCCGTGGAACTCGTTGTAAATGGGGATGAGGGTGTCCATGTTGAACAGCTTCTGCTCGTCGGTCGTCGCCCAGAAGTAGAGCATCACGACCTTGGCTTCGGCAGCAGCCGCGGACAGTTTCGCGGTCGTGCCGGCGAGGGTGGGCAGGTCCATGTCGAAGTAGCCGATCTCGTCGGCATCCTGGAGGCGCTGGTTGATCTGCAGGAGGTTCGTCCGGCGGGTCGCTTCGCGCTCGAGGGCCTTCACGTAGCGGGACTCAGGATAGACGGTCTTGAGGGAGTCGCAGATGCTGCCGAAGACGATGCCGTCCGTGGCCTGGTCGAACACGGCGAGGCCGTCGTTCACCCGGTGGAACAGGACGGGCACGGAGGTCAGGGACTTCGGGTGCTCCATCACGTAGCGGACGCTGCGGCGGTAATAATCGACATAACGGCGGCTGAGCTCCACGTCGGCGTCCTCGGCGTTGACGAGGCGGGCCATGTCGGAGATGAACTGCGCGTAGTCATTCTCGACTTCCTGCAGGAGGACGGATTCCTCGGAACCATCGACAGAATAGAAGCCCAGGGTGTCGGCGGTGACGGTGATATGGTCGCCCTTCTGGACGAGGAGGGACGCGATCTTGCGGTCGCCGTAGTACAGGTAGATGAATTCGGGGCAGCCTTCCGCGATCTCGGGCTTGTAGGAGAAGGCGCCGGAGGCGTCGGTCTTGACGGTGTCCAGCACCTGGTACTTATTGACATCCAGGAGCTTGACGATCACGGGGGCGTCGGCCTTGTCCTTCAGGGTTCCGTCGATGACGGTCTTGGGGCCGCAGGCGGCGAGAAGAAGGGCCGCGCTGAGGGCGGCGATGATTCTAACGGTTTTCATAGGCTTCCAGGATGGCATCGGCAATCTTTTTCATCTCCTCCGGAGCCGGGCTGAGCTTCGGCTTCCGGAAATCCAGGTCGCCCTCCGTCTGCAGGGGGACGAGGTGGATGTGCGTGTGCGGAACTTCCATTCCGAGGACGGCGACGCCGACGCGCTTGCACGGCACGGCCTTCTTTAGGGCGATGGCGACCTCTCGGGCGAACTTCATCAGGCCCTCGTAGGTGTTCTCGTCCAGGTGGAACAGATAGTCGTCCTCCACGTTCTTGGGGATGACAAGGGTGTGGCCCAGGGCCAGCGGGGCGATGTCGAGGAAAGCGTAGAAGTCCTCGTTCTCCGCGCACTTGTAGGAAGGGATCTCGCCCTTCGCGATCCGGGTGAAAATGGTGGCCATATTACAGGGAAATGTCCAGGATCTTGAACTTCATGACACCGCTCGGGACCTTCGCCTCCACGGTCTCGCCCTTCGAGTGACCCATCAGGGCCTTGCCGATCGGCGTGGACGCGGACAGGAGTCCCTTGGCGAAATCGGCCTCGGACTCACCCACGATCTGGAATTTCATCTTCATCTTGTTCGCGAGGTTCTCCACCTCCACCTTCGACAGAAGCTGGACGGTGTCGGCCGACAGCTTGGACTCGTCGATCACGCGGGCGTTCGCCACCTTCTCTTTGAGCCGCGCGATCTTGACCTCCAGGAGGCCCTGCGCATCGCGCGCGGCGTCGTACTCCGCGTTCTCGGAGAGGTCGCCCTTCTCCCTCGCCTCCGCGATCGCCGCGGAGATCACCGGCCGCTGCGCCAACGCATCGGCCAAATCCTTCTTGAGCTTGTCATACCCAGCCTGGGTCATGTACTCAATTGCCATAATGGATATCGTTTTAATTTAGTGTTAAGTCAACTTTTCCGTGCCGCATCCATTTCCCGAGGCACGATTAAAAAGTAGCCGACGACCGAAACCCGGTCGCCGCCCTCTCTATCCGCAAAGATAAGAATTATTTTTGTAAAACCTCCAAATCCACTAAAATTCCACCCGCAGGGCCATTTCTCCCTCCAACCCGACATTTCCCCTCCAATTTGCGACACCTTTACCCCGTTTTCGCCCTCTCCCCCGCCAACCCGACATTCGCAGCGCAACGGGCCAGGGTTCTCATACCCGTCGGGGGCACCTTCGCTTGCGTTGCGAGCCAATTTTGCTTCGCGGAGCAAGCCACTCGGCCTTCAAGCCCCGCGAAATGCACTTTGCATTGCGCTGCGAATGTCGGGTTGGACGCATGATTTCTCGACTTCAATCAAAATGACATAGCCTAAATCATATCTTTCACCTCATCGTACACGAGACCGCACAGTCGGGCTATTTGTTTGACGGAACTGTTGTATTGCCTGCGTAGCGCACGTGCAAGGCGAAGACGCTGTTGGGTGTTCAGCCCTTTAACATGGGCGGTACCAAACATTTCACGGCAGAGTTCACTCTTGTGCTGACGCATCTCCTGCATCGGGATAGTCAGATGGGAAAGCGTTCCTCCTCTGGCATCCACGTCTTCCTCCCTGGTAATGCAAAGGAAGTAATTGAAACTCTTGCAGGTCTTGAAGATACGTTCCACAATCTCGTAGGCAACATATTCCCCCGGGAAAACAAGTTGGCCGACCATCCGGACGTCTACATCGACACCATCCAGTTCCCTCGTCCGGAGGGTCAGTCGGCGCTGAAGGGCACCCAGTTGCGACAAAGAGGATGTGCCCTCCACCCATTGGGGTGAACTCCACAAGCCTTTCTTCTTGAAATATAAGGGCCCACTGGACCAGGGATAATCCAGGGCATTGAACATGATGCCTCCTGCCGGCGCGTTTTTCACGGTATAGCAGAGGACAATCTTCAAGTAAGTGTCGGTGTCAACAGCCTGATAATGGATGGGCACCCCGTCCAGCTTGTGGTTTTCCTTGTGAGTGACGGCTATATACCACGAAGTCCGGCGGACGTATTCGTGCATGAACCGGTTGCATTCTTCGAATGTACCATACAAGATGAAATGCACGTGCGTGTCCATCAGCGAAAAAGCCAAGATTACCACACAATAACCCTGCACGACGATGAAGACCCGGTTCATACCGGCTATAAAGTCCTCCTCGTTGTAAAACATGGCATCGACGGCATTGCCGTCCGTACTGAAATGCCAACAATTCTTGATAGTGATTTTCCGTCCCTTGACGAACGGAACGTTGAGCCCCAGATCCGATTCGATCTGCGCGAGCAGTTTTTGATCCAACTTCATCTTCAATCCAGCGCCACTTATGGCTGCTCTTTCACAAAGATAACCTCTTCCCTTCTATCTTGCAACCCCTCCCAACGCAATAATTGCCTTTTTTCGTGCGATGCTTGCGCAACCCAACTTTCGCAGCGCAACGATGTATAGCCCTGGCAATAGCGAATGGCCTCTTCGCTTGCGCTGCGAGCCAATTTCGCCTAGCAGGACAATCCAAACAACCACTCAACGCCACCCAAAGGGGATGGCGTTGCGCTGCAAATTTCGGGTTGGGTAACGAGTTGGGTAAAACGCCGCTAGCGACAAGCCTCGCGATCAAGTTCGAGTTGTGCCTTTAGCGCTTCCAGCGAAGGGAAATGGATTTCGTCGCGGAGGCGGCGCACAAACGTAATCGTCAGGGGCAGACCATAGATGTCTTCGTCGAAGTCCAGGATGTGGGTTTCGATGGTGGGGAAGGTGCCGCCGACGGTGGGGCGGGTGCCGATGTCGGTCATGCCGCGGTACTTCTTGCCAAGGACCTCGGCCTCAACCACATACACTCCCCTGCCCGGTACAAGCTTCAGCGGTTCGTACAGGCGGAGGTTCGCCGTGGGGAAGCCGATGGTGCGGCCCATGCGGTTGCCGGCGACCACGACGCCGGTCAACGAATACCCGTAGCCGAGCATCTCGTTCGCTTCCTCCACCCGGCCCTCCTGCAAGGCTTTGCGGATTTTGGTCGATGAGACTTCGAAGCCTCGCAAGCCCGCCGATGCTTCCAGCTGGGACAGGGGCGGGAGTTCGATCAGTTCGATGCCGAGGCGGGCCGCGATAGGTTCTAATGCGCTGGCTGTCAGGCAGTCAGAGCCGAGCCGGTTATCGTAGCCGACCAGGAAGGTCGTGACGCCAAAGCGGTCGCGGAGCACGTCGCGGAGGTATTCCTCCGCCGTGAGGGAGGCGAAGGCGCGGGAGAAGTCGAGGATTTCGATGCGGTCGACGCCGAGGGCGGAGAGGCGGGCTTTTTTCTCGTCGAGGGTCTCCAGCAGGCGCAGTTCCCGGGCGCCGTCCTGCAGGACGGCACGGGGATGCGGCCAGAAGGAGATGATAAGGGACTCGTCTCCGCGCTCGCGCGCCAAGGAGACGAGTCTCTCAATCACAAGACGATGGCCGGTGTGGACACCGTCGAAAAAGCCTGTCGTGGCGATCATCCTAGATCCACTTCACGCACTCAAAGTCCTGACGGTGAGGCAGGAGCGGGTGCTTGGCGAAGATGCGGAGGCCGACCTGATAGGCGCCGGTGGTGGCGGGCATCACATCGACAGCGTAGCGGGCGGTGCCGTCCTGGGCTTCGACCAGCTTGAGTTCATTGACCTGGTCGATGTGGAGGTCGCCGCGGATGTCGGTCTGGGCGAAGACCAGCTCCACGCCCACATACTCCGGACGGAGGTCGCCGAGGTTCAGGACGATCTCGCTGTGGAGCGGGCTCTTCTCGGTGATGTCGTAGGAAGTCTGCGGCTCGGTACGGGAGAGCACCTGGACGTCATCCCAGCTGCGACGGACGTGCTTCTTCCAGGCGGCCATCTCGCGGGCCTCGCGGAAGTCATCGGCCTTCACCGCCTCGGCGCGCTGCGCCTGCGGGATGTAGTACTGGTTCATGTAGTCGGTGAGCATGCGGTTCGTGGTGAAGTCGCAGGCCACCTTGGCGATGGTGTTCTTGATGTAGCCGATCCACTTGTGGCTGCGGCCCGTCGAACGGTCGATATCGTAGTACGACGGAGCAATCTCATTATCAATGATTTGATAGATGGTCGCAGCGTCCAGCTCGTTCTGGAAATCGTCGTCCTCGTAGGTGCGCTCCAGCGGGAGGGCCCAGCCGGCGCCTTCCTTGTAGCCTTCCACCCACCAGCCGTCCAGCACGGAGAAGTGCATGGTTCCGTTCATCGCGGCCTTCTCGCCGGAGGTGCCGGACGCTTCCTGCGGACGCGTCGGGTTGTTCATCCAAACATCGACACCCTGGACCATCCGCTTCGCGAGCGTGATGTCATAGCCCGGGACGAAGACGATCTTGCCGATGAAGCGCGGATCCTTGGAGATGTCCACGATGTGCTTGATCAGGTCCTGACCCGCCTTGTCGGCCGGATGGGCCTTGCCCGCGAACAGGAACTGGACCGGGCGCTCGGGGTTATTGACAATCTCGTCCAGACGGTCGAGGTCGCGGAAAAGCAACGTCGCGCGCTTGTAGGTCGCGAAACGGCGGGCGAAGCCGATGGTGAGGACATCGTCCCGGAGGTTCTCCAGGATGGTCACCAGCTCGGACGGGGAATAGTGGTTGGAGATGCTCTTATCCTGCAGACGGGCGCGGACGAAAGCGATCAGTTTCTTCTTGAGATCGCGCTTGACTTCCCAGACCTCCTCGTCGGAAACCTGATAGATTCCCTCGAAGCACTTCTTGTCGTAGTGGTGGGTCTGGAACTCCTCACCGAACACCCGCGCGTGGATGGGCTTCCACTTCGGGGCGCACCAGGTGGGATAGTGGACACCGTTGGTGACATAGCTAACGAACAGTTCCTCAGGCAGATAGCCCGGATACATGTGGGAGAAGATCTCCTGGCTCACCTTGCCGTGCAGCATCGAAACGCCGTTGACGTTCTGGGAGATGTTCGCGGCCAGGTTGGACATCGAGAACTTCTCGTTCGGGTCCAGGGCGTTGTCCTTACCGAGGGACATCAGCGTCTCCCAATCGACCTTCAGGCGCTCGGGATAATGGCCGATGTACTTGCGGAGCATACCCTCCTCGAAGGCGTCGTGACCGGCCGGAACCGGGGTGTGCGTCGTGAACAGGGAGGAAGCGCGGACCACCTCGAGAGCCTCGGAGAAATCGAGATTGTCCTTCTCGATGTACTCGCGCAGACGCTCCAGGCCGATGAACGCGGCATGACCCTCGTTGCAGTGATACACCTGGGTGTCGATGCCCAGCTTGCGGAGGGCGCGGATACCGCCCACGCCGAGCAGGAGTTCCTGCTTGAGGCGGTTCTCCCAGCTGCCGCCGTACAGGTGATACGTCACCTCGCGGTCCTCGGGGATGTTGGCCTCATAGTCGGTGTCCATCAGGTACAGGTCCGTACGGCCCACCTCCACCTTCCACAAACGGGCGGTGATGGTACGGCCCGGGAACGCGACACTGGTCGTAACCCAGTTACCATCAGCGTCATAGACGGGCAAGGCCGGAATCTTCATGAAGTTCTGGGCGTCGTAGTTCGCGACCTGGTAACCCTGGCCGGAAATCACCTGGGTGAAGTAGCCATAACGGTACAGCAGGCCCACGGCGACCATGTTCACGTTCATGTCGGAGGTCTCCTTCAGGTAGTCGCCGGCGAGGATGCCGAGACCGCCCGAATAGATCTTCAGGGAAGTGTCAAGGCCGTATTCCATGCAGAAGTAAGCGATGGAAGGGTTCGTCCGCTGGGACTTGGCGGCCATGTAGGTATCGAATTCGGCGAGTACGCCGTTCATCTTCTCGATGAACATCTCGTCCTTGGAAAGCTGGTTGAAGCGCTTGATGCTCACGGTGTCCAGGACGACCATCGGATTGTGACAGGAAGAGCGCCAAACAGCAGGGTCGATGGTGCGGAACAGGTCTCTGGCGCTCTCGTTCCAGCACCACCAGAGGTTTTTGGCGAGTCTTTCGAGGGGGGAAAGTTTCGCGGGCAGGTGGCGCGTCACCAAGACGGTCCGCCAGCTCGGATTATTAAGCTCGGATTTCATGTATTGTATTGTCTTTTCTTTTGTTTTATAGCTGGAAAGGGCGTCGCGCACCTTTCCGAGGGCCAATGAATATGCTTCGTGATAATAGGCGATCTGGTTTTCCCACAAGGCGATCTGCGCCACCTCGCGGGCGTTCTCCCGATATTCGTTCCGCACTTCCAGATCCAGCTTCGCAATCTCGCTCACACGCTTCACGACACCGTCGACGACCTCCGCGTAGTTGGAGTCGTCGCGGTCCAGCACAGTGATGCCCGGATGGGGGCCCTCATAGTGTTCGCGCACCCAGAGGCCGAAACCGGCCAGGCTCGTGGTGAGGGTGGGCACGCGGAATGCCAGAGCCTCCAGCGGCGTATAGCCCCAAGGCTCGTAATAGGAAGGAAACAGGGCGAGGTCCATGCCACACAGGAGGTCGTAATACGGCATGTTGAACACGCCGTCGTTGCCGTTCAGGTAGGACGGGACGAAATAGACCTTGACCTTGTCGCCGAGCGAGTTCACCAGGCCCGTCTCGCGGAAGCGGCGGGTGATGATGTCGTATTCGGCGTTCATCAGGTAGTGCGTGACCTGCGTCTGGTAGTCGGATTCACCGTCCCCGGCGAGCTTCGAGACGAGGCTCCGGTCGGGACCGTGATGTCCGGAAGGAATCATGATAAAGGCCTGGATGCTCCTGCCCTCGTAATCAGAGCGGTTGAGCTTGTCCAGTGCGTCGATGAACACGTCGATACCCTTGTTGCGGTACTCGTAGCGGCCGCCGATGCCGATGAAGACCGCGTTCGCGGGCACTTCTTCGGCGGACATCGCCGTCGCCACCTCCACGAGGCGCTGCCGGGCCGCGTCGTGCAGCCGGGCATAATCCTCGTCCGAAGCGGGGGTAAAGCTGTTCTCGAAACCGTTGGGCGTGACCACATCGACGGGGCGCTCCAGGAACTGGGCGCACTCCTTGGCCGTGATCTCGCTCACGGTCGTGAAGATGTCGGCCTCGCGGGCGGCCATCTTCTCCAGGGAGTGGAGGGCGACCACGTTGAAACGCTGCGCCATCTCGTCTCCGTTGAAGGTAGCCATGTCGTCGTACAGGCGGAGGTTGTTTCCGGCCAGGCAGCGGCCGATCACCGTCGCATGGGTGGTGAACACCGTCGCGACGGGGATGTTGGAACGCTTGACCTGCAAAAGGCCGGCGCCCGTCTGCCACTCGTGGAACTGGGCCACGGCGCGGTCGGCCGACGAGAGGTTGTAGTTGTAGAAACTCTCGATGACCTTGCCGGCGACGTAACCGAAGACGGCCGCCTCCTTGTAGTCCCAGTTGCCCGTCAGGGAATCGACCCCGAAGGACATCCAGAAGTCCGTGAGAATCTCGTCACACTTCGGGAGGAACGTCTTGTAGTCCACCAGCACGGCGACGGGGGTACCGGGTATGTTCCACTTTCCCACGCGGAGCCGGAGGCCTTCCGAGGCCGCCTGCTGCCGCCAGGACCGGAACAGGAGCGGATCCTCGATGAAATCGGGGTTGCTCGCCCGGTGCATCCAGACGTCCGGCCCGATCAGGATGTGATGACGTCCCAGCTGGGACTTCAGGTGGAGGGCCTTGGTGGCGACCACGGTATAGATGCCGCCTACCTTGTTGCATACCTCCCAGCTGACCTCGAACAGGTAGTCCGGATTGATGATATGTTTGTCCATTTACTTTTTCTTGACAGAAGTTTTTCGGGTAGCGGGTTTCTTCCTAACAGGAACAGCCTCCACTTCCTTCACCGCCGTCTTCTTCACGTCCAGGGCGGCGCGCTTTTCGTCGAGCCGGATCTGGAAGTCGGAGATGACGTTCATGTAGTTGATGAACGCCTCGTACGGGGTGTCGTACGGATTGAAGTACTTGTGCACTTCCCCATCGGAGAAGAACTTCGTGCACATATAATAGAAGTGGTCGCTTTCCTGCAGGTGACCGAAGTCCTCCCACAGCTCGGGATCGCCGACGATGGAGAGTTTCTCGGTCATAGCGTATACTTTGTTGAACGCCTCCTGCTGCAGCTCGTTACCGAGCCACGCGGTGACGTCGCGTTCTTCATCGGCCCAGGAAATGGCGTCGGGGACGTCCAGGTCGGCCACCGGCTTATATTTCTTGGTGGCTTCGCTCGGGGTGACGAAGGAGAAGGTTCCGTCGGCGAGGATGGCATCCGGGAGGGCCTTCATGAAGTCGAAGATGCCGCTCGCGGCGCTCTGGTGTTCGCCGAAGGTTTCATAGTCCATGAACAGGTTCACGATGTCGTCGTCCTTGGCGGAGTCCTTCACCCAGGCGAGATACTTTTCCGCGGTGAGCGGCCACATATCCCAACCCTGGTTGGAGAAACGGAAGGCGATATCGTCGGAGAGGCCATAGTTACGGAGCAGGAGCCTCAGTTTAGGTTGCGTGTCGCAGCTGTAGACGAAGTTCGGGCTCTGCCAACCCATGATGTGGCGGGCGCCCTCGGTGAGCATCGTCTTGAAGCCGAGGTTGTACACCTCCTCGCCGATGGCGTTGGAGTAGATGAGCTCGGTGTTGCGGAACGCGGTCGGCGTGACGCCGAACAGGTCCTCGATCGTTTTCTTGTGCTTGAGCACCTGGTGTTCGAACTCGGACGGGGAGGCGAGAGACGCCAGGGAGTGGTAGTAAGTCTCGCACAGGAACTCCACGCAGCCCGTCTCGGCGAGCGCGCGGAAGGAGTCGATCACATCCGGGGCGAAGCGCTGGAACTGCTCCAGGGCGGAACCGGAGATGGAGAACGCCACCTTGAACTTGCCCTTGTTGGCCTTGATGAGGTTCAGGAGCTGGGCGTTCATCGGCAGATAGCACTTCTGGGCGATGCGCCGGAGGATGGTCCGGTTGGCGAAGTCGTCATAGTAGTGGGAGTCCTTGCCGATATCGAAGAATCTGTAGAGTCTGAGCCGGGTAGGCTGGTGGACCTGGAAATACAGGCAGATACTTTTCGTTGCCATATGCGATTTACTTTACTACTGATTCGTACACTTTCTTGAGTTTGGCGGTGGCGCCGTTCCATTTGAGGGTGTTCACCTCGTCGTAGCCGGCCCGGGCGGAGAAGTCCGCGAGGGCGGGATAGCTGAGAAGCGCGTAAATCTCGTCAGCCATCGCGTCGACGTCCCAGAAGTCCACCTTGAAGGCGTACTTGAGGACCTCGGCGGCGCCGGACTGCTTGGAGATGATGGACGGGACGCCGGTCCGCATCGCCTCGAGGGGCGAGATGCCGAAAGGCTCGGAGATGGACGGCATCACGTACACGTCCGAGAGGGCGAACATCTTCTGCACGTCCGCGCCACGGAGGAAGCCCGTGAAGTGGAAGCGGTCGGAAATGCCCAGCCGCGCGGCGTGCCGGATGCAGCGGTTCATCATGTCACCGCTGCCGGCCATCACGAAGCGGACGTTCTTGGTGCGCTTGAGGACCTTCGCGGCGGCCTCGATGAAGTACTCGGGGCCCTTCTGGTAGGTGATACGGCCGAGGAAGGTGACGACCTTCTCCTTGACGCCGCGCTCGACCACCATGTTCTCGCGGCCGCTGAAATCCACGGCGTTATGGACAGTGACCACCTTGCCGGGGTCGATGCCGTAGCGGTTGATGACGATGTT
>JAFYTP010000105.1 GCA_017558775.1 Bacteroidales bacterium | reverse complement strand
GGCTACGCCCCGCAGCCGGCGCCATCGGCCCAACCCGCCTACGCGCCGCAGCAACCCGCCTACCAGCCCCCCGTCCAGCCTTCCGCTCCCGCTGACGCCCCGGACGACGACCTGCCGTTCTAGGCTGCTAACCATCGTAATCAATCGGGCCCGCTCTGTATATCCAGAACGGGCCCGAATCGTATATGGACTATCCCCTACGCCAAGACCAGCTCCACCGGGCAGTGGTCGGAGCCGAAGATTTCGTTGTGGATGTCGGTGGAGAGGATGCGGTCGCGCAGGGCCTCGGAGACGACGAAGTAGTCGATGCGCCAGCCGGCGTTGTTGGCACGGGCGTTGAAGCGGTAGGACCACCAGGAGTACTTAACCTCGTCCGGGTGCTGATAGCGCCAAGTGTCGATGAATCCGGCGGAAAGGAGGTTGCCGAACTGGGCGCGCTCCTCGTCCGTAAAGCCGGCGTTGCGGCGGTTGGAAGTGGGATTCTTAATGTCAATTTCCTCGTGGGCGACATTCAGGTCGCCGCACAGGATGACCGGCTTGGGAAGGTTGCAAAGGTAGGCGCGCATAGCGTCTTCCCAGGTCATCCGGTAATCGAGCCGCCGGAGGCCGTCCTGCGAATTGGGGACATAGGCGCAGACCAGGAAGAAATCCGGATATTCCAGGGTGATAACGCGCCCCTCGTGGTCGTGCTCGTCAATGCCGATGCCGTACCGGACGGACAGCGGATCGTGCTTCGTATAGATGGCCGTGCCGGAATATCCCTTCTTATCGGCATAATTCCAATAGGACTGGTACCCCAGGAATTCCAGGTCCAACTGTCCGGCCTGCAACTTGGTTTCCTGCAGGCAGAAGAAATCGGCGTCCAGCTCCGCGAACACATCCGCGAAGCCCTTCCCTGCCACGGCCCGCAGGCCGTTCACGTTCCACGAGATGAATTTCATATCTTTTCTGGTTTTTCGGAGGACGGTAGTTTTTCAAACCTATGCCACCCTCGGCTTATAAGAGGGAGGGGCCCATTTATGGGAGGGACCGCGTAGCGGGGGTTTGAAAAACTACCGTCCTCCGAAACAACATTAATCCAATGTCCAAGTAGCTCCTTCCTTCGTATCCTTGACCGTAATGCCAAAGGATGCAAGAAGGTCGCGGATGCGGTCGGATTCGGCCCAGTTCTTTTCGGCGCGGGCTTTGCGGCGGTCCTCCAGGACGATTTCCATGACGCCCTCGAGCGCTTTCTCGGCCTTGCCGGAGGTACCGGCCGTTTCTTCGTCGCGAAGGCCCAGAACGCCAAATACGACGTCCTCGAAGAGCTGCTTCAGCGCGGCCTTGTCGGCCTCGGCGAGCTTGCCGCCGTTCACGAGCTTCACGGCCTCGAACAGGGTGGCGATGGCGATCGGAGTGTTCAGGTCGTCGCAGAGGGCTTCGTAGACGGAGTCGATGAGGTTGGCCACCTCCGGAGAGAGATTCCGGGTCAAGCCCGGAATGACAGAAGAAGCGTCGGGGGCGACAGTGGTGCCGCCCGCATCGACAGCGCCCAGTTCCCTACCCGCCTGCATCAGGCGCTTGTAGCCTTTTTCGGCGGCGGCGAGGGCTTCGTTGGAGAAGTCCAGGGTGCTGCGGTAGTGGGCCTGGAGGATGAAGAAGCGGATGGTCATCGGGCTGTAGGCGCGGTCCAGCTTGGGATGGTTGCCGCTGAAGAGCTCCGGCAGGGTGATGAAGTTGCCGAGGGACTTGCCCATCTTCTGCCCGTTGATGGTGATCATGTTGTTATGGACCCAGTAGTGCACGCCCTGGGTACCGCGGGAGGCCTGGTTCTGCGCGATCTCGCACTCGTGATGCGGGAACATCAGGTCCATACCGCCGCCGTGGATATCGAACTCCTTGCCGAGGTACTTCTCCCCCATCACCGAGCATTCCAGGTGCCAGCCCGGGAAACCCTCGCCCCACGGCGAAGGCCAGCGCATGATGTGCTCCGGCTCCGCCTTCTTCCAGATGGCGAAATCGTACGGAGCGCGCTTGTCGGACTGACCGTCCAGGGTGCGCGTTCCCTCCAAAGTCGCCTCCAGGGTGCGGCCGGACAGGACGCCGTAGCCGAAATCCCGGTTGTACTTCTCCACATCGAAATACACGGAACCATTGGACTCATAGGCATACCCCGCCTCGAGAATCTTCTTCACGGTCTCGATCTGCTCAATGATATGGCCGGAAGCGCGAGGTTCGATCGACGGGGACTGCACGTTCAGCAGCCGCATCGCCTCGTGGTAGCGCTCCGTATAGGTCTGGACCACCTCCATCGGCTCCAGGTCCTCGAGCTTGGCCTTCTTCGCGATCTTGTCCTCGCCTTCGTCGGCATCGTGCTCCAGATGGCCCACGTCGGTGATGTTCCGCACATAGCGGACCTTGTATCCCAGATGTTTGAGGAGGCGGAAGAGGACGTCGTAGGTCACTCCCGGACGGGCGTGCCCCAGATGGGCGTCGCCGTAAACGGTGGGACCGCACACATACATGCCCACATGGCCCGGATGAATGGGGACGAAGAGCTCCTTGCGGCGTGTAAGGGTATTGGTCAGATAGAGGTTTCGCATAAAAAAAGCAGTCTGAAAAATTCAGACTGCTAATATACGAATTTTATTTCTATTTCAGCCGGACGGCTTTCTTCGCCACGTTGTTGCGGGAACCATGTCCGGCCTTCGGCTGGCTGTGGTGGATGGAGGCCTTCGTCGCCGTCCGCTCCTTCGCGAGCTTGACATCCGCGGCGCGCGTATCCCGCAGCTTCAGCATCGTGAGCGGCAGTTCGGCGACACTCTCGTTGTACGGATACCAGTTGCTGTCCTTATGCGCCCACATATAGTACTGGACGGAATGGAACTTCGTATCGTAGTTTCCGTTGTTCGTCTTGATCGTCACTTCCGCGCCCTGCAATTCAGCCTTTTTCTCTCCCTCCCAGACCATCACGGCGATGTCGATACCCTCGTCGGTGATGAGCTTCAATCCATTGGAATCGAAGATGTTGCCCATGAAGAGTTCATCGACGGTGCCGAGGTTGTCGTCATCATAGGAACCGAGGAACTGGGACCTGATATAAAGGAAACCGTTCGGGCTGTAGAATTCGCCCTCGAGGTACTCCTGGTCCATCTGGAAGGCAGCGGCCTGTCCGCACTCCCACCCGTCGATCCGGTAGAGGAAGTTATTGTCGATGCTGGAGATCGTGAGGTCATATCCCATCAGACCGTTGGAGGCCCGCCAGGTGCCCAGCCACTTGTTGAAGGACTCGGTAGCCTGTTCCTGCTTGAGGTTGAAAGAGGTCTCGGCATAGTTGCCGGTCGCATTGCCATTGGCATCCAGTTCAATCAGGAAAGCGATCCAGGCGCCGCTGCGCAGACGGTTGAAGTAGATATCCGTAATCTGGGAATCGAACACCTCGTCCGTCCACTGCCAGAAGTTCACGCCGGCGTTCTTGGCGTCATCGACCAGGCTCTTCGCCTCATAAGTGAAGAATGCGGCCGCATCCTTGTTGTACACGTTCGGGTCCTCGTAATTCTCCTTCGTAATCATCCGCACGATATAGTACCCGTTCCCCTTATAGGCAAGTTTGAAGTGCTCCACACGGTCGACGGTGCCGTCTTCATTCGGCCAGTCTTCCCGGGCGACATAGCCGATGGACCAGTCGGAACGTTCCTTCAAGACTAGTTTTTCCGTATTGTTCCCACCGTTATGACCGCCGTTGTCGGGGCCGGGATTGGTGTGATGGCCGTACGGGTCATGCTTGATGCATCCCGTGATCGCCAGGGAGGCTATCACCGCCAAGGCGATGGTTTTGAACATAGTTTTCATGGTATATCTGGAATTTTACACAAAGATATACAAAAAACCGGCCATACTGAAATGGCCGGTTTGAAAGCATTGTGCGGGAAGTCGACTGCTAGAGGTCGTTCATCGCGGCGGCGTAGTCGGTCTTGGAGCCCACGACGATGTCCTGGTAGTCCGAGAGGCCGGTGCCGGCCGGGATGAGGTGACCGCAGATGACGTTCTCCTTCAGACCCTCGAGATGGTCCACACGGGCGCGGATCGCGGCCTCGCTGAGCACCTTCGTGGTCTCCTGGAAGGAGGCGGCGGAGATGAAGCTGTTGGTCTTGAGGGCCGCGCGGGTGATACCCTGCAGGATCTGGGACGCCGTAGCGGGACGGGCGTCACGGACCACCATCGTCTTCATGCCCTGGCGCTCAAGAGAGGCGTTCTCGCTGCGCATGTCACGCGCACCGATGATGTCACCCTCCTCGAAACGGACGCTGTCGCCCGGATCCAGGACATAGTACTTGCCGAAGATGGCGTCGTTGGCGTCCATGAATTCCCACTTGTCCACGAGTTCCTCCGGGAGGTAGTCGGTGTCGCCCGGGTCGTTGATCTGGACCTTGCGCATCATCTGGCGGACGATGATCTCGAAGTGCTTGTCGTTGATCTTCACGCCCTGCAGACGATACACGGCCTGGATCTCGTTGACGATGTACTCCTGCGCCTTCACCGGACCGAGGATGTTCAGGATGTCGGTCGGGGAGATGCCGCCGTCGGACAGGCGGGTGCCTGCGCGGACGTAGTCGTTCTCCTGGACCAGGATCTGCTTGGTCGTGGGAACCTCGTAGGTCTTCTCGACACCGGAACGGTTCTTCACCCGGATGATACGCTTGCCGCGCTTGACCTTGTCCATGAGGACCTCGCCGTTGATCTCGGAGATGATGGCGGGGTTGGACGGGGTGCGGGCCTCGAAGAGCTCGGTCACGCGCGGGAGACCGCCCGTGATGTCGCTCGCCTTGCCGATGGCGCGCGGGATCTTGATGATGGAGTCACCGACCTTCACCTTGTCACCGTCATTGTTCATGATGTGGGCGCCGACCGGCAGGTTGTACTGACGGAGGGTGACGCCGTTCTCATCGACAATGTGGATGGAAGGAGTCTTGGTCTTGTCACGGCTTTCGATGATGACCTTGTCGGTGTTGTTGGAGTACTCGTCGGCGTTCTCCTCACGGTAGGTGACGCCTTCGGCCATGTTCTCGAAGCGGAGGGTACCGGCGTTCTCGACGATCGTGGTGGCGTTGTAGGCATCCCACTCGCAGATGAGGTCGCCCTTGTGGACGGTGTCGCCATCCTTGAAGTACAGCGTGGAGCCGTACGGGATGTCGTACTGGGAGTAGGTCATGCCGGTGTTCTCGTCCACGATGCGGAGTTCGGTCATGCGGCTGACGACGATGGTCTTGACCTCGCCCTCGTCGCTCACGCTCTCCACGGTGCGGAGCTCGGTGAACGCGAGCTTGCCCTCGTACTTGGATTCGATGGTGTTGTCCACCACGGAACCGGAAGCGGTACCACCCACGTGGAAGGTACGGAGGGTCAGCTGGGTACCCGGCTCACCGATGGACTGGGCGGCGATGACACCGACGACCTCACCCTTCTCGACCATGCGGGAAGTGGCCAGGTTACGTCCGTAGCACTTCGCGCAGACACCCTTGCGGGATTCGCAGGTGAGGACGGAACGGATTTCGACCTGCTCGATCGGCAGCGAGTCGATGAGGTTGGCGACATCCTCGCGGATTTCCTCGCCGGCGGAGATGATCAACTCTCCGGTGAGCGGGTTGAAGATGTCGTGCACCGAAGTACGGCCCAGGATGCGCTCGCCGAGGGATTCGACGACCTCGTCCTTGTTCTTGATCGCGGTGGCGATCAGGCCGCGCAGGGTGCCGCAATCCTCCTCGGTGATGATGACGTCGTGGGAGACGTCCACGAGGCGGCGGGTCAGGTAACCGGCGTCCGCCGTCTTCAGGGCGGTATCGGCCAGACCCTTACGGGCACCGTGGGTGGAGATGAAGTACTCGAGCACCGTCATGCCTTCCTTCAGGTTGGACACGATCGGGTTCTCGATGATCTCCGCGCCGGAAGCGCCGGACTTCTGCGGCTTGGCCATCAGGCCTCGCATGCCGCAAAGCTGCTTGATCTGCTGGACGGAACCACGGGCACCGGAGTCGAGCATCATGTACACGGGGTTGAAGCCCTGCTGGTCGGCGGAAATCTGCTCGCGGACGATGCCGGTGAGCTTGTTGTCGATCGCCGTCCAGAGGTCGATGACCTTGTTGTAACGCTCGTTGTTGGTGATGAAGCCCATGGCGTAGTTCATCTTGATGCCCTCGACATCCTTGTAGCCCTTCTCGATGAGCTCGTACTTCTCGCCGGGGACGAGGACGTCGCCCAGGTTGAAGGAGATGCCGGCCCGGAAGGCCTGGTAGTAACCGAGGTTCTTGATGTCGTCCAGGAACTGGGCGGTGCGGGTGACGCCGGTGGACTTGATGACCGTGGTGATGACGGAGCGGAGGGCCTTCTTGCCCAGCAGCTCGTTCACGTACGGGACCTCGTCCGGGACGTACTGGTTCACGATGATGCGACCGGCAGTGGTCTTCACCATGTGGAAACCCTTGGAAGCATCCTGCTTGTCGACCGGGAGACGCACCTCTATCGGGGCGTGCATGTCGATCACCTTGCCGTCATAGGCGATGATGACCTCTTCCGGACCGTAGAACCGCAGGCCGGAGCCCTTGGCGCCCGGACGCTCCTTGGTGATGTAGTACAGACCGAGGACCATGTCCTGGGACGGAACCGTGATCGGGGAGCCGTTGGCCGGATTCAGGATGTTGTGGGAACCGAGCATCAGGAGGTGGGCCTCCATGATGGCGGCGTTGCCCAGAGGGAGGTGGACGGCCATCTGGTCACCGTCGAAGTCGGCGTTGAACGCCGTACAGGCGAGCGGATGCAGCTGGATGGCCTTTCCTTCGATCATCCGGGGCTGGAACGCCTGGATACCGAGACGGTGCAGGGTCGGAGCACGGTTCAGGAGGACCGGGTGGCCCTTCATCACGTTCTCGAGGATGTCCCAGATCACCGGGTCGCGGCGGTCGACGATCTTCTTCGCGCTCTTGACGGTCTTCACGATGCCGCGCTCGATGAGCTTGCGGATCACGAACGGCTTGTACAGCTCGGCCGCCATGAACTTCGGCAGACCGCACTCGTGCATGTTGAGTTCCGGACCGACGACGATAACCGAACGGGCGGAGTAGTCGACACGCTTACCAAGCAGGTTCTGACGGAAGCGGCCCTGCTTGCCCTTGAGGGAGTCGGACAGGGACTTGAGGGCCCGGTTGGACTCGCTCTTGACGGCGGAGGACTTCTTGGAGTTGTCGAACAGGGAGTCGACGGCCTCCTGGAGCATACGCTTCTCGTTGCGGAGAATCACCTCCGGAGCCTTGATCTCGATGAGCTTCTTGAGGCGGTTGTTCCGGATGATGACGCGGCGGTACAGGTCGTTGAGGTCGGAGGTGGCGAAACGGCCGCCGTCCAGCGGGACGAGCGGACGGAGCTCCGGCGGAGTCACGGGGAGGACCTTCATGATCATCCACTCGGGACGGTTGACGTCCTTGGACTCCTGGAACCACTTCACCACGGAAAGGCGCTTGAGGATGTCGGTCTTGCGCTGCTGGGAAGTCTCGGTGCGCATCTGCTGGCGCAGGGACTTGCCCAGGGCCTCGACGTCGATCTCCTTCAGCAGGTCATAGATGCCCTCGGCACCCATCTTGGCGACGAACTTCTGGGGATCGCCTTCAGGAAGGGTGTAGTTCTCGGGGAAGCGGTCCATCACGGTGAGGTACTCGTCCTCGGAGAGGAGGTCGTACTTCTGGTACTCGCTCATACCCGGGTTGATGACGATGTACTTCTCGTAGTAGATGACGGACTCGAGCTTCTTCGAAGGGACGCCGAGCAGGGCGCTGATCTTGTTCGGAGCGCTCTTGAAGTACCAGATGTGGGCCACCGGAACGGTCAGGGCGATATGGCCCATGCGCTCGCGGCGGACTTTCTTCTCCGTCACCTCGACACCGCAGCGGTCGCAGACGATACCGCGATAGCGGATCCTCTTGTACTTACCGCAGTAGCACTCGTAATCCTTGGTCGGACCGAAGATCTTCTCGCAGAAGAGACCGTCACGCTCGGGCTTGTAGGTCCTGTAGTTGACCGTTTCCGGCTTCAGGACCTCGCCGCAGGACCTTTCGGTGATGTCCTCCGGAGAGGCGAGGGCGATGGAAATCTTCGAGAAGTTCGACTTCACCTTGCTTTCCTTGTTGTTATATGCAGGCATATTCTGTAATCAGTCTTTAAATTAGTCCAAAGTGACCTTGAGACCGAGGCCGCGGAGTTCGTGCAGGAGCACGTTCAGGGACTCGGGGATACCCGGAGTGGGCATCGGATCGCCCTTGACGACGGCTTCGTACGTCTTGGAACGGCCGTTGACGTCATCGGACTTGACGGTAAGGATCTCCTGGAGGGTGTTGGCGGCGCCGTAGGCCTCGAGGGCCCAGACTTCCATCTCACCAAAGCGCTGGCCACCGAACTGGGCCTTACCGCCGAGCGGCTGCTGGGTGATGAGGGAGTACGGTCCGATGGAACGGGCGTGCATCTTGTCATCGACCATGTGGCCGAGCTTGATCATGTAGATGACGCCGACCGTGGCGGGCTGGTCGAACCAGTCACCGGTTCCACCGTCGCGGAGGCGGGTCTTGCCGAAGCGGGGCACGCCGGCCTTGTCGGTATAGGCGCAGATCTCGTCGATGGACGCACCGTCGAAGATCGGGGTGGAGAACTTCAGGCCGAGCTCGGAACCGGCCCAACCGAGGACCGTCTCGTAGATCTGGCCGAGGTTCATACGGGAAGGCACGCCCAGCGGGTTCAGGACGATGTCCACCGGAGTACCGTCCTCGAGGAACGGCATATCCTCCTGACGGACGATCTTCGCCACGATACCCTTGTTACCGTGACGGCCGGCCATCTTGTCACCGACAGTGATCTTACGCTTCTTGGCGATGTACACCTTCGCGAGCTGCATGACACCATTGCCCAGTTCGTCGCCGACCTTGATCTTGTCAAGTTCGCGCTTGGCGCTGGTCTCGGCTTCCTTGTGGGCGATGCAGTAGTTCCGGATGAGGTCACGGACAAGACCGGCGGTCTTGGCATCGGTGGTCCACTTGGAGGAGTTGATGTTCATGTAGTCGGCGTCCTTCAGGCCCTGGAGCGTGAACTCCTTGCCCTTCGGGAAGATTTCCACGCCGTAGAGGTCGCTCACGCCGGCGCTCTTCTTGCCGTTGACCAGGGACCACAGCTTCTCGATGAAGCCGGCGCGGAGTTTCTCCGCGGCCTTCTCGAACTCCTGCTGCTTGATCTCCAGGCGGGCCTTCTGCTCGCTCTTCGCGCCGCGGCGGCCGCTGTCCTTGGAAACCTTGGCATAGAGGGCGGTCTTGATGACGGTGCCGCTCAGGGAAGGATTGGCCTTCAGGGAGGCGTCCTTCACGTCGCCGGCCTTGTCGCCGAAGATGGCCTTGAGGAGCTTCTCTTCCGGGGAAGGATCGCTCTCGCCCTTCGGGGTGATCTTACCGATCATGATGTCACCGGGCTCGATATGGGCGCCGATGCGCACGATACCGTCCTTGTCAAGATCCTTGGTGGCGTCCTC
>JAFYTP010000104.1 GCA_017558775.1 Bacteroidales bacterium | reverse complement strand
GGTGAGCCGGCCGTCGTCCAGCACCTGCAGGAGGACGTTGAACACGTCCGGATGGGCCTACTCGATCTCGTCCAGCAGGACCACGGAGTACGGTTTCCGCCGCACGGCCTCGGTCAGCTGGCCGCCCTCGTCATAACCCACATATCCCGGAGGCGCGCCCACGAGCCGGGAGACGGTGTGCCGCTCCTGGTACTCGGACATGTCGATACGGGTGATCATGTTCTCGTCGTTGAACAGGAACTCCGCGAGGGCCTTCGCCAGTTCGGTCTTGCCCACGCCGGTTGTGCCCATGAACAGGAAGGAGCCGATGGGCCGCTTCTCGTTGGACAGGCCCGCGCGGTTACGGCGGACGGCGTCGGACACGGCCTGGATGGCCCGGTCCTGGCCGACCACGCGCTTGTGCAGTTCGGCTTCCATCCGCAGGAGCTTCTCCTTCTCACTCTCGAGCATCCGCTTCACGGGAATGCCCGTCCACTTCGCCACGACCTCCGCGATGTCCTCCGGGGTAACAGCCTCGGTTACAATGGGTTCCTTGATGGCTTCCGCCTTGGCGGTGAGGTCGTCGATGGTCTTCTGCGTGGCGACCATCTTGCCGTAGCGGAGCTCCGCGACGCGGCCATAGTCGCCCGCGCGCTCCGCGGACGCCGCCTGGATCTTATAGTCCTCCATCTCCTGACGGGCCGTCTGCAGGCCGGCGAGGATGTCCTTCTCCTCATTCCAGCGCTTCATCAGCTCGTCGCGCTTCTCGTTCAGCTCCTTGAGTTCAGCCTCCAGCTTCTCCATCTTCAAGGACACGCCCTCGCGCTTGATGGCCTCCTTCTCGATCTCCTTCTGGCGGATGGCGCTGTTCAGGTCGTCGATGGGTTCCGGCACGGAGTTCATCTCCAGGCGCAACTTGGATGCGGCCTCATCGACCAGGTCGATGGCCTTGTCCGGCAGGAACCGGGAGGTGATGTACCGGTGCGAGAGGTTCACGGCGGCGATGAGCGCGTCATCCTCGATGCGCACCTTGTGGTGGTTCTCGTAGCGCTCCTTCAGGCCACGCAGGATCGCGATGGATTCCGCGGGCGAGGGCTCATCGACCATCACCATCTGGAACCGCCGCTCCAGGGCCTTGTCGGTCTCGAAGTACTTCTGGTATTCGTCCAAGGTGGTGGAGCCGATGGTGCGAAGTTCGCCGCGGGCCAGGGCCGGCTTCAGGATGTTGGACGCGTCCATGGCGCCGGAGGAACGTCCCGCGCCCACGAGGGTATGGATCTCGTCGATGAACAGGATGATTTCGCCGGCGGAGTCCACGACCTCCTTCACGACGCCTTTCAGCCGCTCTTCGAACTCACCTTGATATTTCGCGCCCGCGATAAGGGCGCCCATGTCCAGGGAATAGACCTGCTTGGACTTCAGGTTCTCCGGCACGTGGCCCGAGACGATGTTCTGGGCGATACCCTCCGAAATGGCGGTCTTGCCCACGCCCGGCTCACCCACCAGGATGGGGTTGTTCTTGGTCCTCCGGGAGAGGATCTGGAGCACCCGCCGGATCTCGTCGTCCCGGCCGATGACCGGGTCCAGCTTCCCGGCGGAAGCCCGCTCGTTGAGGTTCACTGCGAACCTGGACAGAAAAGTGTTCTCGTTGTTATTTGCCATAATCGTTTTCTCCTTTTTGTCCGGTGGGTACGCAGCGATAGCCGTCCGCCCACTCGGGCAAACGGCTATCCATCAAATGATATTCCTTTCAGGAGATAACTGACAATTTGTCAGCCTACTCCGCAGTCGGATCGGTCTGGGGGATGTCCACCGGGAAGGCCGGGGTCTCGGAAGCCGGGGCGGCTTCGTTGAGGATCTCGGAGCTCACGGCGTCACCGGTCGAAGCCATGGAATGATGGCTGAGGACGAGGGTGCTGGCGATGGCGAGCACGAGGATGAAGGCGATCAGATACCAGGTGGCCTTCTCCAGGATGGTGGCCGTCTGGCGCACGCCGAGGGCCTGGTTAGCGGAAGTGAAGTTGGTGGCGAGGCCGCCGTCCTTGCCATTCTGCAGGAGGACGACTCCGATCAGCAGCAAGGCCGCGAGGACGATCAGGACGACCAAGATGGTGAATGCGACGTTCATGTCTCTAGTATACTTTTAATTCAATTTGTCAATAAGGGCTGCAAAGTAAGCACTTTTTTCCGGATTATCCAAAATTAGGCGGGAATAAATGCGCCTCGCCTCCTCCACACAGCCCTGTTCTGCAAAGATTTCGGCCAGCGTCTCGGTGGCGTAGCGGTCCGCGATGTCGGAGCCGGTGCGCTCGTCCTTCGCCGCGTCGGACTTGATCTTCACGGCGAAGCGCGTGAAGATGTTGTCGTCCACGCGGCCCACGTCCTTGTACTGGGCCTGGGAGAAATAGTCGCCACCCACGACATGGACCTGGTGCTCCTCCTCCCCTTCCGCTTCCGCGGTCGGAGCGATGTAGGAACGGAGGATCCGCTCCACATCCTTATCGGCATAATCAGCCTTCTTGCCGCTGCGGACGAGCTCGGCCACCTTCCGGCGGTCGCCGATGTAGAGGGCCTCCTCGGCATACTGCTCCTCGCCCCAGTCGTCCCCGCCCAGGCGGGACATCCGCCGGCAGAGTTCCTTCCGGGCCGATGCGAACCAGGGGTACAGGTGCACCACCCCGGCGAGTTCGTCCATTGTCAGGGTGCCCAGTTCGATGAAGTCCTTGCGTTCGTTTACCATTGCGCGACGGTTGCGTTGAAGATATCCTCGACGAGCTTCTCCACGATGGATTCGCACAGGCCGGCTTCCACGGCGTCGAGGGAATTGGTGGAATCGTAGTCCTCGTAAGCGGAGAAGGACTGGCTTACGTCGTCCTCGGGATACTTCCGGTTGGTGAACTCGATCTTCACGGTGACGGTGAGGCGGTTCTGCGCGGCGACTTCGTTCGCGGTGACAGCGGTGGCCTTCGTGTCGTAGCCGGTCACCTCGCAAAGGAGTTCCAGGTCGCCGTCCTCATCGACCTGCTCCAAAGTGGTGAGCTTGCGGAACTTGTCCTGCAGGGCCACGGTGAGGTCGTTCGCGAGGGACGGGTTCACCCGGAGGGCCTTGTACTCCACGAGCGGAATCGAGATGGTCTTGACATCCGGCTGGATGTTCGTGCCCGTGAAGGAATAGATCCCGCACGAGACGACGGAGAGGGCGACGGCTATATAGAGAAGGAATTTCTTCATTTCTTGCGGTATTCGGGAGGAAGTTTACGGTAAAGGGTGCGCTCGGACATGCCCAGTTCCTCGGCCGCGAGCTTGCGGTTGCCACCGTGCTTCTGGAGGGCCTTGCGGATGAGTTCCGCCTCCTGCTCCTTCACGGAGAGGGTGGGCTGCTCCTGCTGCGGCTGCTCTTCCGCGTCCGATTCCACGACCCGGCCGGAAGGGGTTGCAAATTCCGGACCCTGCCATTCTGCCTCCTGTTCCCGGACCGACACGGACGGGGCCGGGAGCGAGCGACGGTCCACGCGCGCTTCGAGCTCGTCGATGCGCTGGTTCAGGTCGAAGATGGCCTTGACGATGGGCTGGAGGTCCATCGACATGGGCCCTCCGGGACCGCCGGGCGGCGGGGCGCCGGGACCTTCGAACACCACCGGGATGGGGGTTCCTTCCTCCACCGGCATGAAGGGCATCAGCTCCGCCGCGCTCAGTTCGATGCGCTGGCGGGAGGGCGTGACCTTCTGGGAAACCTGCGCCGTGAGCGCCTGGGTGAAGCCCATCAGCTGGCGGACGTTGCCCGGCCAGCGGTAGGAGCTCAGCAGCCGGATGGCGTCCGGGCGGAGGGAAATCTTGCACATGCCGCTCGTCTCCGAGAAGTCGGAGGTGAATTTGCGGAACAGCAGATAGATGTCGTCCTGGCGGTCGCGCAGGGCCGGAATCCGGATCTGCGCCGCGCTCAGGCGGAAGTAGAGGTCCTCGCGGAACTTGCCGCGGCGGACCGCCTCATACAGGTTGATGTTCGTGGCCGCGACGATGCGGACATCGGTATGCTCGATCTTGTTGGAGCCCACCTTGCGGTACTCGCCGGACTGGAGCACGCGGAGCAGCAGCGCCTGCGACTCCAGCGGAAGCTCGGCGATTTCATCCAAAAAAAGCGTACCGCCGTTCGCGTCCTCGAAGTAGCCCTTACGGGTTTCCGTAGAGCCTGTGAAAGAGCCTTTTACATGTCCGAAAAGCTCGGAATTCACGAGCTCCTTGGCGAGGGCGCCGCAGTTCACGACGAAAAAATTATTGTTCCTGCGGCCCGAATATTGATGGATAATCCTTGCGAAGTTCTCCTTACCGACACCGCTTTCGCCGAGAATCACGACGCTCAGGTCGGTGGGCGCAAACTTCACGGCCGTCTCCAGCGCCTGATTCAGAGCTGGATCGTTGCCGATGATATCGTATTTGTTTTTCAGTGCCTGTAAGTCCATGGTGCTACAAAAATACGAAAAAAAAGCTATATTTGCGAACTCGCGGTCTTTAATGGCCCGCTTTAAAAATTTGTGTTATTTATGAAGAAGTCTTTCAAATTCCTTGCTGCTGCAGCGATTTTCGCCGCGGCCGTGTCCTGCGCCTCCATCGACAAGATGGCCCAGATGGCTGAAAACGTGAAGGTAACCTGCGAGCCCGGTGTCCTCGAAGCCGTGAACGGCGAAATCGACGCCGCCGTCTCCGTCAACATTCCGGCCGACTATTTCAATCCCAAAGCTATTGTAGAGGTCACCCCCGTCCTCGTGTATGAAGGCGGCGAGGCCAAGATGAAGCCCTTCATCTATCAGGGTGAGAAGGTCAAGGACAACTACAAGGTCGTCTCCAAGGCTGGCCAAACCGTCAAGGAAAAAGTGCACTTCGATTTCGTCGAGGGTATGGAGAAGAGCCGCCTCGAACTCCGCGCCATCGCCCGCAAGGGTGAGAAGTTCGTCAACCTTCCCACCAAGAAGGTCGCCGACGGCGTGAACAACACCTATATGCTGGTCAAGCGCAACGGCTTCATCACCCCGAAGGCCGACGCCTACCAGGAAGTCATCTCCTCCACCGCCGAAGGCCAGATCAAGTACCTGGTGAACAGCGCCGATGTCCGCAACTCCGAGCTCAAGGGCCAGTCCGTCAAGGACTTCCTCGCCGCCGTGGACCAGATCAATGCTGACGAGCGCACCTCCATCACCGGCACCGAGATCCTCGCCTACGCTTCCCCGGAAGGCCCCGAGAACCGCAACAACGAACTCGCCGACAAGCGTTCCGCCACCGCCAACAAGGCCCTGAAGGAAATGGCCAAGAAGCACGAGCTCTCCGAAGCCACCGTCAAGAGCCTCGGTGAGGACTGGGAAGGTTTCCAGCAGCTCGTGAAGGAGTCCAACATCGAAGACAAGGAGCTCATCCTCCGCGTCCTCTCCATGTACAGCGATCCGGCCGTCCGCGAGAACGAAATCCGCAACATGTCCCAGGTCTTCACCGCCCTCAAGGGTGAGGTCCTCCCGGAACTCCGCCGCGCCCGTCTCATCGCCAACGTCGAGTACCAGAACTACACCTCCGAGGAACTCCTCAAGCTCCTGAACGACAATGCCGATGTCCTCGACGAGGAAGCCCTCCTCCGCACCGCCACCCTGGTGAAGGACAACGACCAGAAGGAAGAGATCTACAAGCGTGCCGTCGCCAAGTACGGTTCCGAGCGCGCCCAGTTCAACCTCGCCTCCCTCTACCTCGACGAGAACAAGCTCTCCAAGGCTGAGGAAGCCCTCGCCAAGGTCCACAGCTCCGACGGCGACGTCCTCAACGCCCAGGGTGTCATCGCCCTCCGCAAGGACGACCTCGCCACCGCCGCCAACTACTTCCGCCGCGCCGGCACCCCGGACGCCCAGAAGAACCTCGGTGTCGTCCAGATCCTCACCGGCGACTATGACGCCGCCGCCAAGACCCTGGCCGATGTCGATGGCTGCTGCCACAACACCGTCCTCGCCTACATCCTGACCGACCAGCTGGACAAGGCCGCCAAGGCCGCCCACTGCAACGATCAGAAGGTCACCTACCTCAAGGCCATCATCGCCGCCCGCAAGGGTGACGCCGCCGGTGTCCGCGAAGCCATGGGCAAGATCACCAGCACCGCCCTCCGCGAGCGCGCCTCCAAGGACATCGAGCTCGTCGGTTACGACTGGTAAACATATCACTCTATAAAGACTCGGGTGCGAAAACACGTATTTTCGTGCCCGAGTCCTTGTTTTTTCGAAATTATTCGTATCTTTGCAGTCCGCCTTCGTGGCGGAAGTTTCGCCAAATGGCTCCCGGAGAGGTGGGTGAGTGGCTGAAACCACCGGTTTGCTAAACCGACGTACGCCTCAAGCGTACCACGAGTTCGAATCTCGTCCTCTCCGCAAAAATCCCTTACAGAGCGTTCTGTGAGGGATTTTTCGTAAATAGTGGCCCAAAAAATGTCCCAAAAACGCTAAAAGTGGCCCATAAAAAGTTGTTAGAAGATGAGTGACTTTTAGAGAAGAACACTCTTCCCTATCGGGAGCTAACAATAGTCCTCCATCACATCGCCTCCAGTCCATTCGCGGCCGAGGGAAAGGGTGAAATACTTTTGGGCTCCTTCTTCAGTAAAGAAAGTGCGAATGCTTTTGTGGATAAAAACCCCTTTCTCAAAAGTAACTTCAGAAAGAGCATATTTTGTTACGCCCGAGATTTCCGTAACCACAGCAAGATGACCACCATCTTCAGATATCGCAGCATCATATACAGGGGAATCTCCATATTGATTACGGCAGTAAATGACGCCCTTGGAAAGACGGCTCAAATAATCCAGCAGAGGTGTCGTGGATACCTCAGGAGGAATCTGAGGGAATTCGGAAGGGGTCTTCCATTCCAGCTGCTTGGCTCCTGGCGTCAAAGAGTCTTTTAGGCCAAACTGCTCTTCTCGCTCTATGCGATTCATTTCTTCGACGGCCGCCATATGTTCTGCATAGGAATTGTACGGTCCGGCAT
>JAFYTP010000103.1 GCA_017558775.1 Bacteroidales bacterium | reverse complement strand
GCGGCGTACTGCTCGCGGACTTCCTCCGGGATGGGGATCCATTCATCCGTCTGGTTGAGTTCCTGGTCGGCGCAGGCCTTACAGAAGATCGGATACAGGTCTTCGGGCTTCAGCGGCTGCTTGGTGGCCGGGTGCAGGAACGGCATCGGCTTGTTGGGCATGATCGCCTGGATGTTGAAGTAATGGGTCGGAATCTCGCTCTCCGGGAGCATGTACTTTTTCTGTTTCATGGTGTTTATGTGTTTTAATGTTTTAAAATTGGCATAAAGAAAGGAGGCGCGCTGCAAGTCAGCGTGCCTCCTATGGTTATGGTCCACTATCTACGGCGATGCGACTTACAGCTTGGAACTGCAAGGGCGCCACCAGAAGTTATTGACCAGAATTGTTCTCATCTCAGTTGCAAAGATGTGCAATAGAATTTGAAAAAGCAAGAGATTTTAAAAACTTTCTCAAAAATTTAAATAGCCTGCGCCTGGATGTAGGCGTTGATCGCCGTGCTCACGAACAGGAGGACGATGATCGCGCTGATGATGATGCCGATGACCTTGAGGCGCTTCAGCCATTTCTTGTTGTTCCAGCCGATGGTCTGGAACATGCTCCAGAAGCCGTGCTCGAGGTGGAAGAAGAGGGCGATGAACCAAACGATGTACAGGGCAAGGATCCACCACTTGCTGAAGGTCGCCATCAGCAGAGCATAGGGATTGTCCTCGTAGTTGCCGATGCCGAACATCTCCGGCAGCTGCATCTTGGCCCAGAAGTGGGTGAGATGGAAGCCCAGCAGACCGAGGATCAGGATGCCGAGGATAGCCATGTTCTTGGCGCTCCAGCTGTCGTTCTTGGCCTTGGAGGCAACCTCGTAACGCTTGATGCCGCCGCGCTTGATGTAATTCTCGACAGTAAGCCAGACGCCGTACACGATATGGAGGATGAAGCCCAGCGCCAGGATGGGAACCATGATGCTGATGAAACCGGTGGACATGAAATCGCAACCCAGCTTGAAGAGGCCGTCTCCCGCGGAGAACAGGCTATCATCCTGCGCGACAGCACCGAAGGTGCCGTTGAACGAATCCAGGACGGAGAAGAAATTGATGGTGCCGTGCAGGAGCAGGAAGACAATCAGGAAAGCGCCGGTGACGCCCTGGATGAACTTCTTGCCGATGGATGAGGTCAGGAAATTAGCCATTTTATCGTAGTTTCGTTAAGTCTGAATAGTATGCAAAGATAGTGTGTTTCTTGCAAGTTTCATAATATTTCAATACTTTTGTTTCAAATCTGAATCGAACCGATATGTACAAAAGGGTACTTCTCAAACTCAGCGGAGAAAGCCTCGGCGGCCCTGCCGGAAAGGGCCTGGAGACCGCCAGCCTGTCCGCATACGCCAAAGAAATCGCGGCCGCCGCGAAGGCCGGCCTTCAAATCGCCATTGTCAATGGTGGCGGCAATATCTTCCGGGGCCTGCAAGGTGTAGGCAAGGGCTTCGACCGGGTGGACGGTGACAAGATGGGCATGCTCGCCACCGTCATCAACTCCCTGGCCCTGTCCATGTTCATCAAGGACGAAGGCGTTGACGCGCAAGTCTTTACGGCCACGCCGATGGAGCCCGTCGCGAAATACTACATGCGCGATGATGCTGTGAAAGTGCTCGAGCGCGGAGGCGTCGCCCTCATCGCCGGCGGCACCGGCAACCCCTTCTTCACCACCGACTCCGGCGCGGCCCTCCGCGCCCTCGAAATCGGCGCCGACGCCCTCCTCAAAGGCACCCGTGTCGATGGCGTCTACACCGCCGATCCCGAAAAGGACCCCACCGCCGTCAAGTACGACGAGCTCACCTTCGACGAAGCCATCTCCAAGCACCTCAAAGTGATGGACCAGACCGCCTACGCCCTCTGCTCCGACGGCAACATGCCCATCATCGTCTTCGACATGAACCAGCCCGGCAACCTCACCAAACTCATCAAAGGCGAAAAGGTCGGCACGCTGGTGCATCCGTAAGTCATTATTACACAGCGCGATAAACGATAAGAGGTGCACCATCCGGTGCACCTCTTAAACGTTAATGCGCTATGTATCTGTCGATTAAATCGCCCTCGTCTTCTCCCGCAGCCATTCAGCGACCTCCGCGGGGAGGCGGGGGGAGAGGGTGCGGTAGACGCGTTCGTTGTAGGCGTTGAGCCAGGCGATTTCCTCCGGGGTCATCAGGTCGCGCATGAGGCAGGAGGTGTCGATGTGGCAGAGGGTGAGGACCTCGAAGGAGTACCAGGCGCCGAAGTCGTTGCGGCCGTCTTCGCGGGTGACCACGAGGCTTTCGTGGCGCACGCCGTGCATGCCTTCCCGGTAGATGCCGGGCTCGTCGGAGGTGATCATGCCCGGGAGGAGGGGCTGGGAGTTGAAGTTCTGGCGGATGTCCTGCGGGCCTTCATGGACATTGAGGAAGAAGCCGATGCCGTGGCCGGTGCCGTGGCCGAAGTTGCGCTTGGTCTGCCAGAGCGGGGCGCGCGCGGCCAGGTCCAGCTGGCAGCCGGCGGTCCCGGCCGGGAACACGGCCATGGCCAGGTCGATGTGCCCGCGGAGCACGAGGGTGTAATCCTCCTTCTCCAACGCCGTGCAGGGGCCGAGCGGAACGGTCCGCGTAATGTCCGTCGTACCAAAGAGATACTGGCCGCCGGAGTCCACCAGGTACAGCCCGCGCGGTTCCAGGACCGGTGCGCCGGAGCGCGGCGTCACGTAGTGCGGCAGCGCGGCGCCCGGGCCGTAGGCCGAAATGGTCTCGAAGCTGTCGCCCCGATAGCCGGGAATCTGCGCCCGCAGGGACTGCAGCTTGCAGGCAGCCTCCCATTCGTCCACCTGCCCCACCTGACCTTCCAGCCAGTAGAGGAATTTCTCCATCGCCAGGCCGTCCTCCAGATGCGCTTCCCGCATTCCTTCAATCTCCACAGCGTTCTTCACCGCCTTCCGGAGCGGCACAGGCGACGCGCCTTCCACGACATCGTAAGCGTCCTCGTCCAGCGACTCGCGAATCTGCAGATTCAAAGTGGACGGGTCCACAAAGATCCGGTCCACGTCATTATGTACATAGGTTGCCAGCGCCAGAACGGCCTCGTCATAGTCGCAGATGGTCACCTCATCGGAGGCGAGCTCGTCAAAACTGGCCTGCGTCTCCTCGTCAATATCGACATACCCGTCCTTCCGGACGAACCAGTAGACCTGGTCCATGGTGACGAGAAGATACGAAATCACCACGGGATTGTAATCCACATCGGCGCCGCGCACGTTCAGCAGCCAGGCGATCTCGTCCAGGGCCGACAGGAAGACGGCATCGACCTCCTGCCGCATCATCCATTTGCGGAGCCAATGGACGCGCGCCTCCCGCGACTCGCCCGTCAAATCCTCGCCCAAGGTAATGATCGGTGTCGACGGAATCGTGGGGCGGTCCTCCCACAGCGGCGACAGCAGGTCGGGCACGGACGCCACGGTCACTCCCCCGCCGAAAGCAGCTTTGAGGCCGGCGATGGCCGACACCGTCTGGCACAGGCCGTCCACGGCGATGACCGGCTCCTCGAACCCGCGGGAAGCGAGCCACTGCGGAATGGGCACCTGCTCCGGCACCCGCATCTTGTGCAGTTCAATCCCCGTTCCGGACAACTGCTTCACAGCCTGGATGAAATACCGCGTGTCGGTCCACAAACCGGCATGGTCCAGGGTGATGCACAAATCCCCCGCCTCGCCGGTAAAACCAGACACCCATTCCACCTGTTTCCAGCGCCGGGCCGGGTACTCGCTGGCGTGCGGATCGCTGCCCGTGAGGATGACGGCGTCCCAGCCATTGTCCCGCATCAGGGACCGGATGGCGTCCACGCGCTGTGCAAAGATGTTTTCCATTGGTACGATTATTGACATTTATCCACAAATATAATATATTTGCAGATATTTAAAACGAAAACATTATGACTGAAGATCCCCTCGAGAGAATTGAACGCGAAGAGCGTGAAAAGAAAAACCGTAACGGTGGACTGAAGACCGCCACCATCATCCTGGCCGTCGCCGCCCTCGCATTGGCCGGCACCCTGGCCTGGGTTTGGGGCCAGAAGAGCAACCTCGTCGGTGAACTCGAAGGCGAGAAGGCCGAACTCACCCAGCAGCTCCTCAACCTGCAGAGCGATTTCGAGAACCTGAACTCCGACTACGACTCCATCAACAGCCAGCTGGACACCTCCCGCGAGCAGGTCGCCGAACTCATCGACAAACTGTCCAAGACCGAGGCCACGAACCGCGCGAAGATCCGCCAATACGAGAAGGAACTGGGCACCCTGCGCTCCATCATGCGCGGCTACATCGTCCAGATCGACTCCCTGAACACCCTGAACAAGCAACTGACCGCGGATGTCGCCACCGCCCGCCGCGAGGCCGCCGAGAGCCGTCAGGCCAATGAGGACCTGACCCGCAAGGTGGAGAGCCTCTCCGGCCAGGTGGCCGCCGGCTCCGTCGTCAAGGCCCGCGGCCTGCACCTGACCGCCTACAACAGCTCCGACAGGGCGACCGACCGTTCCAGCCGCGTCACCTACTTCATCGCCAACCTCACCCTCGTCGAGAACGAGATTGCCGAGCGCGGTCCCATCCGCGTGTATGTCCGCGTCAAGGATCCGAACGGCGTCATCATCCTGAACAACTCCTCCACGGACTTCACCGTGGGCGGCGAGACCCTGACCGCCTCCGCTTCGCGTGAGGTGGACTACGAAGGCCAGGACGTGGAGCTGAGCATCTACGTCAAGGATGTGGGCGAGCTCGGCAAGGGTATCTACACCGCCGAGGCCTACACCGCAAAGGCCTTCCTCGGCCGCGCCGAGGTCATGCTGCGCTAATCATGATCTACGTCCACGTCCCCTTCTGCAAGCGGTTCTGTACCTATTGCGACTTCTATTCGGAGATTGCCGACGAAGGCTGTTTTAAAGCCTATGCCGACAGCGTCTGTGCGGAGATCAGGCAGCGGGCGGGCGAAATGGACGACGATCCGAAGACCCTTTATTTTGGTGGCGGCACCCCTTCGGTGCTGCCCCTTTCTGTCTTGACCCGGATCCTCATCGCCCTCGACGAGGCCGGGCACGGCGGGCCGTACCGGGAGTTCACGATGGAAGTGAATCCGGAGGACCTGGTGGAAAAGGGGCCGTCCTATGTGGAAAGCCTCCTCTCCCTCGGCGTGAACCGGATCAGCATCGGCGTCCAGTCCTTCGACGACGGGATGCTCCGCTGGATGAACCGCCGCCACGACGCCGCCGGAGCGAAGGAAGCCTACCGCATCGCCCGGGAAGCCGGGGCCGACAACATCAGCCTCGACCTCATCTTCGGCGTCAGCCACCTCACGGACGAGGTCTGGGCCGATACCGTCGACCAGACCGTCGCCCTGGACCCGGAGCACATCTCCTGCTACCAGCTCACGGTCGAAGGCGAGAGCGCCCTGGCCGACATGGTCGCGGACGGCCGGTACAAGGAGGCCGATGACAACCTGTGCAGGCGCCATTATGACATGCTCTGTCAGAAGCTTCACGCCGCCGGATACCACCACTACGAGATCTCCAATTTCGCCAAGGAAGGGTTCGAGGCCGTCCATAACAGCGGCTACTGGGCCCGCCGCCCGTACGTCGGAATCGGCCCTGGAGCCCATTCCTTCCAGGGAAAGACCCGCAGCTGGAACAGCAAGGTCCTCAGCGGCTGGAAATCGACCACCGAAACCCTCTCCGACGAGGACGCCCGCGTGGAAGCCGTGATGCTCGCCCTCCGGACTGACAAAGGCATCGACGCGGACTTCCTGCACGGAAATTGCAGTAAGGAAGCTATCGGATGGCTCGCGCAAAGCGGAGCCCTGGTCCGGGTGGGAAACCGCTACCGCATTCCCGAGGACCACTTTTTCGTCTCCGACGAGATCATCCGCGAACTCATTTAACCGCATTTATTATGGCTAGCACGAAATCTTTCCTCTCCATCCTCGCGGGCCTCGCCGCAGGCGCCGCCATCGGCATCCTCTATGCTCCGGACAAGGGTTGGAAAACCCGCGCCCGTGTGAAGAAAGCCGCCGCCAACGGCTATGAAGATATGAAGGAGAACCTGGGCGACCTGGGCACAAAGGTCGACGAAAAGACCGCCGAAGCCAAGGAAACCATCAAGAATCTCCGCGATACGCTCCGTGAAAAGGGTTCGGAAATCAAGGAAGGCACCCGCAAGCTCCTCGTCGAGCAGCTCGAGCGCCTCGAGAACGCCCTGAAACAGGCCGAAGAGGCCGCCGAGGAAGCGGCCGCCGAAGCCCCCGAATCCGTCCCGGACGAACAGGATCCCCAGGCATGAGCCAGTTCTCCCGGCCTGCCGAAGACCTCTCCCGGGAAGCGCAGGAATACATCGACCTCCGCCTGGAGGACGTGAAGCTCCGGACGGTCAAGGGACTGTCCGTCACCGCGTCCAAGCTCGTGGGGATGATCCTCCTGCTGGGCATCGCCATCAACCTGGTGCTGGTCCTTTCCTTCGGCATCATCCTGCTGGTGGGCGAACTGATCGGCAGTTATGCCTGGGCCGCGCTGGGCGTCGCCGCGCTGCTGGGCATCGGTCTCTGGATCCTCGTCCGCAAGCGCGACACCCTGTTCCGGGACACCTTCGTCCCGCTGTTTGTCAAACTCTTTTTCTCCGACGACGATGACTGACTACCGGGATATCAAGACGCTGGATGAACTCTCCGAGGCCATCCACGCCAACCACGCGCGCATCGAGTCCCAGGGGAAGGCCGTCCACAACAGCCTGACCACGGTGCAGGGATTCTACACCCCGCAGAACATGGCGCTCCAGGGAGTCCGTCGGGCCGCCTTGAACGTGAACTTCTACGCCCGCGCCCTCTTCCTGGTGCGGGCCCTCAAAAAAAGACTTCAGAAATGACCTACCTCCGCAGAGCCCTCAAGTATTTCATCCAGATGACGCTCCTGGTCGCCATCATCATCGGCGCGCTGATGATGACCGGCTACGTGTCCAAGGACATTTCCGTGGCCTTCCAGCACGGCTGGACCTCGATCTGGTGGATCCTCGGCATCTTCACCGTAATGGCCCTCGCCTACCCGTTCTTCGGCTACCAGAAGCGGCAGATCCGGGTCAATGGTGACCCGGCGCTGGCCAAGCCCGGCATCGTCGAGGCCTTGAAGGGCCGCGGCTACGCGCTGAAAAGCGACACGGACGGCGTTCTGAAGTTCCAGCTCACCTCTCCCGTGAACCGGTTCTTCCGGTTCTGGGAAGACACCATTACCCTCACTCCGAACCTCAGCGGATGGGAGGCGGAAGGCCTCTCCCGCGACCTGGTCCGGGTGGTAAGTTCCATCGAATATTACTTTAGAAACAATGGAAAAGACTGATACTCAAACCTTCAAGACCGTCGCGAAATTCAACGAGCGCATGCCCGCTGAGATCCTCGCCGGCATGCTGAACGACAACGGCATCCCCGCCGGTGTCTTCGGCGCCGATTCCTCCTACCCCTGCATCAATTACGTCTTCCCCGTCGAGGTCAAAGTCAATGCCGACGACTTCGAGCGCGCCCTCGCCCTCGTCCCGGAAGAAGACCGCGTGAAAGACTAGAAGTATGGCACGAAGTTCGCAATACTACTTGCGGACATAAATATTGATACCTACTACTAAGATTCCCGGAACCGGCTGTGAAGCCCGTTCCGGGAAATTCGTTTCAGCGCTGTCGGAAGACAGCCTTATTTTTCCTGGATACCGCCGGCGAGATCGAGGATCTCGGAGGTGATCTTCTGCTGGCGGCCCTTGTTGTACTGCAAGGTGAGTTCCTGCAGCAGATCCTCGCCATTGTCCGTGGCGGTCTGCATCGCCACGGTACGCGCGGCGTGCTCGGACGCGTTGCTGTCCAGCAGCGCGGTATAGAACTTCAGCCGCAGGGACTTGGGCAGGAGTTCCTCCAGCAGCTCGGCGGCGGAGGGTTCGAGAATGTACTCCAGATCCCCGGTCGAGCCGGGGATGACGTCTTGAACGGTGTCCCCGTCATGGCCGGCCTGACCGGCCATCTGAATAGCGCCCATCGGCAGCAGGGTCTCCCTCACGGCGACCTGTTTGCCGGAGGAGACGAAGTGGTTGTAGACGAGGTCCACGCGGTCGAGACGGCCTTCGCGGAAGGCGTCCATCAGCGAGCCCGCGAGTTCGGCGGCGGGGGCGTAGGAGGGCTTGTCGGCCAGGGTCTGGTAATCTTCCGGAGAGGGTTTGCCTATCTTCCGCATCGACTCGGCCATCTTGCGGCCGACGCTGTACACGGTGACATCGGCATCGCCGTAGGAACGGAGGGTTTCCAGCGCGAGACGGACGGCATTGGCATTGAAGGCGCCGCAGAGCGAGGAATTGGAAGCGAAGGCGACCAGGGCGACTTTCTGCCGGGGCGGCACTCCTTCCCCATTCACCACGGGCTTAGCCGACCATTGGGAGGTTCCGGCCCCGCCGGCCTGCGCCACGAGACGTTCCATCATCTCCTGCAGTTTCCGCTCGTAGGGGCGCATCCCCTCGATGGTCTGCTGCGCCTTGCGGAGCTTGGCGGAGGCCACGAGCTTCATCGCGGAAGTGATCTTCAGCGTACTCTTGACGGAGCCGATACGGCCCTTTATTTCCTTTAACGACGGCATGGGACTACTGCATCGACGTGATAATGGACGCGGCCTCGGTGCGGAGGATTTCGCCGATCTCGTCGGTCATCTTGCCGGCGGCGAGGGGGGCGATGACATCGTCCTGATGGAGGGCGCGGAGGCGGTCCAGCAGGAGGTCCTGGAACTCGCGGACGCGGGACACCGGGATGTCGCGCATCAGGGCGTTCGTGCCGCAGTAGAGGACGGCGATCTGCTCGCCCACGGGCATCGGGCTGTACTGGGGCTGGATGAGGAGCTGGTTGTTCTTACGGCCTTTGTCCAGCGCCATCTCCGTGACCTTGTCCATATCGGAGGAGAACTTGGAGAAAGCCTCCAGTTCCGCGTACTGGGCCTGGTCGATTTTCAGCGTACCAGCGACCTTCTTCATCGACTTCACCTGGGCGCTGCCGCCCACACGGGAAACGGAGATACCCACGTTGATGGCCGGGCGGATACCCTGGTTGAATAAGGCCGTCTCCAGGTAAATCTGACCGTCGGTGATGGAAATCACGTTCGTCGGGATATAGGCCGATACGTCACCGGCCTGCGTCTCGATGATCGGAAGCGCGGTGAGGGAACCGCCGCCCCGGACCTTGCCCTTGAGGGCCTCCGGGAGGTCGTTCATCGTCTCGGCGACTTCCTGCTGGGCGATGATCTTGGCCGCGCGCTCGAGCAGACGGGAGTGCAGGTAAAAGATATCGCCCGGATAAGCCTCACGTCCGGAAGGACGGCGGAGGATCAGGGAAACTTCACGATAAGCGACGGCCTGCTTCGAGAGGTCGTCGTACACCACCAGGGCGTGGCGGCCCGTGTCACGGAAGTACTCGCCGATGGCGGCACCCGCGAACGGGGCATAGTACTGCAGGGCGGCCGGGTCCGCGGCGGTGGCGGCCACGACGATCGTGTAGTCCATCGCGCCGTAATCGCGGAGCGTCTTGACGATGCTCGCGACGGTGGAGCCCTTCTGGCCCACGGCGACGTAAATGCAGTACACGGGATCGCCCTTCAAGAAGTTGTCCCGCTGGTTGATGATCGTGTCGATGGCGAGCGCCGTCTTGCCGGTCTGGCGGTCGCCGATGATCAGCTCGCGCTGGCCGCGGCCAATCGGAATCATCGCGTCGATGGCCTTGAGGCCCGTCTGCAGCGGCTCGCTCACCGGCTGGCGGAAGATGACGCCCGGAGCCTTGCGCTCCAGGGGCATATCGACCTTCTCCCCGCCGATGTTGCCGAGACCGTCCAGCGGATTGCCGAGCGGGTCCACGACACGGCCCACGAGCGACTCGCCCACGGGAATGGAGGCGATGCGGTGGGTTCTCCGGACGACGGCCCCCTCCTTCAGGAGGTCCGTCGGGCCCATCAGGACGGCGCCCACGTTGTCGGGCTCCAGGTTCATCACGACGGCCATCACGCCGTCGCCGCAGTCCAGCAGTTCGCCGGCCTCGGCGTGGTCCAGTCCGTAGATACGGACGACGCCGTCGCTGACCTGCAGGACTTTGCCGATCTCCTCGAACTGGAGATCGCTCTTGATATCCCGGAGCTGGCTCAGCAGCACTTCGGAAATCTCACTGGGTTTGATCGCATTTGCCATACTACACGATTCTTCTGTTTTTCTCAATGAACTGGAGCTTGATGAGTTCCAGCTTGCGCGCGACGCTCTTGTCGATGATCGCGTCGTCGATGTCGAAGACGAACCCGCCGATCAGGTCGGGGTCCACCTCCACCTCGATCTGGGCCTTGTCCCCGGTGCGTTCCTTCACCAGGGCGGTCAGCCGCGTCAGGAGATCCTCCGTCGGCGGCACCGCCACTTTCAGGCGGGCTTTCCGGATGCCGATGCTCCGGCGGTACCGCTCCCCGAAATCCAGCAGGATGAAGCGCAGGGCGCTGATCCGGCCGTTTTCGATGAGCAGGTCGATGAAGCGCTTCAGTTCCGGGGCCATCGGCTCGCCGAGGGCCGCCTGCAGCAGCTCCCGCTTCTTGGCGCCGGACACGACGTCCTTCGCGGCAATCATCCGGGACAAATCAGGCACCTCGCCCAGGACACGTGCCAGCTTTTCCGCCTGCGCGCAGACGGAATCGCCGTTCCCGGTCTCCCGGACGTGTTTCACCAGGGCATCGGCATACCTGGTCCGGATGATGCTGTCGTTCATGAATGGGCTTCTTCCCGGACGGTCTCATCGACCATCCTGTCAATGTAATCGCGCTGCTCCTGGTCCTTGGCGAGCTCCTTCTGGAGGATCTTTTCGGCGATGGACACGGACAGCACGGCGACTTCCTTGCGCACGTCGCGCAGGGCGGCTTCCTTCTCGGCCGCGATCTCGGTACGGGCCTCGGCGAGGATCTTGTCGGCCTCCGCCCGCGCCTGCTCCTTCGCCTCCGCGAGGATCTTGTTGCGGGTGTCGGTCGCGTCCCGGAGGATCTGGGCCTGCTCCTTGCGGGCCTCGTCCAGCATCCGGGCGTGCTCCTCGACCATCTGTCCCATACGCGCCTCGATCTCATGGGCGTCCTTCAGCGACTTCTCGATGGTGGAGTTGCGCTTGTCGACCATATCAGTGATGACCGGAAAGCCGAACTTCCACAACAGGAAGAAGACCAGACCGAAGATGACGACCATCCAGAAGAGGAGGCCGGTATCGGGCGTAATGAGATTCATACCTTACAGGACCAGGGCCAGGAGGCAGACGATGATGGCGAACAGGGCGGCACCCTCGATCATACCGGCGGCGATGATCATCGCGGTACGGAGGTTACCGGCGGACTCGGGCTGACGCGCGATGGATTCCATCGTGGACTTACCGATCTTACCGATACCGAACGCCGCGGCGATGGCGGCAATGGCGGCGGCGACGGCAGCGCCAACCTTTCCGATAGCGGCACCCGCCGCAGCCTGGAGAATCATGGTAACAAGCAACATAACGTTATAGTTTAATTAGTTTGACTTTCTACTCTCCGTGGGCCCTCGCGAGCCCGATATAAATCGACGACAGCATCGTGAACACGTACGCCTGGATGAAGGCCACCAGGCACTCCAGCGCATCCAGGAACATACCGAACAGGACGGAAACCACGGTCATGGATCCGGTCAGGACGGCGCCGTATTTGGCCATAATGAAAATGATGCAGACCATACACAGGATCATGATATGGCCGGCGAGCATGTTCGCGAAAAGTCGGATGGTCAGGGACACCGGTTTCATAAAGGCGCTGAAGACCTCGATGACGGGCATGATGGGCTTCAGGAACACCGGGACGTCCGGGTTGAAAATCTCTTTGTAGTAATGCTTGGTGCCCGTGAGGTTCACCGTGAAGAAGGTGCACAGGGCCAGCACGAGGGTGATGGCGATATTGCCCGTCAAGTTCGCCCCGCCCGGGAAGAAAGGCATGATGCCCAGGAAGTTGTTGAACAGGATGAACAGGAACGCCATGCACAGGAACGGGGAATACCTGCGGTAATCTTCCTCGCCGATGTTCTCGCGCGCCATGTCGTGGACCATCATCACGAGCGGTTCCATCAGGGCGGCGATGCCCGTGGGGCTTTCGTTCAGCACGTCGTGTTTCCTGTACCAGCGGGCGGTGAGGAGGATGACCAGGAGCAGCAGGGCGCTGGACATCATCAGCGCCAGCACATTCTTGGTGATGGAGATGTCAAAGGGACGTTTCCCGCTGTCCACCTCCACGATCTTGCCTTTTTCCGGGTCGATCTTCAGGCCTTCGTAAGACTCACCGTGCTCCAGCCGCTTGGACGAGAACACGTGCCAGCCCGTGGAGCTGTGCACGATGACCGGCAGGTGCAGCACCACGTGCTTGTCACCCCAGGTCAGCAGGTGCCACTCATACTCGTCGCCGATGTGCTCGAAGATGATTCCAGCGACATCGACAGACTCCTCCTGAACCGGCTCTGCCGGAGCAGGACTGGCGAACAGCAGCAACGATATGAGCCAGGCCAGGATCATACTTCCACGCAGGCCTCCACCTTGTTGTCACGCACCTCCACGAAACCGTCGGCGATGGGGAGACGGTGCTCCACGCCTTCGGACACGTAGATGATGTCACCTTTATCCAGCGAGGAAATCAGGGCGGCGTGGTCCTTCAGGACCTCGAACGGTCCCACCGTTCCCGGCAGTGTCACGGCCGACACCGTCGTCTCCACGAGCGTCCCCTCGGGGGATACGATATGTAGTTTAATAACGTCCATTAACTCTTGTTCAGATGGCCGATCAGGTCGGCCATGACGAAACCGTTATTCCTTCGCTGCGGCCAACAGCTTTTCGCCCTTGGCGATGGCGTCTTCGATGGTGCCCACGTTCAGGAAGGCCTGTTCCGGGAGGTAGTCCACCTCGCCGTCCAGGATCATGTTGAAGCCCTTGATGGTGTCCTCGATGGAGACCATCACGCCGGGAACGCCGGTGAACTGCTCCGCCACGGAGAAGGGCTGGGACAGGAAACGCTGGACGCGGCGGGCCCGGTTGACCGTGGTCTTGTCCTCGTCCGAGAGTTCGTCCATACCCAGGATGGCGATGATGTCCTGGAGTTCCTGGAAGCGCTGCAGGATCTGCTTCACGCGCTGGGCGGTGTTGTAATGGGCCTCGCCCACGATGTTCGGGTCCAGGATGCGGGAAGTGGATTCCAGCGGATCCACGGCCGGATAGATACCGAGGGAGGTGATCTTACGGCTCAGAACAGTGGTCGCGTCCAGATGGGAAAAGGTCGTCGCCGGGGCCGGGTCCGTGAGGTCGTCGGCCGGGACATAAACCGCCTGCACCGAGGTGATGGATCCGTTCTTGGTCGATGTGATACGCTCCTGCATCTGACCCATTTCCGTGGCCAGCGTCGGCTGGTAACCCACGGCGGAAGGCATACGGCCGAGCAGGGCCGACACCTCCGAACCCGCCTGGGTGAAACGGAAGAT
>JAFYTP010000102.1 GCA_017558775.1 Bacteroidales bacterium | reverse complement strand
GTCTTCTTCATCTTCTGGAGGATCATCGCAGAGATCTCCTGAGGGGTGTAGAGCTTGCCGTTGATGTCCACGCGGGTGGTGTTGTTCTCGCCGCGGACCACCTTGTAAGGCATGCGCTCGACTTCCTTCGTCACCTGGTCATAGGTCTCGCCCATGAACCGCTTGATGGAGAAGATGGTGTTGTTCGGATTGGTGATCGCCTGGCGCTTGGCCGGGTTGCCGATCTTGCGCTCGCCGCCGTCGGTGAAAGCGACGACGGACGGGGTGGTGCGCTGTCCCTCGTTATTGATGATGACGGTAGGCTGGTTGCCTTCCATCACGGCCACGCACGAGTTCGTGGTTCCAAGGTCGATACCGATAATTTTGCCCATAATATTGTTCGATTTTATTGTTTCTTGTCATGACCGCCCACTGCGGGCGGCGAAACCAATTCATCGAACATTGTGCCAAAAGCGCCCCTGCTGACAATTTGGCAGAGGCGCTGGCAGAAGGCTTACAGATCCCAGGCGTCGGTCCTGAAGGGCGGGACGGGGATGCCCATCGTGGTTTGCAGGTTGGCACCCATCCAGTTGCGGAAGGCGTACCGCACAGCGACAGGCTTGGGGACATCGGCACACTTGATATATATCGTCTGTCCATCCCAATCGACCTCGGCCTCGGCGAGATGGAATACGCGGTCCTCACCTGCCAGCTCGAAGCCGACGATATCGCGCGCGGAGATGGACTGGAGGTTGGACCAGACATGGGTCAATGTAATCTTGACTCGACCGTCTTCCAGATATTCAACGCTCTGGGGTTCAGGAAGTTCAATGTCGATGCCCAGTTCCTGTCCATACACGTTCTGCAGGGCGCGCAGCGCCATCATGTCCCCCACCTCCTTCTTCTTCGGCGGATGGATGGTGGACTTGCTGCCGATGGTTTCGGTGCAGATGGCATAGCTGTCCGGGGTGGTCTTCAGGCTGCGGAGCTGGGCTTCCACGAAGCGCGGGCGGGCGCGGCCGTCGCAGTCGCCGTGCTCGTACGGAGCCAGCAGCGTAAAGAGGAAAGGCATGTCATCCTTCCCCCAGGCCTCGCGCCAAAGTTTCACCATCGCTGTCTGCAACTTGTCATAGCAATCCTGGCCGATGTTCGAGCAGCCCTGGTACCAGAGGAATCCCTTGGCGGCGTACCCGGCGATCGGGGCCATCCGGCCGTTCCAAATGCCTTCCGGCATCTGCGGATACGGGCTGGTTTCCCGCAAATTGTCGATGAAAGCCTGATCTTCCTCCGAAATCCCGGACGCGGCGATCGACGCACGCGTCATCCACGGCTCGATGCGGCTGCCACCCCAGGGATTGACGATAATGCCCACGGGAACGTCCAGGTTCGATGCCAGGGCCGTGGCGAAGAACCAGGCGACGGCGGAGGTTCCCGCGCAGACGCCGGCGGAAGCGCGTTTCCATTCGGCATCGACATCATCGACAGGACCGTCCAAGCACAGCGGGGTACGGATGTCGAAGACGCGGATACGGTTCGCATAGGACGCGGCGGCAAGGATGGCCTCGCGGGCGCCTTCCACTTCCTGGAAGCCGAAGCCTCCGACGGGCATCTGCATGTTGGACTGTCCGGCGCATATCCAGACTTCGCCGAGGAGAATGTCATTCAGCCGGATCTCTTCCTTCCCGGACTTGATGACCATCGTGGCTCCTCCTTTAAATCTGGCCTCCCCGGTTTTGACAATTACCCGCCAGGTGCCGTCGGCGGCCACTTTGGTCTCGTACTTGAACATGTTCCAGTGAGTCGTGACTTTCACTTTCGCACCGGGTTCGCCCCAGCCCCAGACCGGGACATCCGCATTCCGCTGCAGGACCATGTGGTCCGAGAAGATGTGCGCGAGGCGGAGATTCTCCGCCTGCAGGAGCGCCGCGGAAAAGAGCAGCGCGAGGATGGTTATCAGCTTTCTCATAATAGTCATTTTATTATGGATAAAGATAGCGATTATTTGCGTTTCTTCAAAAGAAAGGAGGCCGGCCCGAAGGCCAGCCTCCCATCTCATAAAAGCGTTAATTATACTACTTGATGAAGTATATCTTGACAGGAGTGTACCGGTCGCCGGTGAAGAGCAGGTGCTCGGTGTCCATCGAGTTCACGATCGGATCGCCGGTCAGATTGACCTCCAGGGTCCAGGTGCCGTCGCCGTTGTCGATGAGCTTCTCGTTGCCGGGCTGGAAGTCGCCGCCGGTCCAGGTGGTGCTCCACCAGCCCGTGGTGACGCGGATCTGAGGATCCGTCGCTTCGACCATGATGTAGAAGGTCTCGCTCTTGAGCTGCTCCCAGATGTCGGCCGGGAAGGAGTAAATCTCCTCGCCCGTCTCGTGGCCCTCGCCCGCAAAGCGGTAAGTGCCGTTCCAACTCACTGCGCCGGCGCCCGGGTTCTCCCAGAGCACGGTCTCCTTGGGACCGGAATCGCCGCCGACCCAGACTTCCTCCTGGAAGAAGATTTCGATCGGGGTGTACCGGTCACCGGTGAAGAGCAGGTGCTCAACATCCATCGCGTCGAGGATCGGATCGCCGGACAGATTGACCTCCAGGGTCCACGTTCCGTCGCCGTTGTCGGTGAGTTTCTCGTTGCCGGGCTGGAAGTCGCCGCCGGTCCAGGTGGTGCTCCACCAGCCCGTGGTGACGCGGATCTGGGGATCTGTCGCCTCGACCGTGATGTAGAAGGTCTCGCTCTTGAGCCGCTCCCAGATGTCGGCCGGGAAGGAGTAAATCTCCTCGCCCGTCTCGTGGCCCTCGCCGGAGAAGCGGTAAGTGCCGTTCCAGGACACCGCACCGGCGCCTTCGTTCTTCCAGAGAGAGGTCTTGACAACCTCCCAGTGGCCGCCGCCGTCGATCCAGATGTCTTCCTTGAAGAAGATCTTGACCGGGGTGTAACGGTCGCCGGTGAAGAGCAGATGTTCGACGTCCATGGCATCGACGATCGGATCGCCGGACAGATTGACCTCCAGGGTCCACGTGCCGTCGCCGTTGTCGGTGAGCTTCTCGTTGCCGGGCTGGAAGTCGCCGCCGGTCCAGGTGGTGCTCCACCAGCCCGTGGTGACGCGGATCTGAGGATCCGTCGCTTCGACCGTGATGTAGAAGGTCTCGCTCTTGAGTTTCTCCCAGATGTCGGCCGGGAAGGCGTAGATTTCCTCGCCCGTCTCGTGGCCCTCGCCCGCGAAGCGGTAGGTACCGCTCCAGGACACGGCCGGACCGCCGTCATTCTCCCAGAGCACGGTTTCCTGGGTCTCCCAGTGGCCGCCGTCGGAAGCAGGCGTATAGGTCAGTTCCGGCAGCGGAATCTCCTGACCGTCAAAGGTGTACAGCTTGCCCACCCAGGTACCTTCGAAAATCTTCTTGGGGATGGTGATGATGACGGTGCTCGTTCCCTTGCGGTAGAAATCCTCGTCCTCCAGGATGAGCGGGTTGCCGTCCGGGTCGATGAGCTCGGCGCGGCAGATGAACTCGAGATCCGTGCCGTACACGGTCAGCTGCTCGCCGCCCCCGATCTCCTCGCCGTCCTGCTTGGAGAAGCCGGAAACGACGGTATGGCCGAGGGTCAGGTCCTGCTTGGATTCCGCCTCGTCGTCGCTGGTGCGGACGATCAGCTTGCCGCCGTCGGCGGCGATGCCGGAAGGAGCCGTCACCCGGATCATGCCGTTGCCGACATGCTCGATATTGGTGACACTGACGCCATTGGGGAACACGACCTCGCGGACATCCGCGAAACCGGTGCCGCTCACGGTCATCGGCTGGCCTGCCACGACCTTCGTCGGGAAGAACACCTTGATGCCCAGCCCGGCGGCGTCCGCGTCGATGATTTCCTTAGGGGTACATGCCGTGAACACGCCCATGAGGACGATGGACAGCACTAAACCGAAATAGGTGAATATCTTTTTCATAATTGAACTCCTTTTTTCTTTACTACCATCCCTGATTCTGGGTGAGGTTGGGGTTCTTCTTCAATTCCGTCTGCGGAATCGGGTAGAAATAGTACTTGTCGTCCCACTGGCGGGAAACCGTGCTGCGGCTAAGCTGCAGGTCGGCCGAGATGTTCGCAACCTGGATGGTCTTGAAGTACTGGCCGCCCTTCTTCCAGCGGCGGACATCCCAGAAACGATGGTTCTCGAAGGCGAGTTCGACCATGCGTTCGCGCTCGTAGCGCGCGACCCAGGCGTCGCCGTCCTCGGTGAACTTGGGCATCTGGATGTCGGAACGGTTGCGAAGTTTGTTGATGGCGTCGTTCGCGGTCATGCCGTAGGTGGCGTCATTGGCGCTGCCCGTGGCGTTGAACACGGCCTCGGCATAGTCCAGGTAGAACTCGCCCAGGCGGAACAGGATCCAGGTGTGGCGGCGCGTGGTCTGGTTGTCGGCCGTCGTGACGCAGGAACCATCGACATACTTCTTCAGGTAGTAACCGGTGGGCGTGGCGCCGTACTTCGGAGCCGCGTTGAAACCGCCGATGAAGGTCTCGATGGCCTTCTTCTGGGAGCCGTTGGTCGGCCACTCGTCGCCGTTCTTGACGACGGTGAGCGCGAAGCGCGGATCCAGGCCCTCATACGGATCGACCGTCTTCAGGTCGATGCTGCCGGGATAGCGCTGGCCGAAGGTCTGACCGCCTTCCTGGTACTCGTACTGGTCCACGAGGGTCTGGCTCGGGCAGGTGCCGGAGGAGCCGTTCTCGACGCCGACCGGGTAGTTGGCCATCTCGAAAGAGTTGGTCTCGCCGCGGCCCAGGCCGAAAATCAGTTCAGGGTTGAAGAAGGCGTCGTGGCCCCACAGGGAACCGTAGGCGCTGAGCTTCAGGCCCCAGATGTCGGCATTGTCCAGGATGTACTTGCAAGCCTCGGCGGCCTTCTCCCACTTGGCCTTGTCGTTGGTCGGGTTGAAGAGCGGAGATGCCGCATACAGGAGCGTGCGGGCCTTCAGGGCGAAGGCGGCGATACGCGTCGCGCGGCCGATCTCGTTGTTCACCTCGGTGAGGTAGGAAACCGGCAGGTACGGGGCGACGGCGTCGAGTTCATCGACAATGAACTTCACGATCTCGTCGGCGCTCGTGCGGGTGATGGAGTTGGCCTCCGCGTTGGTAAGGGTCGTGGTCACGAGCGGAACGTCGCCATAGGCGCGGAACAGCTCGAAGTAGAAGTAGGCCCGCAGGAAACGCAGCTCGTACGGGAAAAGCTCCATCTGCTGGATCCAGTTGGGATAGTCGGAGTTGTACTGCCATTCGGTGATGTCCGCCTGCTCGATCTTCTCCAGATACATGCAGACGTCGGCGATGGCGGTGTAGCACTTGGTCCAGGTGTCGGCATACGGGTTCGCCGGGCTCCAACCGCCGTTGGTGTAGTTGCACACCGCGCCGGTCTCGAGCGCATACTGGGCCTCGTCGGTGGCACCCGCGAGGAAGTAGGCGCTGTTGTCAGCGAATTCGTTCTTGTACACCTGCGCGTACACGTCGAAGACCATGTTCTTGATACCATTCTCGAAGTATTCGTAGGTCCACTCCTCGTCACGCGTGTTCTGCTCGGTATAGTTGAGGTCGACACACGAGGCCGTAAGGACACAGGCGAGAATGCATAAAACCAATTTATCAAGTTTCATAATTCAATCCTTTTTTAGAATACGACGGAAAGGCCCATGGTGACCGCCTTCATCACCGGATAGCCGGTGTTCAGGTTCTCGGCGTCCATGGCGGGGATATTGTCGGAGGAGAACAGGTTCTGGCCCTGGACGAACAGCTTGGCGTCGGTGAGGTTCACGTGGCCGAGCAGCGCGGCGGGAAGCCGGTAATAGACTTCGCAGTCACGCAGCTTGATCCAGCGGACGTCGCGGAACCAGACCGTGGAAGCCTGGGCGTTGTTGGCGACCTGGGTCGTGGACAGACGCGGATACAGGGCGTCGGAACCGGCCATGTCGAAGCAGTTGTTGTAGTACTCCTTGGAGAGGCCGCGGTTGTTGGAGAGCGCGCCCCAGACACCATCGACATACATCAGGTTCTTGATCTGATGGGCGGCACCCTGGAAGTACGCGTTCATGCCGAAGCCCTTGAACTCGAAGCCCAGGTTGAAGCCGTAGTTCAGCGCCGGGAAGGCGGTGCCGTAGTCCTGCGCCACATAGTCGTTCTCGTTGATGACGCCGTCACCGTTGACATCCTTGTACTTGGTGTCGCCGACCTTGACCTGGCCGAACTCCTGCAGCGGGCTGGCGTCGATCTCGGCCTGGTTCTGGAAGAAGCCCTGGGCGACGAGACCGCGGGCCGCATCGGCGGGAGCGCCGATCACGGAGAGGTTCGGATAAGCGGGAGCCTCGATCCACTCGAGAATCTGGCTCTTCACTAAGGACACGTTGCCGCCGAAGTTCAGGTTGAATCCGTTGGCGAAGGTCTTCGCATACCGCAGACCGGCCTCGACGCCGTAGCTGGCCACGACGCCCTTGTCGTCATAGGAAGACTGGATACCCACGACGGCGGAGTTCAGGGAGCCCGCGCTCACGAGGATGTTGCGGCGCTGCTGATAGAAACCGTCGATGGTGAAGTCCAGACTGTTCGCGATGCGCACGTCCGTACCGACATTGGCCTTGCAAGCGGCCTCCTGCTGGAAATCGGTGGTCGGGAACTGGGTCAGGAAGGCGCCCCAGGAGCTGGCGAAGTTCTGACCATACCAGAACTGGCCGTGGGAATTGCTCCAGGCCGCGAGCCAGAGGCCGTTCGCGGGCACATAGTCGGTATGCTGGATACCGGCCGAGGCACGGAGCTTACCGTAGTTCAGGAAAGCGGCCTGCGGATTGTTCGCGTAGATGAAGCCGAGACCCAGCGTCGGGGAGAACGCCCACTTGGCCGGGTAGGAGCGGTTGGAGCCGTTGGCCGCGAGGACCAGGTCGGCCATGAAGCGCTCGGCGACGTCGTAATGCGTGGCGAGCTGCCAGTTCTCGCGGTACCAGGTGTTGCTCTGGCCGTCCCGGACCTCGCTCTTCATGTTGTAGTTGAGGTTCGTGGCGAGATTGCCGTTGCCCAGCCGGGTGGCGTACTTCAAACCGGCGTTGACCGTGCCGATACGCCACTGGGAATCCACCCAGTAGTTGAAGGTGAGCTTGTCCTCCACGGTACCCATCACCGTCTCCTGCATCGCGCCGTTCGCGTAGTAGTTCCAGCCGTACTGGTAGCCCTTCGTCCGGTTCTCGATGGTGTTGGAGGCGTTGTCATAGGCGCCGCCGGCATAGAACTTCAGGCCTTCGAGGATGAAGTCGAGATCCTGCTCGAGCGTGAGGTCGGCCCAGATCTGGCGCTGGTGGGTCTTGGAGAAGCCCGTGCCCTGCACCTTGGCGACGAGGTTGAAGTCGCCGTAAGTCTGGCTGCCGCCCCAGACGCCGCCCGCGGTCTTGACCGGGAAGGCCAGGGCCGGCACCTTGTACAGATGCCACCAGGCGTCGTTGGAATTGATGTTCGGAACGCCGTTGGTCTCCATGAAGATTGCGAGGATGTTCGTCCGCACGCGGGTGGTCTTCGTCACCTGGAAGTCGACGTTGGTGCGGATGTTCATCTTGGAATACTTGAGCTGGGAATCCCAGTCGCCCTGGTTGGTGTTCTTGAACAGGCCCTGGGCGTCGGTGTAATCCAGCTGGGTGTAGTATTCCACGTTGTCCGTACCGCCGTACATCGACACGAACGCGTTCGTCTCGTTGGCGGTGTTCTTGAAGACCTCGTCCCTCCAGAGGACGTTCGGATAGACGTAAGGGTCGGAACCGTCGCGGAACTTCTCGATTTCCGCGGCCGTGTAGGCGGGGGTGAGACCGTCATTGACACGGGCGAGGTTCAGGGCGTAGGCGTACATCGACGCCGCGTTGTCCACGGGCAGGCAGTTGTACTCGCCCGCCATCTCGGCCTTCTCCGGGTCGAACTGGACCTTGCGGGAAGCGCCGGCCTTGAAGTGGAAGCCGCTGTCGGCCTGGCCGCGCTTGGTCTTGACGAGGAGGACGCCGTTGATGCCTTCGTGCCCGTACAGGGCCACGGCGGCGGCATCCCGCAGGACGGTCACGCTTTCCACTTCTTCCACCGAGAGGCGGTCGATCGGACGCTCCTGGCCGTCCACCAGGATGAGGATGTCGGTCTCACCGGTGGTCTGGACGCCACGGATGTTGAAGGTGGCCCCGCGGTTCTCCTCCCCCTTGAAACCGGTGTTCTGGAGGGCGGTCAGACCGAGAAGCTTGCCGTAGAGCGCGTCGGCGAGGCTGATGGCCGAGGTACGGCGCAGCTCTTCGGCGGTGATGGTATAGGTCGCCGCCGTGGTCAGGAATTCAGACTGCTCGACGCCATAACCCAGATCCACCGTCTGCCCCTTCTTGTCGGGCAGGGTGACTTGGGCGTTGGCGGCGAAAGGTGCCGCGCAGAATCCCAACAGGCTGCAAATAAGTATATTGCGTAGTTTCATAATCGTATGCTGTTCTAAAGATTACCAACCAGGATTCTGCGTGAGACCGTAGCCCTTCTGGACCTCGATACGGGAAACCGGGTCCAGATACCACTTGTTCGTCCAGTAGCCGGGATCCCACCAGCGGCGGGCGCCGTTGACGATCTGCGGCTTCTCATACTCGAACTTCGGCCAGGGGGTGCTGGGATCCCAGCGCTGGTCGCCTTCCGTCAGGCGGTTGCCATTGGCATCCAGACGGTAGATCCGGATCTCGTGGAGGGGTTTGGTGAAGAGGTCCTGACGCTTGCGGCGGATCATGTCGTAGAGGCGGTCGCCGCACTCGGAACCGATCTCGCAGTTGCGCTCGCGGAGAATCTCCTCGATCAGGTTCGCCTTGTTGTTCCGCAGGTTCAGGCCCGGGTTCATGGTCTCGATACGGCCCAGACCTACGCGGCTGCGGACGACATGGAGGTCGTCGAGGGCGCCGCCCAGGTCACCGGTTTCGGCCTTGGCCTCCGCGCGGATCAGGTACATCTCGGCGAGACGGATGTAGGAAACGCCGATGTACTCGTCATCCATGCGGCCGCTCGTGTAGTCGAGCATCCACTTGAACTTGCGGTAACCGGAAGCGACGTCGTCAGGGTTGTTGGCCGTGAAGTTGCCCGGATCGTTGGTCATCGCGCCGGCCTCCCAGGTATCGACATAATTGAATCCGGCATAGTCGAATCCGGCCGGGAGCGACTGGCGGGGAACCAGCACGGTCTCATACAGGCGCGGGTCGCGGTCGGCGAAGATGTCGATGCCGTCGGGGTTCTTGCCCGCGCCGTAGATGTCGGCGTACGGGAAGTCACGGCCGTCGGCCATGCCGAAGCACTCGACCAGCTCGTTGGTCGGAACGGCGCCGCCCTGGCGGTAGCAGTCGAGGGCGAAGCCTCTCCAGCCCCAGCCCCAGCCGCCGTCGGACATCGTCAGCGTCGGATGGGCGTCGAACAGCTTCTCGTGGTTGCGGTCGTCGTTACGATAGCGGTAAGCGCGGCGGAAAGCCGTGCGGTAACCCGCCTCGTCCTGCGTGGCCGGCTGGATCAGCTGGTAGTAGTCGCCGTTCTGCGCATTGTCCTGGAAGAAATCGTTGCAATACTGCAGGCAGCGGTTCCACAGGGAAGGATCCTCCTTGCCGAACCACACGTGCTCGATGTTCGTGAACTCGGTCTCCTTGTCCGGGGTGTACCTCATGTACGGCTCGGAGCTATTGAACAGCGGGGAGGCGGCGAACATCCATACCTTGGCACGGAGTGCGCGCGCAGAGGCGCGGGTGAGACGGCCGGACCACTGGCCCTGGTCGGAGTTGGGAATGTTCCAGATGAAACCGGGCTCGTTGATGGCGCAGACGATCAGGGAGTCGATGAACTCCACGGTCTGCATCGCCGTCGCGCGGCCGCCCGTGAAGTGCTCGCCCACCGGATAGGCCTTGCGGGCGAGGCAGAGGCCGCCGAAGTTGCGGAACGCATCATAGTAGCGGCTCGCCATGATGGTGTAGGCCTCGCCGCGGAGACGGCTCTTCTCGCTGTCGCTCATGTCCGGCACACGGTCGATGTTCTCGATGATCTGCCAGCATTTGCGCACGGTCTCGTAGATGGAGACACGGCCGCCGGCGTCGGAGTTCAGGCCGCCCTTGGTGGAATAGGAGAACTTGCCCTGGAAGTTACCGTCCTCGGTATCCTGGGCGTTCTCGGTCAGGAGTCCCGGGTAGTAGCTCTGCTTGGGGCCGCCCCAGGAAACATAGCAGTGGTAGGAGTCGGAAAGCACGTCGATCGGCGCGCCGTTCATCATGTTTCCGGAAGTGTATGTGCAATAGATCTGTCCATAGGCGCTCCACAGGAAGTTGCGGGTGTATTCCGCGCTCGTGAAGACGGTGTCGATGTTCACGTCGACGCCCGGAGCCTTCTCCAGGAAGGCGTCACCCACGGCGAACTTGTCGACGCAGGCCGAGAAGCAGAAAGCGGAGCAGATGCCCAGAACCAGAAGGATATTCGATATCTTTTTCATAATCGTATCTGCTTTAGAAGTTAACCTGTGCACCCATGTTGACCACCCGGGTCATCGGGTAGCGCACGCCGAAGTCGAGACCGGAGCCCGGCGCCTCGGGGTCGTTGCCGTCGAAGCGGGCGAAGGTCAGGAGGTTCTGTCCGGAGACGAACACGCGGATGTAGTTGAAGAACGGCATCGACTTGGGCTTGTTGAAGGTGTAACCGAGTTCGACGTTCTTCAGACGGAGATACTTGGAATCGACCATCCAGGCCTGGGAATCGTGGTTGTTATGCACCCGGTTCGTGAAGGAGATACGGGGCAGGATGGCGTTGCGGTTGTCTTCCGTCCAGGAGTTGTCGGCGACCCACTGGGTGAGGGCCGACGTGTTGGTGGAACCGAACTGGTCGCGGAAATACCCGTTCAACGTACGGCTCACATGGTCGGCGCCCGTCCACAGCATGGAGAAGTCGAGCCCCTTCCAGTGCATGGCGGTGTTCAGGGAGAAGGTGATCTCCGGGTTGGTGGTGTAACCGATCGGCTTCTGGTCGTTCGCGTCGATGACGCCGTCACCGTTCAGGTCCACATAGACGCAGTCGCCGTACTTGAGCGCGACGCCCTGGTCCGGCATATCGGCGCCGTAGGCGGCCTTGTAGCGTTCCTCGGTGCCTTCCTGATAGAACTCGAAGAGGTCGTAGGCGAAAGGCTGTCCGACCGGCAGGCCGGTGCGGCTGAGGTAGTCGTACATCGGCTTCACCTCGAGCATCTCGATGACCTTGTTGCGGGCGAAGGAGACGTTCGGGGAAATGGTGTAATAGACGTTGCCGATGCGGTCTTCCCAGTTGAGCGTGACTTCAAAACCGTGGTTCTTCACGCGGCCTTCGTTCACGTAGCTGGAGGGCAGCGAGGTGACGGCGGACAGCGTGGAGGCGTTGGACACGAGGATGTCCTTACGGTCCTCCCAGAAGAAGTCCACATAGGCGTGGAGCCGGTTGAACAGGGTGGCGTCCATACCGAGATTGATCTTGGTGGCCGTCTCCCAGGTGACGTTCGGGTTACCGGCGGTGAGTTCCTTGACGGCCTGCAGCCAACCGCCGCTGGTACCGAAGTTGGCGCCGCGGTTCTGCGGGTTCACCGTCGTGGATCCCTGATAGAACTGCCAGGCACCCGGCAGATACAGGAAACGGGCGCCGTTGGTGTTGTCGTTACCGACCTTACCCCAGGAACCGCGGAGCTTGAGGTAGCTCACGACGTTCTTGAGGGGCTCCCACCAGGTTTCCATGGACGGAATCCAACCCAGGGAAATGGACGGGAAAGTACCATAGCGCTTGCCGGGAGCGAAGTTCTCCGAGCCGTTGCGGCCGATGTTGAAGTCGAGCAGGTACTTGGTGGCATAGTCATAGGTGATACGGCCCACGAGGCCGACGTATCCCTTCGGGATGGACTGGTACAGGTTGCCGTCGGAGTCCCCGGGATAGTAGGTCTTGCTTTGGTTATAGAGGAGCAGGGCGCCGATGTTGTGCTGGCCGAAACGGCGGTTGTAGTTCAGGCTCGTCTCGGCGTACCAGTTGCGGCTGCCCCACTTGGACTCGTTATAAGGAGTCGGCCAAGTGATGTTCTCCTTGCGGAGGACTTCCTGGCCGTCCACGATGGTGGCGATGTAGGTCAGGCCGGTACCGTACCCGTTCTCCCGGTTCTTCCGGGCGGTGTACTGGGAGTTGTAGGAAACCTTCGTCTTGAAATCCAGGCCCTTCGTGATGAAGCCCAGGTCCAGCTTGTACTGGATATCGAAGTTCAGGACGTTGGTGCTCTCGTTCTGGTAACCGAGGTTGTAGTAGTTGGAGAGCGCGTCGCGGTCGAACGGGCCGACGAGGTTCGGGTCGGAGACGATATGGCGGCCGGCGGCGTCGATACCGCTGCCGGCGTAAGGCGTGGCGCCCTGCAGGTAACGGAACAGGAAGCCTTCGCCGCCGCCCATCGTGTTGCGGTCCTGCATGCGGCCGCCCAGGGTGATGGAGATCTGACTCCGGCGGGAAACGTCGATGTCGAGGTTCGCGCGGTAGTTCAGACGCTGATAGTCAAAGGTCTCGTTCTTGTTGTCCGAGAAGGTCTTGAACAGGGAATTCTGGTTCAGGAAACCGGCGGAGACGAAGTAGCGGACGCGTTCGGTACCGCCGTTGACGTTCACGTTGGCCTGTTCCTGCCAGGCGGAATCGTTCATGATGTACTTGATCCAGTCCATGTTCGGGAACGTCTGGGGCATGTCGCCGGTGCGGAAATGCTCCATGACATCCTGGCTGAACCGGATGCCGGCGTCGGTGTACGGCGCGTAGTCGGCGATATTGACGGTCCCGGGCCACTGGCTCATCGGGAGGGCGTCGGTGATCGCGGTGTAGTTCCACATCTGGCCGTAGGTGTAGGAATCGGCGAAGTCGATGAACTTCGAGATCGTCTGCACGGCGGCGTTCGCGGAAGCGGTGACGGAAGCCTTTCCGGTGGTACCACGCTTGGTGGTCACGAGGATGACGCCATTCGCGCCGCGGACACCGAAGACGGCCGTGGCGGAAGCGTCCTTCAGGACGGAAATGCTCTCGATTTCGTTGGCGTCCAGCTGCGAGAAGGAACGCTCGACACCATCGACCAGGACCAGCGGTTCGGCGCTGTTCAGGGATCCGACGCCACGGATGCGGATGACCGGTTCATCGGCACCCGGCATACCGGAAGGCTGGACGGCGGAAACGCCGGGGAGGTTTCCCTGCAGGGCGTTCGCGACGTTCGCCACCGGCGCTTTCATCAAGCCTTCGCCGCTGACGGCGGAAACCGCGCCCGTGATGGTCACCTTCTTCTGCTGACCGTAGGCGATGACCACGGACTCGTCCAGCGCGCTGGCTTCCGTGGCCAGGGTGACGGTCAGGGTCGGCCCGGTAACCTGCACAGCCTGCGTGGCATAGCCGACGCAGGAGACTTCGAGCGTGGTGCCCCGGGCGACGGAGGGAAGGACGAAGTTACCGTCCAGGTCGGTGATAGTTCCGGTGTTGGTCCCTTGTATGACCACTCCGGCTCCAATCACTCCCTCGCCCTGCTCGTCGATGACCTTGCCGGTCACCCGCAGATTCTGGGCGAATGCTTGTCCGGGCAGAAGGAGCAGTAGCGCCAAGAGCCCGAACAAATGAGATTGAATTCTCCTTTTCATCATTGTAGGGTTAATTAAGTTGGTTGAGTTGTTTTACGTGTTTGGTTAAGGAATTGCTAATTCGCGCAGTTCAATTTGCGCAAATATAGAAGAATCGATACCCGAAGGATATCAATTTTGACACAAAAAGTATCAATAACGGAACAGCGGCGGAGAAGGCCTTTTCAGAGCTTCAAATTTCCCTTCAAGACGATGTTTTCCAGCATAGTTCCGGGGATAATGCCTTTGACGGCTTCGACCACGGCGTTGAGTTTGGCCTCGTGGATGAAGTCCGCCCGGACCGCCAGGGAGATGACGCGGCGGAGCTGCGGATCGACGATGGGACGCAGGCATTTCTGCTGGCTGTACATGATGAAACCGACGTGCGTCTCGGGGATGATGGTGATGCCGCCGTTCTCATTGACAATCTGGATCAGGATTCCCACGCGGCCGCCTTCGAACAGCCGTTCATAGGTGATGTGTCCCCCTTTCCGCAATTCGGACGGGTCGATCTGCCGGATGCCGTCCTTGATGATCCAGATGGGATGGCGGAAAAGGGTGTCCGCCTTGATGGAATCCTGGGCATAAGCCGGGTTCGTGGGCGAAACATAGGCGAAGAAACGCTCGTGGTAAAGCGGGATTTCCAGCAGGTCGGGGTCATTGACCGGACCGCCTAGGATGCCCATGTCCACTTCCGCCCTCCGAAGTTTCTCCAAGATGGTCTCGCTGAGCATTTCCTCCGTCTGCAGGGAGATGGCCGGATAGCGGTTGCCGATGTACTTGAACAGCCCGGGCACCAGGACCGGGGAAATCGTGGAAATCAGTGCAATCTTGAGGGGGCCGGAAAGCGTATCCTTTTCCGAGCCGATCATCTCGGTAATCTGGTTCGCGTTGAACAGGACCACCTTGGCCTGGTCGATGATCTTGCGCCCGATTTCCGTGGCTTCAACGGGATGGGCATCCCGGTCGAAGATCCGGACGTCCAGTTCCTCCTCCAGTTTTTTTACCATCAGGCTCAAAGTAGACTGGGTGAGACCGCAGGCTTCGGCGGCCTTGCCGAAGTGCCTATATTGGTCAATGGCAATGATATACCTCAGTTGCAGCAGGGTCATAATTACGTGGCGATTGATTTTATCAATGCAAAGATAAAAATAATTGTATTGATAAATGAAAAACCAGCCTGTAAATTTGCACTAGAAAACGATTTCAAACCCATGAACTGGAAAATCATAACATGGTATATCGGCATCTCGCTCGCGTTCGTCGCCCTCCTGATGGGGGTTGCAGGCCTCGTCGCCTGCTTCACGCCGGGCGACGAAAGCCGGATACCGCTCCTATATTCCGCCTTTATCACCGGCATCGTCGGGTTCTACCCGCTCATTTTCGTACGCAGGGGCGACCACCCGCTCAGTTTCCGCGAGGGTAACTGTATCGTCGTGGTGGCCTGGATCTTCGCCTGCCTGTTCGGCATGCTTCCATTTCTATTATACGGGCATGAGTTCTCTCTGGTGAACGCCCTTTTCGAAAGCGTGTCCGGTTTCACGACCACGGGCGCTTCCATCCTGAACGACATCGAGGCTCTCCCGCGCGGGCTGCAGCTCTGGCGCATCTCCACGGCCTGGGTCGGCGGCATCGGCATCGTCACCCTGTTCTCGATGCTGATCCGGGAGCGGCTGGACAAGTCCACCCTTTCCGGCGCGGAAATCTCCAGCGTGGCCCGTGAGCCCTTCGCCGGAGAAAGAAGCAACAGCTTCGCCAAGCGGATGCTCGCCACCTATGCGTCGCTCACCGGCGTCACGTTCATTTCCTTGCTGTTCACGGGGATGGGCTGGTTCGACGCGCTTACCAACGCGATGTCCGCTTGCAGCACCTGCGGTTTCTGCACGCGCAACACGAGCATCGCTTTCTACGCCAATCCTGCCGCGGAGATTATCCTGACCGTGGCGATGATCGCCGCCGGCATCAACTTCGGCATCCTCTTCCTGGCTATCCTCCGGGGGCGTCCCCGCTTCTTCATGCGGTCGGAAATCATCCGAGTCTTCGTGGTTCTGCTCGGAATCACCACGGTCCTGATGACGGTCGACCTAATGACCAAGGGGAACTACGCCACGTTCGGGAACGCACTCCGGGACGCCGCCTTCCAGGTGGCCTCCATCGCCACCACCACCGGCTTCGCTACGCAAGATACAACGCTGTGGCCGCCGCTCAGCATGGCGCTGCTCATCCTCTGTTCCCTGATTTGCGGCTGTTCCGGTTCCACTTCCGGCGGTATCAAGATCGACCGCGCCATCCTGGCGGCCAAGGGTATCCACCGGAAAGTCGGACTGACCGTGGCGCCGAATGCCGTCAAGAACATCCGTGTCGACGGCCGGGCCCGGCCCGACGCGCAGATCAGCGACGCTTACGGATATATCTTCTGTTATCTGCTGGTTGTCGTGGTGTTCGCTGCCGTCAACATCGCCGTCGGCATCGACTTCACCACGAGCGTCACCGCCTCCATCGCCTGTATCGGCAATGTCGGTCCCGGTTTCGGAGAAGTCGGCTCGATGTCCAACTACGCCGCCTTCCCCGCCTTCCTCAAGGTCACGAGCCTGCTGGAAATGCTCATCGGCCGTCTGGAAATCTTCCCGGTGCTGTATCTCTTCCGTTCCCTCCGGGTCCTATAGACGCTTCCGGTCCAGGTTGAATCCGGAAATCTCCAGACCGGGCTTGCCGCGGAGATCCTCCGGTGCGGCCTCGATCCTGATTTCCCGGGTTTCGCCCGGCATCAGGGAGATGTAATTGTCGGAGTAGATGACCGGCAGGACCATCTCGCCCGTGGACTTGGACACCAGCTTCAGCCGGAGCATCAGCGCGGGAACCTTTCCGTTGTTGGTCAATGTGACCTTCCAAGGGCCGTTTCCGGTGAAGGTGGCTTTCACTGAAGCCTTCCCCAACTGATTCAGCGCCTGGAGGTTGCCTTCCTCCTTCCCTTGCACATAGAAGTTGGTGGAAAGCGGGTTACCATCGACATCGGCCAGTTCCAAACGCACATAATAGACCGGGGTCACGTCCTCCGGGACCGGAAGCGTCGTGACGACGGCCGTGCTGTCCTCCGGAAGATCCAGCGGACCTTCGAAGCCGTCCAGGACCTTTCCGTCGATGTCAAGCACGGACACGCGGGCCGTCAGGCCGGTGCGGTCGCCGGCGTGGTAATTCACGGCCTCCACCTCGCGGGTGAGCAGGTTCAGCTGGATATGGATCGGCTCGCAAGCCTTCTTGCAGCCGAAGTAGGCGCCCGTGGGCTCGAAATAGTAGTCGTAGGTCTGCCAGACCATCGACGGCCAGGCCGGATGGCTCATCCAGAGCAGCAGGCCGCGGCGGTACTCGCCCCGGGCCTCGAACATCGCCCGATAGCCGTCATAATTGATCCACTGCGCCAGTTCCGCGAACTGTTTCGCGTCAGCAGGCTCCCCGAAAGCGTTGGCCAGCAGCTCGTTGAAACTCTCCGCCTGCTGGGCGCTGTTCGCCAAACGGCCAAGGGTGTAGTCATGCAGGCCATACATCGCATTGGGATGCGCGAGGGTGCTGACCGGTTCCACAGCGTCCTCCCCCATCGTCCGGAGCAGGTTCTCGTAGTTCATCACGGCGGGCATGCCCATCTCGCTGTGCAGCTTGTCCCGGCCCCGCGTGCGGAAATAGGCCGACGGCTTCATAGCATGATACGGGCCTCCCCCGCTGACGCCGTCCGTCGCGGAATGCGGGATATAGTACAGCCCCGGATGCTCCCGATTCACCATCTCCTGCAGGAAAGTGTCGATCACCTCCGGCGGATACCCTTCATTCCGGCCCACGTACAGGCCGATGGAAGGATGATTCCGGATCCTGCGGACATATTCCTCCGCGACCGCGTTGAAGCGGTACGGATCCGCGGGATTCGGACCGTCCCAAGGATTCGCCAGCCAGAAATCCTGCCAGATGAGGATGCCGTGGCGGTCGCAGGCCTCGTAGAAGGCCCGACTTCCGGTCATGCCCACCCAGTCACGGATCATCGTGAAGTTCATATCCGCGTGGTACTTGACAGCCACGTCGTATTCGCGGGCGCGGTAATTCAGCATCTGCTCCGGGAAACCCCAGTTTCCGCCGAAGCCGATGAACCGGCGCCCGTTCACATACAGACTCAGGCGCTGCTGCTCATTCCGGCTCTGGAACGAGGGTCTGAAGCCGCTGAGCGGTGTATAGGGATCCATCGAGAAGTCCATCTGACGCACGCCGGAGAGGAATTCCTTGGAATCGGACACCTGACCATCCGCGACAAAGCGGAAGGACACGGGATACAGATTCTGCTCACCGTAGCCCTTCGGCCACCAAAGTTTAGGATTCTCAAGTTCTTGAGGATCAAAGACGATTTCCCGGTTCTCACCAGAGGGCAGTTCGACAGACTCGGATACGGTCAGGGTGCCGAAACGCCATTCCAGCGTACCGGAAACCGGCGTCTCGCCATGATTGACCAGCCTGGCCTGCGCGAAAAGCGTGGCTTTCGTGGTGTCCGGAAGCGGAAGCTCCGTACGCACAAACGGGTCCTCAACGGTAACCGGACCGGTGTAGGCCACCCAGACATCGTCATAAATGCCGATGTTGCGCCCACGGACCGTGGGAATCCAATCCCAGCCGATGGAGGCGTGCATGGTGGGGTTGTCCGCGCCGATGATACCACCGTTCGACTGCGGCGTATAGGCCGTCTGCTCCTTGACCTCGCCGTAAGAAGGGTTGTGGATAATCTCCACGGCCAGAACGTTTTCGCCCTCCTTCAAGGTGCCGGTCACATCGAAATCCGCCGTCCGGAAAGCTCCGTCCACAACGCCGATAAACCGACCGTTCAGGTACACAATCGCCTGATAGTTCGTCCCTTCAAAATGGAGGAACTGCCGGGGCGTATCCAGTGTAGCGGAGAAAACATTCCGGTACCAGAAATCCGTCCGGAAGTAAGAATCAGAGATGAAGAGTTGGTTCGCGCCATAATTGGGATGCTCCACGGCCCCATTGTCCACATAGGTCGTGAGGACCGTTCCCGGGACGGTGGCGACCAGCCAGCCGGCGTCATCAAAACCAGCCGAGGAAATCTCTTCTCCGGAGTAAGCAACCTGCGGGGCGCGCTGGAGTTTCCAACCGCCGCCGGAGAGCAACTGGCGGGCGCCTTCACGCGCCGGAGCCGCCTTCGGCACCGCCTTGGTGCCGCCCTTGCCGTACACTTCCCACTCGCTCAGCTCGAACGGCTGTCCGTTTTCGGTACCGGACAGACACAGGCGCACATAGCGTCCCTTTGCGCGTGAGAACTTGATTTCGGGCACCGCCCCCTCGAAGGAGGCGACATCCTTCCACTTTTTCCCATCGACAGAAGCCTGGACCGTCGCCTTCAGGGGGCCATTGACCCAGGCGAAGCACATCTTGTCGAAGGTGGACGGTGCGCCCAGGTCGATGGAAACCCATTCGTCCTCCGCGCCGGCGCTCTTCCAGGAACTGACGAAATAGGCGCCGGGCATCGCGTCCACGAGCGCGTCGTTCTTGTAGAAGAACACCTCATCCAGGGTGAAATGATCGGGAACGCCCGTAAAATGGAGCCGGTACGCATCGAACTTGCCGGGGCAAGGGATGGAATACTCCCAGGAGTGGATGATCAGGGTGTTCACCGGATTTTTGGGACGGGCGCTTCCCAGCGTCTGCCAGGTGCCGTCCTCCGTCTTTCCCTCCACAGTCAGGGCCGTTTCCTTCGGAAAATCCCCGCCGGAAGCGATGAGGAGCCTGTCGGCCTCGGGCACAAACCCGTGGAAAACAAGCTCGAAATCCAGTTCGGGGCCACTGCAGTAAAGCTCGGCATGGTTCTGGTCGATGAGGCGGCTGGCTTCCTCGAAGGAAAGCGGTTCTCCGTTCTGGAACACTTCCATCCAGGGAGCCGCACCTTCCGCGACCAGTCCGTCCGTGACCAGCTGCGCCGTCAGGTTATGGTCGATGCAGGAAGAATGGCGGGCGGCGCGCCGGAAAGCGATGTTCCGGTATCCGCCGTCATCCTTCTGGAGCGCGGGCGAGAAGTTCTCGTCGGGATTCCCGGGATAGACGCCGGGGCCGAGCGTCTTGACGCCTTCGTTTCGCCCGCAGGCGACGACCAGCAGGAGCGCCAGGAGGGAAAGACTCTTTTTCATAGCTATTTCAGGTTCTTGTCAATCAGTTTGTTCAACGTTTCCACCGTCAGGCCGGTGCGGAGGCCGTCGGGGGCGGTATGGAGGCAGTAATCCACGAGACGGTCCACTGTCGATGTCGCCACGTGCATCCGGGTGTCGGAAGAGGCGTAGTAGATGAACACCTTTCCGTCCTCATCGGCAATCCAGCCGTTGGCGAACAGCACATTCATCACGTCGCCGATGTACTCCCTCCCCTCCGGGGCCATGAAGAATCCGGCAGGTTCCGCAATCACGCGGGTGGGGTCGTCCAAGGCGGTCATGTACAGATACAGCACATACCGGAGGCCGCTCGCGCAGCCGCGGACACCGTGCGCCAGATGGAGCCAGCCCCGGTCCGTCTTGATGGGATGCGGGCCCTCGCCGTTCTTGACCTCCTTGATGGTGTGGTAATGCCGGGCGTTGATGATCTTCTCGTCCTTCACTACCGCGTGCTCCATCGAGTCCACGAGCGCCCAGCCGATGCCGCCGCCGTTGCCCGCGTCAATGAAACCGTCCTGCGGG
>JAFYTP010000101.1 GCA_017558775.1 Bacteroidales bacterium | reverse complement strand
GCGACGGCTTCGTCGATGAGTTCCGCTGTGCAGTCGAAGCCCACCAGGACGGCATGGACCTCATCCTCGGGCGAGCCGATGCAGAGGCCGCTGTTGTCCCATCCCTCCTGGATGCCCAGGGGGGCGAACGCCTCGATGGCCGCGGTGATGTCCCCTACCCTCATAAGGCCTTCCTCACTTCGACCAGGCGGGCCCGGATGTCCTTCAGGGAATTCAGGGCCTTGACGCGCTTCTCCACGCTGCGGCGGTCCTCGGTGAGGCGCGCGGCGGCGCCGTCCAGGGTCATGCCCTGTTTCTTCAGGAGGAACTGGATCTGCTGGAGGGTTTCCACGTCCTCGGGATGGAAGAGGCGGTTCCCCTTGGCGTTGCGGGAAGGTTTGATGAACTTTTCGAAGTAGTTGCTCCAGTAACGGACGGCCGAGGTGCTCTCACCGAGCGTTTCGGCCACTTCGCCCATCGTGTATAACAGCTTGGCCATGTGGTAAATATCTTATTCTACAAAGATAACAAAAAAATCAATCCAACGACTGCCGGGTGCTCACGGACATGTACAGCATCTTCGAGTACTCCTCCGGAGAAACCGAAGCGGACAGGAAACGCACCGGATCCTGGATGATTCCGTCGCGGAGCACCTCGTAATGCAGGTGCGGCGCGAAGGTCGTGGACGAAATGCCCACGGTGCCGATCTTCTGCCCCCGCTTGACCGTCCGGCCCTGCGACACGCTGATGTCGCCCAACAGGGCGTACCGTGTCACGTAGCCGTTCCGGTGGTCGATTTCGACGATATTCCCGAGCGCCTTGTTGGAATGGACAATCGTTCTGACAATGCCGTCGGCCGCCGCGAGGACGGGACTCCCCTGCGGGGCGACGAGGTCGATGCCGTCGTGCTGGAGTTCCACCTTGTACAGCGGATTATGCTTGAGGCCCACCGAGGCGCCGGTCTGCACGTAGGACATTCCTTCGAGCGGTAGGGTGAGCGGCGGCAGGCTGTCCCGGCGCTGGGCCATGATCCGGTAAATGTCCCGGAAATTCTCCTCCACGTTTTTGGCCATCATCCGGAGGCTCTCGCTCTTGGAAGCGGAATAGGACAGATAGAAGCTTTCGGACAGGGAGTCGCTCACGCTGATCATGTCCGCCGCGGTGACGGCGTCCACCGAAGGGGCTTCCGTCTGGAAGATCTCCCGGTACAGGGCGTCATCCTTCATCTCCAGGCCGGAGACCGCGTCGGTCACGAGGCGCTCCTTTTCCCGAAGGTCCTGGTAATAAGTCGCATACAGGTCATTTTCCTGCTGCAGTCGCTTTTCTTCCTCCGTGGAGAACAACAGGGAGAACAGGACATAGAACCCGATGGCGGTCGTAACCGTCGCCGCCAGGTAGCGCAGGGCCTTGCCGACACGCCTGCGGATGCTTTTCATCTTTCCTGTTTTCATCGCTTGTCGGGTTTACGGACCATCGCGTAATAGTCCTCAGGTGAGATGTCCAGGTCCATATAGGCGGCCGGATTCACGTAATCGTGCCGGTAGATAATCTCGAAATGCAGATGCGGGCCGGTGGCGCGCCCCGACTTGCCGCTCAGCGCGATGCAGTCTCCGCGGGAGACCTTCTGGCCCACATACGCGAACATGTCCGCCAGGTGCGAATACCGCGACACATAACCGAAGCCGTGATCCACCTCGATGTGGTTGCCATAGCCGTAGAAGTCGCTTTCCACCAGGATCACCGTGCCGTCGCCCACCGCATAGACCGGGTTGCCCGGGTCGCAGGAGAAATCCATGCCCGTATGCATCTTGCCGATGCCGAGGAACGGATCGGAGCGGTAGCCGAAGGGACTGGACTGGCGGAAGGAACCCGGCACCATCGGCGGAATCGCCGGAATGTGCGCGGCTTTGTCACCCGCTTCCCGCGCCTGGGCGGCGACGTCGTCCAGGGACTTGGACTGCACGTAGGCCCGCTTGGCCAGCTCGTCCAGCCGGAAGGCCGTCTGACGCAGGACGTTGTTGTAGTCCAGCGTCAGCAGCGCCGGATAGCGGTTGTTACCGCCGATGCCCGCATAGCGGACCGCCGCGGGGATTTCGTCCATGCCATAGACCGACCGGTAGATGCGGTCATCCCGGACTTCCAGCAGGGAGAGGACCTCTTCGTCCCGGTCCAGCCGGGCGCCCATCTGCTCCACGCGGGACTGCCAGTCGGCATTCTGCCGCCGCAGGACCGCGGTTTTCGGCAGATCCTTCCCCAGGACCGAGGCATAAATCCACAGATACAACGCGAAAAGCACCGCTCCGGCCGCAAGGACGAAAAGCGTCTTGAGCAGCCGGTGCTTGTTTTTCTTTTTCTCTACCCGCAGGGTTTTAGGATTGAGAATGTATCTGGCGGTCTTAGTCAAAGCACACAAATATACTGATATTTTTGCACATTCCGTGCCGACACGGATTATTCCAAAAGAATGAGTAACTTTGTTCCACTATGGTGAAAGCGATTGTATTTGACTTGGGAGGGGTGCTCATCGACCTGGACTTCAACCGCAGTGTCGATTCGTTCCGGAAGATCCTTGGCTATGAGAAGATTACGGAAATTCTGGACCTCTACCACCAGAAAGGGATCTACGGCGACCTGGAAGCCGGCAAGTTGACGGCCGACGAGTTCCGGGCGGAGATCCTGAAGGACTCCCGTCCCGGCTGTGTTCCTGCCGATGTGGACCGCGCCATGGCGGGCCTGCTGGTCGGAATGAACCCGGCGAAGGTGGATCTGCTGGAGCGGCTCGCGGAAAAATATCCCATCTACGGCCTCTCGAACAATAATGAGATTTCCGTGCAGCGGATGCACGAGATATACGAGGAGAACGGGCTGGACTGGCAACGCGTTTTCAAGAAAGAATTCATCTCCTCCCGCATGAAAATGCTGAAGCCTTCGCGGGAGATTTTCGATGCGGCCGCCGCCGAGATTGACGTGGCGCCGGAGGAGATCCTGTTCATCGACGACTCTCAGACCAATGTGGACGGCGCCCTCGCCGCGGGCTGGAAAGCCGCCCTCTACGTACAAGGCACCGACCTTGCCGCTTGTGTCGAAAGAAATTTGTAAATTCGCATCATGTCGCTATACAGCTACTTCCGCATCAGCAAGCCTTCCAAGGAGAAGGTGCCCGCCGAGCAGGTGGACGAAGAATACAAGCGGCTCCGGACACGG
>JAFYTP010000100.1 GCA_017558775.1 Bacteroidales bacterium | reverse complement strand
TAGAACGGGTGGGAAGTGTTGGAAATCTCCAGCTTCACCAGCGGGTACTCGACGCCTTCGACCTCGATGGTCTCCTTGGACGGGGCGCAGGACCGGGTGACGAAGATGGTGTCATTCGACATATCCTTGAAAGCTACAAGACGGTAGGTTTCGGGATGGATTCCTTTCTTCATTTTACGTAAAAAATATAATTGTTAACAATTTTGGACGGCAAAGATACGGATTAATCGGGAGATATCCAAATATTTTTAGATTCCTTCGCTTCGCTCGGAATGACAATCGTCATTTCATCCGATACGGCTGGTCATCGTACAGCAAATAGCGTTTGGCCTTGCGGATCCACTTCTGTTCTTCCAGTTTGATGTGCTCGCGGGCGACATCGAAGGGGATGGAGCCTTTCAGAAATTCTTCCAGCACCGGGTCCGCGAGTTTGGTCCAGAAGGCGTCCTCGAACTCGAAGGCGGAATAATGCTCGGTGAACCAGCGCATCAGGCGCAAGGTGTGCATCAGGCTGTGGTAGTCCTCGCCCGGGAGGAGCATGATCTGGAAGCCCTGGCAGCGCTCACCCGCATAACGGCCAGCCGCCGGAGTGAAGGAGCAGGGACGCAGGATGGCACCTTCCACGACCGGGAGGTCCGTCGGAAGGCCCGGACGCACAAAGGGTGCGCCGATGTACTCGTAAGGACGCGCCGTGCCGATGCCGGGCGTAACGGTCGTATTGTTCCAAAGACCGCCGCCACTGTAAAGGTAGGAGCTGAACAGGCCAGGAATGTCGGAAGCGGGCGCGATGGTCCATGGCAACAGCTGCCGGTTGGAATCCGTCGCCCGCGCCGAGATGACGTGGATCGGGAACTTCGCGCCAATTTCCGCGCTGTACAGGTTCACGAGCTCGCCCAGGGTGAGTCCGTGCCGATGCGCGACCTTCGGGACGAACATCTCGCCCACGACGGCCGGGATCGTACCTTCCACCACGCGGCCGGAAGGATTGATATGGTCAACGATATAGAGGGACGGGGCATCGTCGCCCAGGAGCTGCAGCATCTCCATCAGCCGCATCACGTCCTTCGTATAGTTGAAGTAGCGGACGCCTACGTCCTGGATTTCCACCACGACGGCATCCAGGCCCTGCAACCGTTCCATGTCGAAGTCGATATGGTTCGTCCCCGGCGTCAGCTCGGCGTCACGGGGCGTGAAGACGGTCTGCAGGTTCCCCCGGAGCCGGAAGATGTCATACATCCAGCGGCTCCGGCCGGTGTCCCAGCAGTTCTGCGTGCAGAAACAGCCGATCCGGCCCTCTTGCAAGGTCCGGTCCAGCTGGTCCTCCAGGGGTGTCGTGCGGAAAGAGAACATTAGCCGATGATCTTCTTCGCGACAGCGATGACCTCCTCACCCAGGGCCTCGGCGGCTTCCATGGTGCCGGCCTCGGCGTAGATGCGGATGATGGGCTCGGTGTTGGACTTGCGGAGGTGGACCCACTGCTTCTTCGCCTCGAAGATGATCTTGACACCGTCGATGTCGTTGATGTCCTCGTTGGCGTAGATCTTCTTGAGCTCGTTCAGGATGCGGTCGATGAGGGCCGGATCGCTGAGCTGGATCTTGTTCTTGGCGATGAAATACTGCGGATAGGTCTTCTTCAACTCGCTGACCGTCATCTTCTTATGTGCCAGGTTGGAGAGGAACAGCGCCACGCCCACCATGGCGTCGCGGCCAGCATGGATGGCCGGATAGATGACGCCTCCGTTGCCTTCGCCGCCGATGAGGGCGCCCACCTTGTGCATCAGGGTGGTCACATTCACCTCACCGACCGCCGAAGCGTAGTAGGTGCCGCCATGGGCCTCCGTCACGTCGCGCAGCGCGCGCGTGGAAGATAGATTGGAGACGGTGGCGATGGACTTTCCTTCCTTCTCGGCGAGGCCGCAGAGATAATCGGCGACGCTCACGAGGGTATATTCTTCCACGAACGGCTCGCCGTTCTCGCAGATGAAGGCGAGACGGTCCACGTCCGGATCGACACTCACGCCGAGGTCCGCCTTTTCACGGACGACGGTGCGGCTCAGGTCCACGAGGTTGACCGGCAGCGGTTCGGGGTTGTGGGCGAAATCGCCCGTGGGGTTGCAGTTGAGTTCGACGCACTTGACGCCCAGGCGCTCCAGCAGGCGCGGCATGATGATACCGCCGACGGAGTTCACGGCGTCCACCACGACAGTGAAATGCGCGGCCTTGATAGCCTCGACATCCACGGCCGGGAGGGCCAGGACAGCGTCCAGATGCTTGTCGGTGAAATCTTCTTCCTCGATCGTGCCCAGATCATCGACCTCGGAGAAGGAGAACTCCTCGGAGGCGGCGAGGTCCAGGACGGCTTGTCCTTCGGCGGCGGTGAGGAACTCGCCCTTGTCGTTCAGGAGCTTGAGGGCGTTCCACTGGCGCGGGTTGTGGCTGGCGGTCAGGATGATGCCGCCATCGGCCTCCGCGAAGAGGACGGCCATTTCCGTGGTGGGAGTGGAGGCGAAGCCGCACTTGACGACATCGACACCACAGCCCATGAGGGTACCCACGACGAGCTGCTCGACCATGTCGCCCGACAGACGGGCGTCCTTGCCGACGACGACCTTGTAACGGGAGCCATTCGGCTGCGGCTTGCGCTGAGGCAGCGTGGCGGCGTAAGCGGCCGTGAATTTGACGATGTCGATAGGAGTCAGAGCGTTGCCCGGTGCGCCACCGATCGTGCCGCGGATACCGGATATGGATTTAATCAGTGTCATAAAACGTTTCTTTAAATCAGACAAAAGTACTAAATTTGCGGCCGCAAAACAAGAGATGTATCTATGAAAGGGTTTTGGACTGTTTTGATGCTGGTGTTTTCCAACGTCTTCATGACATTTGCGTGGTACGGCCATCTTAAACTTCAGGAGATGAAAATCTCCACCGGATGGCCACTGATCCTCATTATCCTGTTCTCGTGGGGCCTCGCCTTCTTCGAGTACTGCCTCACCGTCCCGGCGAACCGCATCGGTTTCCAGGGCAACGGCGGTCCCTACAGCCTGATCCAGCTCAAGGTGATCCAGGAGGTCGTCTCCCTGACCATCTTCACGATCATCGTCACCTTCCTTTTCAAAGGCCAGTCCATCCAGTGGAACCACGTCGTAGCCTTCCTGTGCCTGGTTCTCGCGGTTTTTTTCGCTTTTTTGAAATAAAAATTTGCAAATCCAGAAAAAAGGCGTACCTTTGCATTCCCAACCGCTGGGTTCGTATAACGGTTAGTACTCGAGATTCTCAATCTCGCAATAGGAGTTCGATTCTCCTACCCAGTACAAGAAAGGCTTCGGAGCGATTCCGAAGCCTTTTTCTTTGTCTTTATTCGTCCTTTTTCTCAAAGAACAGATCCAGCATGTGATCGTCGAAATCGCCGAACCACTCGTGGAGTTTGGCCGCGGCGTTGGCCTTCACCTCGGGGGTGATGCTCTTGATGACGCAGTAGATGCCCCAGGTCAGGGCGGCGAGATCGTCGGTATAGCCCGCGACCGGGATAAAGTCCGGAATCAAGTCGATGGGCAGGATGAAATAGCCCAGGGCGCCGATGATCTTGGCCCGGTCCTTCGTGGAAGTGGCGGGATTCTTGAGCACATAGTACAGGAGCAGGGCGGCATACGTCACCTTGATGCCCGCCTTCCTGGCGAACTTCTGGAGTTTCTCCCAGAGGTCGTTCTCGTTGTAATGGGACGAGTACTTTTCCAAATCTTCGTTCATATCCGTCATTTTTCTCCCTCTCCTGCAAAAATCGGACAAAATTATCAGTATCTTTGATTGCGAAAACCGAACTGACATGCTTAAATTCCTGCAACAGCCCGCCCACCTGCCGGAAGAGACCGGCCCCGAGGCGGATGCCAAGTACAAGAAACTGCGTCTGCAAGTATTCATCGGCGCCTTCATCGGCTATGCCGGTTTCTATCTGGTCCGAAAGAATCTGTCGATGGCCATCCCGGCCATGGCGCCCCTCGGCTTCGAAAAGACCGAGCTGGGCTTCGTCCTGGGCCTTAACGCGGCCGCCTACGCCCTGTCCAAGTTCCTGATGGGCAGCGTGTCCGACCGCTCCAACGCCCGCGCGTTCCTGCCCCTGGGCCTGGTCCTGACGGCCATCTCGATGTGCTTCATGATCGTCCCGATCCAGTTCATCGGCGCGGAGCACAAGGCCCTCGCCATCCTTGTGATGGGCATCCTGAACTTCCTGGTGGGATGGTTCAACGGCATGGGCTGGCCACCTTGCGGCCGTGTGATGACGCACTGGTTCTCCGTGAGCGAGCGGGGCACGATGATGAGCATCTGGAACTGCGCCCATAACGTGGGCGGCGCCCTCGTCGGCCCGATGGCCACCTACGGCGCGGCCTGGTTCGGCAGCTGGTTCTACGGCAATCACCAGGAACTGTACTTCCTTATCGGCACATTCGCTTTCCCGGCCGCCGTCGCCCTCTTTATCGCGCTGTTGGCCTATATCCTGCTGCGAGACACGCCGCAGTCCTGCGGGCTTCCGTCCGTGGAAAAGTGGCGCAACGACTATCCCAAGAACTACTCCGAAAAGCACGAGAAGGCCATCTCCACCAAGGAAATCTTCTTCCAGCACGTGCTGAACAACAAGTTCCTGTGGTACATCGCCCTGGCGAACGCTTTCGTGTACATGGTCCGCTACGGCTGCCTGGACTGGGCGCCGACCATCCTGACGGAGAAGGGCATCGACCTTAAGAGCGCGGGCTGGGCTTACTTCGCGTACGAGTTCGCCGCCATCCCCGGCACCCTCCTCTGCGGGTGGCTGTCTGACAAGCTGTTCCATGGTCGTCGCGCGCTGCCGACGATGATTTTCATGGCGCTGGTGGCGGTGTTCATCGTCCTGTACTGGGCATTCATCGACAATCTCACAGTCGTCATTATCGCCCTCATCGGCATCGGGTTCTTTATCTACGGGCCGGTGATGCTGATCGGCGTGCAGGCGCTGGACCTGGCCCCGAAGAACGCGGCCGGCACCGCGGCGGGCCTGACGGGCTTCTTCGGCTATTTCTTCGGCACCTTCATCCTGGCGAACTGGGTCATCGGCCTCATCGCGCAGAAGGTGGGCTGGGGCGCGACTTTCACCCTGCTCCTGGGCGCCTGCATCCTGGCGATTTTGTTCATGGGCCTTACCTATAAAGAAGAACAATATCTTGTAAAGAAAGAGTCTAAGAACTGACACTTTGGCAGAGTTTTGCCTCTGGCAGATATTTTGATTACCTTTGCGCGGTCTTTCCGGGAATCGGAGAGGCCGCGTTTGACATGAAATGACAAGCACCATGGCAGAGAAAAAGAAAAATCATACTGAAAACAAGGACCTTGAGAAGGTGCTCAAGGAAGTTGAAGAGCTAAAGAAGCAGGTCGAGGAAGCCGAGGCCAAGGCCACCGAAGCGGAAGCCAAAGCCGCGGAAGCCGAGAAGAAAGCGGCCGACACCGAGGCCAAGGACGCCGAGCGCAAGAACGAGTATCTGCGCCTGATGGCGGAGTTCGACACCTTCCGCCGCCGTACCGCCGAGGAGAAGCTGGAGCTGGTGAAATCGGCTTCTGCCGATACCATCAAGGGCCTCCTCCCCGTCCTGGACGACTGCGAGATCGCCATCGCCCAGCTGGAGAAGACCGAAGGGAACGAGGCGGCCATCGAGGGCGTGCAGCTCATCTTCAACAAGCTGATGGGTTACCTGAAGACCAAGGGCCTGGAGCCGATCGCGGCCAAGGGCGAGGTGTTCGACACCGAGCTCCACGAGGCCGTGACCCTCTTCCCCGCCCCGTCCGAAGACCTCAAGGGCAAAGTCATCGACGTGGCCCAGACGGGCTACACCCTCGGAGGCAAGGTCCTCCGCTTTGCCAAAGTGATCGTGGGAGCATAAGGATATGGCACAGAAAAGAGATTACTACGAGGTTTTGGGCGTGACCAAGTCGGCTTCCGCCGATGAGATCAAGGCCGCCTACCGCAAACTCGCGCTGAAATGGCACCCGGACCGCTGGGTGAACGCGACCGACGCCGAGAAGAAGACCGCCGAAGAGAATTTCAAGGAGGCGGCCGAGGCTTACTCGGTGCTGAGCGACCCCGACAAGAAGGCCCGTTACGACCAGTTCGGCTTCGCCGGCGACCAGATGGGTGGCGGCGGCGGATTCGATTTCGGCGGTTTCGACCTGAACGATATCCTCCGGAACGTGTTCGGCGGCGGTTTCAACTTCGGCGGTGGCGGATTCGATTTCGGCTTCGGCGGCGGTTCGCAGGGTGGACAGACCCAGCGCACCTATCGCGGCCGTGACATCCGCACCAGTGTCAAATTGACCCTCGAGGAGATCGCCACCGGCTGCGAGAAAGAGGTCACCATCGAACGGAACCGTCCCTGCCCGGACTGCCAGGGCAAGGGTGCCAAGAGTGAGGCCGATATCAAGACCTGCCCCACCTGCAACGGCCGTGGACAGGTCCAGCGCGTGGTGAACAGCCTCTTCGGCCGGGCCGTCTCTTACGAGACCTGCCCCCAGTGCGGCGGTGAAGGCAAAATCGTCACCAATCCTTGCCGACGCTGCAACGGTACCGGCCTGGAGCGTCGCCGCGAGACCGTGCGGGTGAAGATTCCCGCCGGTGTCGAGGAGGGAATGCAGGTAACCGTGCGCGGAGAGGGCCACGCCGCCATGCACGGCGGCACGAACGGCGACCTGCTCGTCGTCATCAAGGAGGAGACCCACTCCAACCTCCGCCGCGACGGGAACAACCTCTTCTACACCCGCATCATCTCCGTGATGGACGCCATGCTGGGCTGCGAGATCTCCGTCCCCTGCCTCGATGGCAGCTACAAGGTCAAGCTGGATCCCGGCACCCAGTCCGGAACGGTCGTCAAGCTCCGCGGCAAGGGTCTCCCTTCCGTCCAGGGCTACGGCCGTGGAACCGGCGACCTTTACGTGAAGATTTTGGTCTGGATTCCGCGCAAACTCTCCCGCTCCGAGAAGGAGATGATGGAGTCCATCCGGAACAATACGACCTTCACTCCGGACCTCAGTCGGGACGATAAAGCCATTTTTGACAAGGAAAAGAACATTTTCTAAGAAAAAATTTGGTTGAAAGAAAAAAAGTTCATACATTTGCAGTCCCAAAACGGAGCAACCTCTTGCCCAGGAGTTGAACGGCAACGTTGCAAGCAAAGAGAATTGAAATTATGGATTTGATCAAAGTTGCAGAGCAGGCCTTTGCCGGTGGCAAGGCGGCCGAATTCCCGGAGTTCAAGGCCGGTGACACCATCACCGTGACCTACCGGATCAAGGAAGGAGACAAGGAGCGCCTCCAGAAGTTCAGAGGCGTCGTTATACAAATGAAGGGTGCGGATCCTTTCACCAAGACCTTTACCGTTCGCAAGGTTTCCGGCGGTATCGGTGTCGAGAGAATCTTCCCGTTCCAGTCCCCGTTCATTGACAGTATTGAGGTTAACAAGTATGGTAAAGTGCGCCGCGCACGTATCTTCTACCTCCGCGACCTCACCGGTAAGAAGGCCCGCATCAAGGAAAAGGTCTACACTGCTGAAAAATAAGCCTTCAAGGCACCTGGCTCCATAGCTCAATTGAATAGAGCATTTGACTACGGATCAAAAGGTTACAGGTTTGAGTCCTGTTGGAGTCACTGAAAAACCCCGTTGGATTAGTCCAGCGGGGTTTTTCTTTTGTGCTTGGTGAAACTTTTCGTAGATCGGGCGATTATGCGCGATTCCAAAGGAGATGGATTTCGGTTAATCCATCTCCTCGTAGGACTCTTCTTTATCGGGAAGGCAGTGGTAGGCGACCGTCGTGTTGAGGATATCGACAAAACCGATTCCGCCGATGATATTGGACGGGACGGTGACCGGTTCCACGATTCGCGGGTCGTATCCATCGGACGAGATGGTCCTCAAGGTACGCAGATAGTAATAAGCATCCTGCGAACATTGGCTCAGACGGATTTCCAGCCGGCATTCCGCATGGACCCTGTCGAAGGCGCGCTCATTCAGGATGTCTGTCCCATAAGTTTCGGCAAACCGTTTCCCCAAATCTCTGAAACTGTATTCTCCATCGTTCCAAGAGGATATGTTCATTCTCAGGTGAGCCGTACCGTCCTGGAACAGCTGGTCCGAGAAGCAGGCGAATTCACCGTTCCCGGAGAAATCAAAAATGTTCAGGTCGCTCTGGCTCAAATTCCCATCCAGCAGGATTGGATCGTCCAAGTCTTGGATATAGGCGGTCCTGCTTGCCGTAACGAAGAGGGCGGGGCCGTCATCCTTGAAAGAATACCTGCCATAGGAAACTTCCTGGACGGAGATACAGTACCAATTGTCTTCGCCTTTCCGGTCCGGGACATCGGCCCGTATCTGAAGGTAATCCTCACTGTAATCCAGATGCGTAACGGTCACATGGTCCGTGTCCACTTTCGTAATCTCCACCGGTTCCGGGACCGTCATCTCCGGAGTCGAGGCCTGATAAGTGCCATGATTCGCATCGACAGTCAACCGCACTTTATCCCCGGGTTTGAGCGAGGCGGAAAAAGAGACGGGTAACTGCAGTTCAGATCTCTTTCCACTATATCCGATATAGAAAGGGGAAAAAGAAGAATAGTCATCTTTCTCTTCCTGGATTGCCGTAACGGAGGCCACCTGTTTATCATTCACATAACAAGTGACGGTGGCCTCATCCACGGATTTGATGAGCCCCCCTTCGCTGAGGGAGACACTGACGGTCTGGGAAGAGGTCGATTGATCCAGCCAGCCGAGAACCATCAGCTCGGGCTCCACTTTGCTGAAATCGTAATCTATGATATGGGTGCAGGCTCCGGCAAGGAGCAGCAGCACGGGTATGATAAATCTTTTCATGCGCTTAGAATGTCCTTGTGTAACCGACAGAAGGGAAGAAAGGAAGCAGGGTGATCTTCTTGAGCTGGACCTCGGAGACCTGTTTGAACTGTTGCGTGGTTCCATCTTCGTCCCAGCGGGAGGTCATCGTCCCGTACTCATTGTTCGATTTCAGCACCAGGCTCGGATTCATGTGATTGTACGCATTGTACACGCTCAGGTTCCAGATGCCCTCGCCCCGGTTATGCTTCTTGTGGAAGTTGAAGCCCAGATTCAGAGTGTGGCTGGACGGCAGGCGGTAGTTGTTCCGCGAGGTGACGAAATCGGTGTATTGGATATCGCCGGAAGGAGAAATCATCGCAACCCTCCGTTCCGGAAGCGTGGTCACGCCGCCGGAGGCGTAGTTCCAGGTGGCGCTGAAGTCGAACTTATCGTTGAACTTGTGGTTCACCACCAGGTTTATGTTGTGCCGGCGGTCATAGCGGTACGGGAAGCGCTCGCCGTGGTTGATGGTCGAGAACAGCCGGTCGCTCTTGGCCAGCGTGTAGCCCAGCCAGCCGGTCGTCTTGCCCATCGTCTTTTCAATGAAGAGTTCAAGGCCCATGGCCCGGCCTGAACCCACTTCCACCTTGTTTTCCCAACCGCTGGAGTCGAAGAGGAAGGCCACGCCCTCCTTGTACTCCAAGACATTGTCGATAGACTTGTAATAGCCTTCCAGGGAGAATTCCCAGCCGGGAATACCATTATAGTAGAGACCGAGGGAATATTGGTTCGATGTTTCGGGCCGGATGTTCTTCGTGATAGGAACCCAAAGATCGACGGGAAGCGAAAGCTGGGAGGAGGACAGCAGGTGGACGTACTGCGACATCCGGGAATAGGAGGCCTTGACCGCCCAGTCCGGCGTGAAGTTCAACTTGGCGCTCATGCGCGGTTCCAGGGACCAATAGGTCTTTCCCTGCGTTCCGAAAAGGGAGGCGTGCACGCCCGGATTCAGCGTCAGACGGTTGCCCAGCTTGATATCGTCCTCGACATACAGGCTGACTTCGTGGCCGATCTGGGCGCCATTGCTCTTCATGGTGATGGTGGTGTCCAGCTGGACCATGCCGCCGGAAGTCTCCTGGGCATAGGTGGACAGGGTTTCCGGGATGAAGGTGTGGTAGGTGTAATCGGCACCGAACTTAACCTGCTGGTTGGAGGTGGGGGTATAGTCGAAATCGACCTTCGCCACCCAGTCGCGCATCCCGGAGCGGTAGTCGAACTTATATTGGTCGTTGTCGATGGTTCCGTTCTGATGGACTTCCTGAGAAACCAGTTCCGACCCCATCTTCATCTTGTAGTGGTTGTAGGCGACCGTCGTGTTCGCGAAGAGTTTCGGACTCATCACATGGTTCCAGCGGAGTGCCGACACGGTATTACCCCAGCGGATACTCAGATGCTGGTTCTCCGTAAGATTCCCGCCCGAAAAGGTCGAAGAATCGTCCTTATACCGATAATAGAAGTCATCCAGACCGTTGTAAACATTGAAATACAGGCGGTCCCGGTCGCTGAACCGATGCGTGAGCTTGGCATCGAGGTCATAGAAGAAATAGTTCCCGTCGAAACCGGTGAGCTTCAAGATCGGTGTCAAAAAGATCGAGTGCATGCCCCTGGCGCTGATGGAATAGGAGGTCTTCCCCTTCCAGATGGGCCCTTCCAGGTGCAGTTTATCGCTAATCATGCTTATGCCGATGCTTCCATGGGTCTCGTAGAGATTGCCGTCGTTCGTCCGGACGTCGAGAATACTGGAAATACGGCCGCCGTAGCGGGCCGGGAACGCACCCTTGTACAAAGTGACTTTCTTCACAGCTTCCGGCTGGAAGACGGAGAAGATACCCAGCATGTGCTCGGCATTATAGACGGGAATTCCGTCCAGGAGGAGCAGGTTCTCGTCAGGGCCGCCGCCACGGACATACAGGCCGGAGAATCCCTCCGTACCGCCCTGGACGCCGGGAAGCATCTGGATGGTCTTCAGGACATCGGCCTCGCCAAAGAGAGCCGGGGCGCTCTTGATGGCGGCGATGGGCACCTCGATGGCGCTCATCTTGGTGGCGTCGATACCGGATTCCCGCTGGGCGGTGACGACGGCCTCTTCCAGCGAGGCGCCCGGAACCAGGGTGACATTGACAGTGGTATCCTTCTGAGCCGGGACGGAGATGGTCTGCGTCGTATAGCCGACGTACGAGTAGGTGATATCGACCTTTCCGGCTGTCCGGGGAACGGAAAGCGAGTAGAATCCGAAGTTGTTGGTGACGGCGCCGTCCTTTCCGACCGTCGCGCCCGCGCCGATGAGCGTCTCTCCCGAAGCGACATCCGTAATCAGGCCGCTGACGGTGATGGTATTCTTGTTTTGAGAAAAGACTGCCTGGGAGACAAACAGCAATAATAAAATGGAAATCCTCTTCATTGAACCGTTACTTCTTCGTACCTCCAAACACATATCCCAAACGGAAGTTCACACAGCTGTCGCCCTTGTCCATGAGTCCCACGGAAATCGTTCCGCGAAGCCGGTTCCAGGCCTCGAATCCGATACGGGGAGCAAAGTAAGGCGAGACGGGCCGGCTTGCATAGAACGGTTCTCTTCCGACTATCTCGAACCCATAATAGGTATTATTCTGCTTGGAAAGGTCGTAGGCATTGGAAATACCCGCCTCCAGTCCCGCGAAGAGCGTGAAGTTCGGATGCAGCCGGAAGTTGTAATCGGCCAGCAGATAATGCTGGGACGAAAGATACATCGGCCGCGCGCCCTCGGCAATCCGCCGGATTACCCCGATGCGCGATCCGACGCCGATATCCCAGGGGCTGTTCGGGAAACAGTACCGCACTTCACCGCCGAGCAACAGCATCGGCTTGCTGCCATTCGTTCCAACCTTATATAGCGGAAAACCCGTCCCCACATACACTTCTCCAACGACCTTACCTGTCTTATCAGCAGCATCCGATGGCTGCACGGTTTGCGCCTGGCATACGAAAGCAAAGGATGCCAATACGAGTATAATAAATATCTTCTTCATGATTTTGAATACAAGAAATTTCTGAATCTCACGACTTTAGAGTTTGCAAAGATAATCATTAATAAAATAATTTACAAATAGTGTGCCTTAGAGCCGGAAAAATCCTATCTTTGCAAACTTATGGAAAAGAACGGTACTTTGGTCGGAAATCTGGCCTGCTTCGTGGCGTACGGGATTTTCGGCTTCAATATAATCAGTTGCAAGAATATCGCGCTGGACGGGAACATCACGCCGATGGCGCTCTTTTGTCTGCGTTCGTTCGGGGCGACAGTCTTGTTCTGGATTTGGTCGATGTTTACCGCACCGCGGGAACAGATTGAGAAGAAGGACGTCTGGAAGGTTGCTATCGCGTCTTTTCTCGGACTGTTCATGACGCAGCTTTCCTTCCTGTTCGCCATCACCAAGACAACGGCTATCGACGCATCCATCATGTGCACGATGAGCCCGATCATGACGCTGGTCATATCGGCCATCGTCATCAAGGAACGGATCACCTGGAGCGGCATTCTGGGGATTATTCTTAGCCTCATCGGCGTCCTGATCCTGATTTTCAACTGCGTGTCCATCCGTTCGGGCGCGGATTCCACATCCATCTGGGGCATTCTGGGGATGGTGGTCAACAATCTCTGTTTCGCGTCGTATGTGGGTATCTTCAAGCCGGTGATCCAGAAGTATTCCGTGGTGACCTTCATGAAATGGATGTTCCTGTTCTCCTCGCTGATGGCGCTTCCCTTCTCCTTCGGCGCATTCAAGGCATCCAACCTGGGGGCCGTGTCGATGGCCGTGGCCTGGCAGGTCCTCTTCGTCGTGGTCGCCGCCACCTTCATCGCCTACTTCCTCATCCCCATCGGCCAGAAACGCCTCCGCCCGGTGGTCGTCTGCATGTACACCTACGTCCAGCCCGTCATCGCGATGGTCATCGCCCTCCTCCTGGGACTGGACACCCTCAACGCCCTAAAAGTGCTAGCTTCCGTGCTGGTTTTCACCGGTGTAGGTCTTGTGAATTTTGTTCCGAAAAAATCGTATATTTGCCATAAATAGACGATTTCCAAATGATTAACCCCATCTATTCTCCCGCCGCCGACCGCTACGAGAGCGGCATCCGTTTCCGCCGGTGCGGACGGAGCGGCATCCGGCTTCCCGAAATCTCGCTGGGCTTCTGGCACAATTTCGGGGATGTGAACCCGCTGGCGAATTCCTTGGAGATGGCCCATTACGCCTTCGACCACGGCATCGTTCATTTCGACCTGGCCAACAACTACGGACCTTCCTATGGTTCCGCGGAGGAAACGTTCGGGGTGATGATGAAGAAATCGTTCGCCCCCTATCGGCACGAGCTGTTCATTTCTACCAAGGCGGGCTATGACATGTGGCCCGGCCCCTATGGGGAATGGGGTTCCCGCAAGTATCTGATGACCAGCCTGGACCAGAGCCTCAAGCGGATGAATCTTGATTATGTCGATCTCTTCTATTCCCATCGGTTCGACCCTCAGACACCGCTGGAAGAGACGATGCAGGCACTCGTGGACATCGTCCGGGCCGGGAAAGCGCTGTATGTGGGCATTTCCAACTATCCGACGAAGGCGGCGGCATTCGCGTACGAGTACCTCAAGGAGCGGGATGTTCCCTGCCTCATCTATCAGGGTCGATACAACATCCTGAACCGGGAGCCGGAGACCCAGGGAATCCTGGATCAAGCCAAGGAGAACGGTGTCGGATTCATCGCCTTCTCCCCGTTGGCGCAGGGACTCCTGACCGACCGGTACCTGGATGGCATTCCTGCCGATTCCCGGATGGCAAAAGAGCACTTCCTCAAGTCCTCCACCCTTACACCGCAGATGTACACCGCGCTCGTGAAACTGAACGAGGTGGCCGCCCGCAGAGGCCAGTCCCTGGCCGAAATGGCCCTCGCCTGGTGCCTCAAGGACGACCGGGTGACATCCGTCATCGTCGGTGCCAGCAAGGTCTCCCAGTTGGAAAACGATTTCAAGGCTTTGGAGAACATCACCTTCTCGGAAGAGGAGCTGGCGGAGATCGATCAGATCGTGTTTGTTTGAAACAACAAGAAAGATTTCGCCACATTTTTATGTTTTTAATCCTGGGAAGGAAATAAGTCGCATATTTTCGTTGGCGGTCGGGCACGGTGCCCGGCCGCTAAACGTTCATAGCTATGCGATTCAAAAAAACGATGTGGGCGCTCCTGCCGCTGGTGGCGGCCGTGTGCGCGTGTGAAGACTTCGGGCTCAAGCCCGCAGGACAGGGAGAACTCCGGTGGATCCTCGAAGGGGAAGGACCGTCCACCCGGGCATCGGCGGAAATCCCGGACACGAACGATTTCATTCTCCGGGTGACCGATTCCCAGGGAAAGATCCTCTACGATGGGGCGTACGGGAACTCGCCGGAATCCCTGCTGGTCGATGCGGGCAGCTACACGGTGTCCGTCCGGTCCATTGAATTCACGACACCCGGCTTTGCGCGGCCGCTGTATGGGGACGAGCAAGTGGTCGTGGTGAAGGCGGGGGCCAGCGTTACAGTCAAGCTCAACTGCGTGCTGCAGAATGCGGGTGTCCGGATCCACTTGGCCCCGGATTTCCTTACTTCCTATCCCGACGGCGTGCTGTATCTGAAAGCGGGAGACACGCGCCTGATGTACGGCTATTCGGAAAAGCGCATCGCCTACTTCAATCCCGGCGAAGTCACCCTGATCCTGTACAACCTGGGGCACGACGAAGTCCTGCTTTCCCGGACGCTGGACGCCAGGACCGTCCTGACCCTGAACATCTCCGCTCCGCACGGAGGCGGCGGGACAGCGACATCCAGCACGATTTCCGTTGCCGTCGACACGGCCAAGATCTGGAACAACGAGTCCTATGCCATCGGCGGAGGCGGGAATGGCGGATCGGGAGGCGGCTCTTCGAGCGGTGGCTCCGGTGATGACGACGACAGAGGAGACGAGATCGACAATGCCTATTCCGTCGCGCAGGCGTCCTCGCACGCCGGAGAAAGCGGCGTCTGGGTCTTCGGCTATATCGTCGGCGGCGACCTTTCCACGGCCGGGACGACCGTCAAGACTTCCAAGGTCACGAAAACAACCCATCTGGCCATCGCCAGCCGCTCTACGGTGACGGCCAAGACCTCCTGCGTCGCTGTCGAGCTTCCCAAAGGAAGCGTCCGGGACGCCCTCAACCTCGTGGACCATCCCGACCTCATCGGCACACGCGTTTACCTGAAGGGGAATCTCGTTCCCTCCTACTTCGGCACAACGGGCCTCAAAGGCGTTTCCGACTATGTCCTGAAATGAAAAAAGGCCGGGAGAAATCCCGGTCTTCCTTGTGTTTGAGCGGAATACGAGGTTCGAACTCGCGACCTTCGGCTTGGGAAGCCAACGCTCTACCAACTGAGCTAATTCCGCGGTGGGAATGCAAAGGTATGGAAAGTTTCCGAGAAAACCAAAGCAGGCAGCCCGGAAGTAACGATTCATAAGGAGATATTTGCTTTTCGTTTATGAATCATTATCTTTGTATGCCAACTAACCCATAATTTATAATGAACGCGCGTATAGAACTGAATCCCAACGAGGTGGTCGCCTTCCTCCGGAAACTGCCGCAGGATTTCACCCGCAACGATATGCTCACCTTCATCCGGGAGAAAGGGATCCGGATGGTTGATTTCATGTATCCCGCCGAGGACGGGCGGGTCAAGACCCTGAACTTCACCGTGAACAACCTCGCCTACGTGGAGACAATCCTCGCCGAGGGCGAACGTGTCGATGGTTCCAGCCTGTTCCCCTCCTTCATCGAGGCCGGCAACAGCGACCTGTACGTCATCCCGCGGTACCGGACGGCCTTCGTGGACCCGTTCAATGAAATCCCCACCCTGTGCTTCCTGTGCAGCTTCTTCAACAAGGACGGCGAGCCCTTCGACTGCGCCCCCTACCAGACGCTCCTGCGGGCGTCGGACGCTTTCTACCAGTCCACGGGAATGACCTTCGAGGCGATGGGAGAGCTTGAGTACTATGTCATTTCCGAGGCCGATCCCCTCTTCCCCGCCAACGACCAGAAAGGCTACCACGAGTCCGAACCCTTCGCCAAGATGAACGACTTCCGCCGCGCCTGCATGGTCCATGTCGCCAAGACCGGCGGCCAAATCAAGTACGGGCACAGCGAGGTGGGTAACTTCACCTTGGACGGGATGATCTACGAACAGAACGAGATCGAATTCCTCCCGAACCCGGTGGAAACGGCCGCCGACCAGCTCCTGCTCGCGAAATGGGTCATCCGGAACCTCGCCTGGCAGTGGGGGCTGGACGTCTCCTTCGCGCCGAAGATCACCGTGGGCAAGGCCGGTTCCGGGATGCATATCCACATGCGTCTGATGAAGGACGGCACGAATGTCACCCTGGGCCCGGACGGCCAGCTTTCCGAGGCCGCCCGCCGCGCAATCGCCGGCCTGATGGTGATGGCCCCGTCCATCACGGCCTTCGGCAACAAGAACCCGACGTCCTATTTCCGGCTCGTCCCCAACCAGGAGGCGCCCACCAACGTCTGCTGGGGTGACTGCAACCGCTCCGCCCTCGTGCGCGTCCCGCTGGGCTGGTCCTCCGGCACCGACATGTGCACCAAGGCCAATCCGCACGAGCAGCCCGTCCCCACTGACACGACCGAGAAACAGACCTTCGAGATGCGCAGCCCCGACTGCTCCGCCGATATCTACCAGTTGATGGCCGGCCTCTGCGTGGCCGCCCGCAAGGGGCTCGAAATGCCGGTGGAAGAGGCCATGAAGATCGCTGCCGACAAATACGTGGACATGGACATTCACAAACCCGAGAACGCAGCCCGGCTGGCTACTCTCGATTCCCTGCCCACCTGCTGCGCGGAATCCGCCGCCTGCCTCCAGGCCGTCCGCGATGACTATGAAGCGGAGGGGGTCTTCAAGCCCCGGATGATCGACGGTATCATCACCTCCCTCAAGGCCCACCATGACAAGCACCTCCACGCCGACGCGAGAAAGGATCCCGCGCTGATGCGGAAACTCGTTGAGCAATATTTCTATTGTGGATAGAACGTCCTGAGAAACAGGACTTTTCAAACCGGCTCCTAAAAATTCACGGGCCCGTTGCATCACTGCGACGGGCCCGCTACTTAACCTAAACTTAAACTATGAAAAACTTCAAGTACAAAGATACAAAAAGATTTTATTTCCGCAAGGAAATATGACGAATTTTAGCATATTTTAGCAGTAGTATTTTTTCGCCATAGCTTTCAAAAGACACTTTTGCCTTAATATCAGGCACTTCGCCTGAGATTTCTAGGACTTTTCCAACCCCGAAGCGATTATGTTCGATGGCATCGCCCACTTTGAAGCTGGACATAGGGTCCGGCGTGAACTCCGTATCCGGCACTTTCGGAGGTAAAGGACGGTTCCGGACCACGTCCAAAGTTGTGGGTCGCGAGGGGGTAAGATTTTTCGGTTCGGGTCTGCGGGGTCCGCTCAAACCGGCAGGGGTGTCGCTCCGACGGCCCATGCTCGAAGAGGAACCCGACCGGAAGCCTCCAAAGCGGAAGCCGGGATGGACCTCATCGTCCATAACCCGTTCTGTCATAAAGTCTTCCTTCCGAAGCGGATTCTGGAGATACTGCGGTGCAATCTCCCGAAGGAAACGGCTCGGCGCGTTGGATTCGTGTTTGCCGTTGCGCATCCGCGTCTGGGCATAGGTCAATGCGACAGCCTTCTTTGCCCGGGTGATTGCCACATAAAACAGGCGACGTTCCTCCTCCAGTTCCGGCTCAGTAAGCATCCAGCCGCCGGAGGGGAAAAGATTCTCTTCCATGCCGGAAACGAACACGTACGGGAATTCCAGCCCCTTGGCGGAATGGGCCGTCATCAGGGCAACCTTGTTGGAAGTCTCGTCCTCCGCGACATCGACATTGGACAGAAGGGAGATGTTCTCGAGGAAGGCCGGCAGGGTGACGAGCGGGAGCTCGGAATCGGGCACATCCGAAGGATCGGTATATTTGCCGTCTTCGATCAATTCATTCTTGAAGTTGCCATGTTCCTCCTCCACGTACCCGGCCACGCTGTCCAGGAGTTCCTGGACGTTCGCCGCGCGAGCCTGCCCCTCGATGGAATTGTCACTCTTGTAGAAGGCATAGAGGCCGGAATCATTGGCCAGGGCCTTCGCCGCGGTGTAGGCGTCGGTATCCGCGAGCGTCTCCGCCACCTTCCCGATCATCGAACAGAAGCCACGGATTTTGCCGATGGCAGCGTTCTTGAGGCCGAAGGATTCCAGATCCTCCGCCCAGGCCGCTTCCATCAGGGATGTCGCGTGCGACTGCGCAGCAGCAGCCAACGCCTGAAGCGAGGTGTCGCCGATGCCACGGGCCGGCTTGTTCACCGCCCGCTTGAAGGATTCGTCGTCGCGGGGGTTCGCGGCCAGCTTGAAGTAGGCCATCATGTCCTTGACCTCCGCCCGCTCGAAGAAGGAGTTGCCCGAATAAATAATATAAGGGATATTCCGTTTCCGGAGCTGCTCTTCCAGGGCGCGGGACTGGGCGTTCGTGCGGTACAGGATGGCGAAATCTTCGTATTCAGCATGGGCGGAATGCATCCGCTGCAGGATTTCCGAAGCGATGAGGGAGGCCTCTTCCTGCTCGGTATAGGCGCGGACGAGACGGATCTTCTCCCCTTCCTCACCCATCGACACACACTGCTTGGGAATCCGGCTTTCGTTCTTGGAAATCAGGGAGTTGGCCGCATTCACAATGTTCTTGGTGGAGCGGTAGTTGCACTCCAGGCGGAAGGTTCTCGCCTCCGGGAAGTCCTTCTTGAAATTGAGGATATTCTCGATCTTGGCACCGCGGAAGGCGTAGATGGACTGGGAGTCGTCGCCCACCACGCAGAGGTTGCGATGGACATCGGCCAGCTTCCGCAGAATGAGGTACTGCGCCATGTTCGTATCCTGGTACTCATCGACAAGGATGGCGTCGAACCGTTCCCGGATGGAGACGAGCGCGTCCTGGTTCCCCCGCAGGAGGATGTTCATATACAGGAGGATATCGTCAAAGTCCATCACGCCGGACTGCCGGCAGAGCTGGCAATAGGCCTGATACACCCGGTAGATCTCGGGTTTCTTGTGGACGCGGTCGTCCTCCCGGTAGCCGCCGGCACCATTGGCATAAGGGGTGGGCGTCACCAGGTCGTTCTTCGCCTTGGAGATGCGGGCGAGCACCTCCTTGGGCTTGTACATCTTGTCGTCGAGGCCCAGCTGTTTGATGCAGGCCTTGACGGCGCTCACCGAGTCGCCGGTGTCGTAGATGGTGAAAGTGGGAGGAAAGCCGATGGCATCGGCAAATTCCCGCAGGAAGCGGATGAAGACCGAATGGAACGTGCCCATCCAGATGCGGCGGGCCTTCCGCTCCCCCACCATCCCGGCGATGCGCTCCTTCATCTCGGTGGCGGCCTTCTTGGTGAAAGTGAGGGCCAGGATCCGCGAGGGATCGGTCCCCTTTTCGATCATATAGGCGATTCTGGAAGTCAATACGCGGGTTTTTCCGGAGCCTGCCCCCGCCACGATCAGCACCGGTCCTTCCACACTTTCAACCGCCTGCCTCTGCTCCTTGTTCAAATCCTCTAATATCGCGCTCATATCTTCCACAATATTTTGCACGAAAATAGCAAAAAAAAGTGTAAATTTGCAGTCTCTAATAAGAGAAAGTTCATAAACTATTTGATAATGTCCAACCAGCTCGTTTTGAAAAAGGGCCTCGACATCCCCGTGAAGGGTGCCGCCGCCCAGAAGGTCGTGAAGACGGTCAAACCGGGCGTCGTCGCCATCAAACCCACGGATTTCAATGGTTTCCTTCCGAGACTGCTCGTGAAGGAAGGCGACCGCGTACTCGCCGGTTCCCCCGTCCTCGCCGACAAGCAGAAGCCCCAGATCCTCGTCACCTCGCCGGTCAGCGGCACGGTGAAGAGCATCGTCCGGGGTGATAAGAGAAAGCTGCTCGCCGTCCTGGTCGATGCCGACGCCTCCCAGGAGTATGTCGATTTCGGGACCAAAGTCCCCGCCGACGCGGACCAGGTGAAGGAGCTTCTCCTCAAGACCGGCCTTTGGGGCGCCCTCACCCAGCGTCCTTACGGCGTCCAGGCGGATCCCGCCCTCCGTCCGAAGGCCATCTTCATCTCTTCCTTCAGCACCGCCCCCCTCGCGGCCGACACCGAGTTCACCCTCGGCGACCGCTTCGCGGACATCCAGGCCGGTGTCAATGCACTCGCCAAGCTCACCGACGGCGGTGTCCACTTCTCCGTGAACAAGGCCGTCTGGAACAGCAGCCCGTTCCACAAGGTGGAGAACGCCATCGTCCATTCCGTCAGCGGCAAGCACCCCGCCGGCAACGTGGGCGTGCAGATCAGCCACATCGCTCCCATCCAGAAGGGTGAGACCGTGTGGACGATGCCCATTTTATTTGTGGCGGCCCTCGGCCGCGTGATCAACACCGGCAAGCTGGACCTCACCCGCAAGGTGGCCGTCACCGGCCCCGTCGTGGCGGATCCCGCTTACGTCGTCGCCCTCCCGGGCACCCCGGTGAAGGAAATCACCGACGTCCCGGCCGACGCCCGTGTCATCGGCGGTGACGTCCTCACCGGCGAGAACCTCGGCGCCGACGGCTGCCTCGGCTTCTTCCAGGACCAGCTCACCCTCCTGCACGAAGGCACGGAGCGCGAGTGGTTCGGCTGGGCGAAGCCCTTCCGCCCGAAAGTGCATAGCTCCTCCTGGTGCTACTTCTCCTGGCTCACCCCCAAGAAGAAGTACGACATGGACACCAACCTGCACGGCGGTCCCCGCGCCTTCGTCGAGACCAAGTGCTTCGAGGACGTGACCCCGATGGACATCTTCCCCATCTACCTTATCAAGGCCTGCCTCGCGGGCGACATCGAGAAGATGGAGAAGTTCGGCATCTACGAGGTCCTGCCCGAAGACCTGGCCCTCTGCGACTACGTGGACCCTTCCAAGAACGACATCCAGGCCATGATCCAGCAGGGTATCGAC
>JAFYTP010000099.1 GCA_017558775.1 Bacteroidales bacterium | reverse complement strand
CTGGCCCGCCTCCTGCGACTCCATCCCGTCGTCGCAGGGCCAGGAGGACCACGTGAGCATGGGCTCCAACTCCGCGACCAAGCTCGTCCGCGTGGTGGACAACGTGGAAACCGTCCTCGCCATCGAGCTCTTCAACGCCGCCCAGGCCCTCGAATTCCGCCGCCCGGCCAAGACCTCCCCCATCCTCGAACGCATCTTCGAAGACTACCGCAAAGTCGTCCCCTTCATCGACAACGACACCTACATGCACCCCCTCATCGACAAGTCGATTGAATTCATCCGCCAGGAGCAATATCTATGATTATCACCAACATAGGCGAACTCGTAGGCATCGTGCCGGAGGGCGTGCTGCGGAAGCAGGGCGCGGAGATGGCGGAGACGGGCGTGATCAAGGACGCCTGGCTCGCCGTCGAGGACGGAAGGATCACTGGGTTCGGCCAGATGGCCGATCAAGTCGGCCATGACGGGGGCAGGATCGTCATTCCCGGCTCCGACCGGGAATCTATCGACGCCCAGGGCGGCATGGTCATGCCGGCGTTCTGCGACAGCCATACGCACATCGTGTATGCCGGGAGCCGGGACGGGGAGTTTTTGGACAAGATCAATGGGCTCAGCTATGAGGAGATCGCGGCCCGGGGCGGCGGGATCCTCAACTCCGCCGACCTGCTGCACGAGACCTCCGAGGACGAGCTTTATCGCCAGGCGATGGAACGCGTCCGGGAGATGATGGCCAAGGGTACCGGCGCCATCGAAATCAAGAGCGGCTACGGGCTGAATCCGGCGGACGAACTCAAGATGCTGCGCGTCATCCGCCGCATCCGGGAAACCGTCCCCGCGCTGGTGAAATCGACCTTCCTCGGCGCCCATGCCGTCGGCCGCGGCTACACGCACGAAAGCTATGTGCAGGCGGTCATCGACATGATGCCCCAAGCGGCGGAACTCGCAGATTTTGTCGATGTTTTCTGCGACGAGGGATTCTTCACTGTCGATGATACAGACCGGATCCTGACCGTCGGCGCTGCCTGCGGCCTACGCCCGAAGATCCATGCCAACGAGCTTGCCGTCAGCGGCGGCGTGCAGGTGGGCGTGAAGCACAACGCCCTGTCCGTGGACCATTTGGAACGGACTACGGACGCGGAAATCAACGCTTTACGGGGCACCGAGACGATACCCACGATGCTTCCCGGCTCGTCCTTCTTCCTGGGCATCCCTTTCGGGCGCGCGAAAGAGTTCATCAATGCAGGCCTCGGCATCGCCCTGGCATCGGACTACAACCCCGGCTCCTCTCCCTCCGGCGACATACGCTTCGTCATGGCCCTCGCCTGCATCCGCATGCGCCTCACCCCCACCCAGGCCCTCAACGCCGTCACCCTGAACAGCGCTTATGCCATGGGTGTCAGCAACATTACCGGTTCCATCACCCCCGGCAAACGTGCGGACCTCATCCTCACCCACCCCGGGTGGACATTGACAAAAATCCCTTACACCTACCAGACTCCTTTCATCCGGCAGGTGTTCCTGAATGGTCAAGTGGTGAAATAGCCCCTATCTAGCAATCGAATGCTCGCGGAGATAGGCGTCGAAGGCTTCGCGGTAGGCGTCGGAGACGTGGAGGAGGCGGTCGCCGACTTTAACATCGCCGGTGCCGCTCACGGAGGCGACTTTGTCCAGGGCGACGATGAAGGAGCGGTGGATGCGCATGAAGCCCGCGGGGAGCATCTCTTCCATCGCTTTCATTGTGACGTGAGTAACTAGCGGCTGCTTCTGCGAGGCGAGGTAGACCATCACGTAGTCCTTCATTCCCTCAACGAACAATATATCAGAGAGCTCCACCTTCCGGAGGGCACCATCGACCTTGAAGAAGGTGGACGTGGGCGCATCGGGGGTGGGAGTCGCCGTCGCAGCCTCCTTCAGCGTGAACCACTCCCGCGCCTTCTCGGCCGCCTCCAGGAACTTCTGGTAACGGATGGGCTTGAGGAGGAAGTCCAGCGCGGAGACTTCGTAACTTTCGAAGGCATACTGCTTGAAGGCCGTCGTGAAGATGATGCGGGTGCCGTCCGGGATCATCCGGGACAGTTCCATGCCGCTCAGGTCCGGCATCTGGATGTCCAGAAAGACGAGCTGAGGGGCCTGCGTGCGGATTTCCGACAGGGCAAGGACCGGGTCCGTGTAGGAACCGGCCAGCTCCAGGAACGGGGTCCGTTCGATGAAGTTTTCCAACATCTTGACGGCGAGGGGCTCGTCGTCCACGACGATGCAGCGGAGGGAGGTCATAGCGCTTTCAGGGTAACTTTCACGTGATAAGTATCGTCGGTAGCATTCTGCTCATAAGTGTACCGGCCTGGATACAGCAGCTCCAGCCGCCGTTTCATGTTCTCCAAGCCGATGCCGGAGCCGATCCGGTCGGTCCCCTGCTTTTCGAACAGGGAGTTGTCGCAGGTGAAGACGAGGTCGTCCCCGTCCATCCGCATCGCCACCTTCACAAAGGAAGGATGCCGGGCATTGACCCCGTGCTTGAAGGCATTCTCCACCAGGGAGATGAACAGGAGCGGCGCCACCTCCACCGGGCGGGACGGAGCCTCCAGATTCTTCTCCACCTTCGTCAAGTCGTTGCACCGGAGCGCCATCAGGTCGATGTAATTGTCCATGAACTCGATCTCCGACACGAGCGACACCTTCTCCGACTCGCTGTCATACAGGGCATACCGCAGCAAGTCGCTGAGCTGGCCGATGCTTTCCTGCGCCTTGTCGGGATCGATCTGTGTCAATGACGATATGTTATTCAGGGTATTGAACAGAAAATGCGGATTGAGCTGGTGCTTGAGCCAGGTCAATTCCGCCTCCGCCGTCTTTCGGCGCTCTTCCTCGAACTGCATTTCCAGCTCGTTCGAACGCATCACATGACGGAGTCCCACGGCGATGACGATCACCAGCGTCTGGAGGAACAGCCGGGCGATGATGGCGCCCACGAAGAAAGCCCACATGTTCCGCATCCCGAATTGATGCACCACCTCCTCCGGAAACTCGATGGGATGCCAGGGAATGTAGCGGAACGCGGTCCAGCCCACCACCAGGATGATATTGATGATGTAGAACCACTTGACCATCTTCTTCTCGCCCTGCAGGAACTTCGGGACGAGATAGTAGAAGTTCAGGCAGTACAGGATGAATAGCGGCAGCGTAATCCGGAGCCCGTGGCGGAACACGCTGAACGCCTGCTGCATATGGCCGGTCGTCGTCCAGGTGACCAGGGCCGGAATGATAAAAACACCAACCCAGACGATGATCTGGGTGGTGTTCAGGATGAGGTTTCTTCGTTTCAGGTTTTGCATATTGCAAATATAGCAATAATTACATCATAATGTTTCCAATGCTTTCCGCGGTCGTGGTGCTGTTCAGCTGGTCCTCGTTCTGGATGGTGCGGCTGGCGCGCTTGGCGGAGTAGTTGCCCTGCTTGCCGAAGGTCCAGCTGACCTGGAAGGTGATCTGGCGCATCGGGATCGTGGTGCTCATGTCGGAGACGAAGCCGTTGCCGACGGTGTGGGAGCTCATGGACATCTCGAAGCCCTTGGCGAGCGGGAGCATGCCGTTCACGGAGAAGCTCAGGCGGTCGTTCAGGAAGGACTTGGTCAGGCCGACCATCGCCATCGACATACCCGTGGTACGGCCCTGGAGGGTCACCTGGCTGCCCATCATGATGGCGTTGGCGCTCAGGCGGATATCCCAAGGGAGGGTCTGCTGGCCGCCGACCATCAGGTTGTAGGCCCAGCCGCTGTTGCTCTGGTCGAGCTGCGCGCTGGAGATGTCGCTGTAGGTCAGGCCGCCGTTGATCATGATGCGGGTCTTGTTGGTCGGATTCAGCATCAGGTAGGCGTTCAGGCCCGTGCTCTGGCTCGTGACGATGTTGCCGTAGGTCGTGTTCAGCAGGTTGTTCTCGTCATAGAAGCTGTAGGAGGAGATACCGTTGCCGGTATAGCTGTAGCGCAGGGTGGCATTGACCATCACCTTCGGGGTATAGGCGCTGTACACGAGGGAGACGTTGTGGCCGCGCTCGACTTCGAGGTCGGTGTTGCCGTAGGTAAGGGCGGTCGGATCGGTGGTGTCCACGTACGGGTTCAGGTAGGAGATACCCGGGCGGGAGATGCGCATGTTGTAGCTGATGCCGATGTTCTGGGTCATCGACGGGCTCCACTGGATGCTCGCGGTCGGGACCAGGCTGCCGTAGTTGGTGCTGAACGGGTTCGTCTGGGCGGAGGAGTTGTAAGACTGCCAGGTGTGCTCGTAGCGGACGCCGCCCTTGATGCCGATGGTGCCGAAGTTGCCGGTGAGCTCGGCATAAGCCGCGCCGATGCGGTTGTAGAAGTCATAGTTCAGGCTGCTGAGGGGGTTCACGACGAACTTGGTCCCGTCCCACAGATAATCCTGCTGCTCGGAGGAGTTGTGACGGTCGATGTACTTGGCGCCGGTGGAAAGGCTGTAGTACACGCCGATCGGGGTGGTGAAATCGGCCTGGACGGTGTGGTCGGTGGAGCCGGTGCGGCCGTCGGACTTGCGGTCGGTCAGGTCGAAGCCAGGGATACTTGCGGCGTTGAAGGTGTTCAGGGTGTTGTTCACGGACGGAGCACCGTTGTACTGATAGGACAGGGTGAAGGTGCGGCCGGGGAAATCGGCCCAGGTGTGCTGGTAGTCGGCGCCGGCGGAAATGCTGTTGCGGGTCATCAGGGACTCGGTCGTGCCGGTGTAGGTGAAGGCCTCGGCGCCGGGGGCGAACAGCATCGTGTTCGTGGTGCCGCTGGTGTTGTTGGTGCCGAAGTGCATCAGGCCGAGGGTGGCGGACACCAGGTTCTCGCTGTCGATCTCATAGCTGGCGCTGAGGTTGCCCATCAGCATCGGCATCGCCATGTTGGACTCGGTGTGGGTGGAGGTGGAGAAGCCGTTGTCCTGCGTGCGGGTCATGTCCATCACGGTCCCCTTGCTCGCCTGCTGCATGCCGTTCACATTGGCGGTCAAGGCGAACTTGCCCTGCTGCATGCTGCCGAACAGGCCGCCGCCGTAACCGCGGGTCGAAGCCTGGGCGCGGAGCGTGCCGTACATGCCGTCAGCCGCGCTCTGGCCGCCGGTGACGGCCTTGTTGGTGGTGATGTTCAGCACACCGCCCACGCCCTCGGCGTCATAGCGGACGCCCGGGTTGGTGACCACCTCGATGTTCTTGATGGAGCTCGCGGGCATCATCTTGAAGATCTGCGAGGCGTTCTGGGACATCATCTGGTTGGGCTTGCCATCGACATACACCACGAAGGAGGAGGAGCCGTTGACGGAGATGTTGTCCTGGCCGTCGACGGAGACCATCGGGACCTTGCGGAGCATGTCCAGCACGGTGGAGGTCTTGGAGTCCACGTCGTCCTCGACATTGTAGGTGAGCTTGTCCACTTCCATTTTCACGAGCGGGCGCATGGCGGTGACGGTGCCGGCCTTGAGGACCTCGGCAGCGTCCTCGACCAGGATCTCGCCCAGGTCGATGACCTCTTCCCCGTTGATCTTGAAGTAACGGCGGACCTGCTTGCGGCCCATATTGTCGAAGAGAAGGTAATAATCGCCCTTGACGTCGAAGATATGCGTGAACGTGCCGTCCTCGGCGGTGGTGGTGAAGGCGACGGCCTTGGAGTCATCGCCGGTCTTGAAGAACTGGAGGATGGCCGCGGGTTCGGGTTCGCGGGTCAGGGAATCGAGGACGATTCCTTTGACGGTACGGATTTCCTGCGCGTTGGCGAGGAGGCCTGCGAAGAGGGCGGTAAGGAGGATGAAAATGCGTTTCATAATATTGCGATACTTTTGTTTTCGAATTCCGAGAGCAAAAGTACCGCAATATGCAAGGGGTCGGTGCCGCTTTTAGACGAACGGCCCGATTCGTTCGACGAAACCCCTAAAGGCGGGCCTTGATGGCCTTGGTGGCCTCTTCAAAACCGGGCTTCTCGAGGAGGGCGAACATGTTCTTCTTGTAGGCCTCGACGCCGGGCTGGTTGAACGGATTCACGCCCAGCGTGTACGCGCTCACGCCGCACGCGAACTCAAAGAAATAGAACAGGGAGCCGAGGTTGAAGGCGTCGACCTTCTCCACGGCGATCTGGAGCTGGGCCACGCCGCCGTCCTGGTGGGCGATGACGGTGCCGAGCTCGGCCATCTGGCCGCAGTGCTCCACATGCTGGCCGGCGAGGTAGTTCAGCTGGTCCAGGTTCTGAGGGTCGGAGCCGATGACCACGGAACGGGTGGCCTTCTCCACATGGACGACGGTCTCGAACATGACGCGGTCGCCTTCCTGGATGAACTGGCCCATGGAGTGGAGGTCGGCGGTGTTGTTGACAGAGGCGGGGAAGATACCCACGCCGTCCTTGCCCTCGGACTCGCCGTAGAGCTGCTTCCACCACTCGGCGAGATAGGTGAACTTGGGGTTGTAATTGACCAGGATCTCGACCTTCTTGCCATACTCCGAATAGAGGAGGTTGCGCATGGCGGCATAGACGATGGCGGGGTTCTCCTCGGACTTCACGGCGAGAGCCTTCTCAGCCTCAAGGGCGCCGGCGAGGATGGCGCGCATGTCGAATCCGGCGACGACGATAGGCAGGATGCCCACCGGGGTGAGAACGGAGAAACGGCCGCCCACGTTGTCCGGAACGATGAAGGTCTTGTAGCCTTCCTGGGTGGAGAGCGTCTTGAGGGCGCCCTTCTTCGCGTCGGTGATGGCGACGATGCGCTCGGCGGCCTCGGCCTTGCCGTATGTGTCCTCCAGGTACTGCTTGACAATGCGGAAGGCGACGGCCGGCTCGGTGGTGGTGCCGGACTTGGAGATCACGATGCAAGCGACGTTGCGCTCAGCGCAGAGGTCCATCAGCTCAGCCAGGTACTCCTCGGAGAGGTTGTTGCCCGCGAAGACCACCTCGGCGGCGTCCTTCTTGGACAGCTGCTTCGCGAAATTGTGGCTCAGGGCCTCGATGGCGCACTTGGCGCCAAGGTAGGAACCGCCGATACCGATGGCGACCACCAGGTCCACGCCCTTGGCCTTCCAGTCGTCCCGGATGGCCTCGCAGTCCGCGATGAGGCTTTCCGGCGTCTCGGACGGCAGGTGCTTCCAGCCGAGGAAATCATTCCCCGCGCCGTTCCCGGCGACCAGCACGTCGAAAGCCTTCAGGGCCTTTCCTACATACTCCTGATATTTGTTTGCGTCCACGAAAGCGTTGCAACCTTTAACGTCTACTTTAACCATGATGTCTATTTCTTTAAAATTTGTACAAATGTAAGAAATTTTTGCAAAGTAAACGATTTTGCATATATTTGTAGAAAACACAATAACACATGAAACGACTCATTCTCCTGGCCGCCACAGCCATCTTCTCGCTTTCGGCCTTCGCCCAGTCTGAAACCCCGGTGGTGAAGTATCTGAAAGGCGACATCCGCCGCGCCGCGTTCAACACCCACTCCTACGAATTCGACGATGTCAAGGACACCCCTGCGCCCAAGGGATACAAGGCTTTCTATATCAGCCACTACGGACGTCACGGATCCCGTTCGGACTGGGGCGGTCCCCAGTACAAGAAGGTCCGCGACCTGCTGATGCAGGCTAAAGAGCAGAACCTTCTCACGCCCGCCGGTGACTCCCTGATGCGCGAGGCGGCCCTGATCTATCAGCTGCACAACGACATGGACGGCCGCCTGACGCCCCGCGGCGTCCGCGAGCACGCCCGGCTGGCGGAGCGGATGTACAACCGCTTCCCGGAGGTGTTCCAGGATGGATGCAAGCATCTGCGCGCCGTTTCCAGCACCACCCCGCGCTGCATCGTGTCGATGAACGGCTTCACCGCGCGCCTGCAGGCCCTGCAGCCGGACCTGGACATGGACCTGGACACGGGCGAGAAATTCTACGCTTACATCGCCCGCGGTGAGAACAACACCCTCATCGCCCGCACCAACAAGGCCCTGGCCGACTATCGCAAGACGTTCCAGTGGGATACAGTTGCCGTGTACAAGACCCTGTTCACGGATCCCGCCAAGGCCAAAAAGCTCATTCCGGACGCCTACGACTTCCAGAACGCCATTTACGACTGCGCCCGCGTCTCCGATCCCTTCGAGATTCCGGACAACATGTTCCGCTACCTCCCCTTCGAGAATGTGGTCCACTTCCATGAACTGAACTACCTGTCGGCCTACCTCAACCAGTGCGACTCCAAGTTGAACGGCGAAATCCGTATCCCGCGCTCCCAGGAACTTGTCGACACCCTCATCAGCCAGGCCGATGCCGTCATTTCCGGCAAGGTCAAGAAGGCCGCCGACCTGTGCTTCGGCCACGACTGGCCGTACCTGGGCCTGGTCTGCTACCTGGGCCTGGAAGGTGTGAGCGAGCGCTACACCGTCGAGGAGGCCGCCGACAAATGGCTCCCGTCCTATTTCTGCCCGTTCGCCGCGAACCTGCAGATGATCTTCTACCGGAGCGAGAAGAACAAGGATATCCTCGTCAAATTCCTGATGAACGAACGCGAGACGAGACTCCCGGCCCTCAAGGCCGTCGACGGCATCTTCTACCGCTGGAACGACGTCAAGGCCTGGTGTGCGAACCGCATCCCGAAGACGCAGATCGTCGCCCACCGCGGCTACTGGGAAGGCAACGCGCAGAACTCCGTCGCGTCCATCCGCAAGGCCCAGGAATTCGGCCTCTGGGGCAGTGAGTTCGACATCCACCTGACCGCCGACGGCGTGCCCGTGGTGCATCACGACCAGACCATCGGCAACCTGGACATCCAGCAGAGCAACTTCGAGGACATCCGTCACAACCGGCTCGCCAACGGCGAACACCTCCCTACCCTCGCGGAATACATGGCCGCCGCCACCCGCGGACGCGAGTGCATGCCCGTCATGGAACTCAAGCCGCAGACCACGCAGGAGCGCGAGGATGAACTCGTCGCCAAGTGCCTCCAGGCCCTGAAGCCGGCACCGGCTCCCGCAGGCATCCCGGCCCAGTATGCCCGCCGTGCCTCCGAGCCCACCAAGGTCGTCTTCATCTCTTTCAGCCACTACATCTGCCAGCAGCTCGCCAAGAAGGCCGCCGGTTACACGGTTCAGTACCTGGGCGGTGACATCGCCCCGGCCCAGCTGCACGCGGAAGGCATCACCGGCATCGACTACGAATACAATGTCATTGCCAAGCACCCCGAATGGGTGAAGCAAGCCCACGACCTGGGCATGAGTGTCAATGTCTGGACGGTGAACGAGCCCAAGGACATCCGCGCCATGCGCGACCTCGGCGTGGACCAGATCACCACCGACAAGCCCGCCCTCGCGAGAGAGATCCTCTGGGAGCGGTAATCGGCCCGACTTGCAGTGAAAAATCAACCCCGCATCGGTTAGGATGCGGGGTTGTTCGTTTATTCAGTAATTACGATATTACGCCATTCGTCCAAATCCAAGATTTGATGAAAGCCCTTGCGGAACTTGAAGGGGATCGGTTTGTAGCCGTCGTACAGAACACTGTAGTGAAGGGTGTATTCCTTTCCTACCTCCAGGCCGGGGACGGCGGAAGACATCTTTTCGACCCGGCAGAAGCAGTTGGCCTCCATATCTTCCTGACTTTCATAATCCACACGATAATAGATGTCATTCCCCTTGACACTCACGTTGCAGACAAGTCCGCGCTCCTTGAAGGCACAGTTCAGCTCAGCATTCGTGTGGGTAACCCGCAAGTCACCGTCTTCGTACTTGAGCGTGAGCAGAGATGGTTCACCGAAGAAGCCGGATCTCGTTTCGGGGGCGCAGCCCGTATGCGTGAAGTCCTTGGATTTCCATACGTCCGATTTCGAACAGCCGGCCAGGGCGGCCAGGGCGAGGGTGATCAGAAGAATCTTTTTCATTTTGTCTTGCATTTGGGAAAAACTATTCGGACACCTCAAACTTTTCATGAAGCGGGCAATAAAGATAGCCGTTGGTCAGGTAGTCTCCGAGCGAACAACTGAGATGGACATTGTCAAAATATAAGATGACATAGTCGTCGCCCTTGTCAGCAAGCGTAATCTTCCCTTCATATTCATAAGTAGTTGCATTACTGTCACTTGAAGCGACGAATGAGAACATGAAACGGTTCGGCTTCAGCGTTTTCCCGACCTTCATATTGTCAATGCTGTCAAAATAGAAACTGAGCACGAACATATCGTAAACCATCCTGCCACCGCTAGAGGCGATAAACCATGACTGCCCTTCAAATTCGCTCTGCTTATAGACAGCGACATTACTGTATGACGCAACCGCTTCCGTGGCGTCAGGGCCTTTCGTGACAATGGTCGTCTTGGCAGCCTTTAAGGGGTTGTTGAGAAGTTCCTCCGGAGAGATTCTGTAAGGGTTGTCCTTGCTGCAGGACAAGGCCATCAAGGTGACGGCAAGGATAATGATCCGTTTCATATACGCAAAAATAATACTTTTATTTATATAACTCCCCCGGAGCGGAAATACTGCGTATTATTTCAAATCAAATCGAAGGCCGGCGTTGAGCGTGAACATCATCGGGGTCTCGGTACGGTAGGTGACAAGGTCCGTCTTCGTGAGACTGTAGGAGATTTGCGGCTGGAGATAGAGATGGGCCCGAGGGGCGATCCGGTATTGGACGCCGGCAAAGGCCTCCGTGGACCATTGCAGGCGCGGTTCCTCGCACTCGACCTTGCCCATGGTGGCGGAAATGCACTTCTCCGCCTTGGCGCCCAGACCGGCATACAGGTCGATACCGTTCCGGGACCACAACCGGGTATCCACCCGGACGGGAATGCCCACAAAATGCAGCCGCTGGTCCATCCGCACGGCCTCCGAAAGGACGATGGAATGCAGATAAGTATATTCAAGGCCGCTTTCCACGCCCAACCGCGGTATCAGTTCCATCCGGGCCGTCAGGCCGAACGATACGGGAAGATCGTGCCGATAATGGTCCGTGGTCGATTTGGAAACAATCTGTGCCGAATTGTTCGAAAGCCACTCGATCGCTTTGTCATAATTGGACCTGACATTCAATACTTCAATTCCGTTAATTACGTCAATATCGTTATAAGGATTGACTTCGTTCATATATGTCAATGCCGCGATATAGGGGGTCGCATTCAAATTGACGTCCATGCTCCTTCGGGCGGTTCCGGAGCCGGCCCGGAGGCTGAGGGAGATGCGGGGACGATTCCGCTGGATTTGTTCGGGAAGGGTGAGGAAGGGGTCGATAGGATCGGGGCGGGACTCCTGCCGGGGTTCATGCTCAGGCTTCTGACGAGGTTTCTGAGGTGAGGCGAGCGTGTCGGAGGAGACAGATTCCTTCGCTTCGCCCGGAATGACAGAAGAATCGTCCGGAACGGACGAAGAGTCACTCGGAGTGACGGAAGAATCACTAAGCATTCTGGAAGAATCACCCGGAAGGACAGAAGGACGACCATTAGGAATAACTGTTTCTTCCTGAACAGCCATCAATTCTTCAGGGACGGTCGAAGGTTCGGCCGGGGCGGTGGGGGTAACCTCGGCGATGGCGGGGGCGGCGGGTTGGCGGTTGGAGTGCCAGAGAAGGAGGGCGGAGATAGGCAGCAAGAGCGCCATTGCGGTCGCGCTGACACGCAGGGCGGTCGCGCGGCGCATTTTGCGGAGAATGCCAGCCCAGCTTTCGGGGGAAGCGCCATCTTCCTGATTGCGCCAATATTCCCGGATCGCATCGGAAAGCATCGCCCGCGCCCGGGAAAGGCTGGCGGATGAGCTCTTCTCCTTGATTCCAAGAAGGGCGGCGATATCCTTGTGGGAGAGACCGTCGATGCAGTACAGCTTGAACACGGTGCGATAGCCCTCCGGCAACGCTTCGATCATCGCCGAAAGCACCTCCGGCGGCACCGAGACGGCCTCCTCATAGGTCGATTCGGCCGGAAGGACGTTCTCCACCGTCTCCACGTCCACCAACTCCCGGGCCAGGCGCCGGCGCTTCCCGTACGAATCGAATGCCAGGTTGATGGTGACCCTCGCCATCCAGGAATACAGCGAGCCGGGACGTGTCCAATGGAAGCGGCCGATGACGCGGTAAATCTTGACAAACGCATCCTGCCTCAGGTCCTCCGCATCGGCCGGGTCGGAAACATAGCGACGGCACAGCGCAAGGATACGGGAGCCGTACTGCATGTACAGTTCCCTGCGCGCCGCATTGTCTCCGCGGGCACAACGAATGGCAAGTTCCTGTTCTTCCATCATATATTAAACTCCAGAATAGCAGGAATACTGCGTGAATCAGAGAAAAAAAGTTTTACCGCGTATAATACTCGATCATCCGGACGATGGCACGGGCGCAGACGGGGCAGAATTCTTCGCACTCGTTGATGCGCATGCGGCATTCCTGGACGGGGCGATAGACGCCTTTCGTCTGGTAGCCGGCGCCTTCATAGACGCCCAGCTTCAGGTTCAGCAGCTGCTTCTGCTCGGGCGTGAAGGTGGACCAGATGCGGCGGACATCCTGCTTGTCCAGGTCATCCTGCTCCGTGGGAATGACCGTTCCCTTCGGAATCATATCTTGCCATTTGGCGGAGAAATCGTGAAGCGTCGTGATGTTCGGCTCCCAAGGCTCGGTATCGGCAGGATACATGGTTTCCACCTGGTCGCCGTAGGCGTACTCGTCGGCCAGGCCGCCGAAGGCGTGGCCGAACTCATGGACCATCACCGGGACGAAGGTGGGATGGTCGGAGTTCATGATGGTCAGGGAGTTATAGATGCCGCCACCGCCGTAAATGGCGGTATTGACAAGGACAACAATATGCTCGAAAGGGACGGTGCCGATGGCGTCGTACACTTTCTGCTGCGCGGAGGTGGTCAGGTAGCGGTCGGTATAGAAGGTGTCGAAATGGCTGTCCGTCACCGTCCGCTTCCAGGCATCCAGGCGGGGTACGCTCACGCCGGAATCCGCCGACGGGGCGAAGACCGCCCGGACGGAGAACTTGTCCCGGAGGCTCGCGAAGGGCTCATGCCCGAACAGGGCCAGGGCCACCCGTTCCGCATCCCGGTAGAACTTGGCCTTCTCCGTCGCGGCATATCCCTCGGAAACCACGACAATGTCGATGGTCTTGTCCACCGGACCGCCCTTCCACACGACGGTGGAAGAGTTCCCGTTGTCCGCCAACTTCCGGATCAAAATGTCGGTCGGGTCGATGCGATGCTTCAAGTAAGAGGACTGCCTGCGATGCGTATCCAGCAGGAAAACCTCAATGTCCACCGGCCGCTTAGGGAACGGGACCTGGAAGCAGTTCTCAAAGGCTTTCTGCACATGCAGGGCCTCTTCGGTAACCTGCCACTCCTGGAACAGGGTGGAGAAGGAATTGGCATACAGGCAGGCTCCGGTCTCCGGATCCAGTACGCGGATCTGGCCGTTGCCCTCCAGCAGCGGCGCGGACAGGTTCTCCCGCCGGCCCGCCCATTCGGAGGTGCGGAGGGCCTGCTGGAAGTAGATGGCCTGATGAGCGTTGTCCCCGCAGAAGACATAGTCCAGGCGGAGGGTGGCGTTCTCGAAGTCCCGGTCGAAATCCTGGGCCCGGACGCCCGTACCGATGGCCAGCAGGGCCGTTACTATCAAAAGAATCCGTTTCATCGAACTACTGATTTTTCATTACACGGGAGACGGCCGCCTCCACCTCGTCATAGCCGTAGCCCCTGGAGAGGAGGGCCTTGAGCAGCTTCAGTTTGCACTGGGGGTCGTCTTTCAGGAGACGGTATTTGTCGGCGGCCATTTTCTCCAGTTTCGAGGCCGCTTTGTCGGTGTCGATTTCCTGCAGGGCCTCCGAGATGATTGCATCGGCAATCCCCTTTCCACGTAGCTGGAAGCGGATTTTCACCGGGCCCCAGCCTTGCAGCGAGGACTTCTCGCGGGCGAAGGCGGCCGCATAGCGGCGGTCATCGACAAAACGGTCCTTCACGAGCGAAGCGACAATCCGATCCGCGGCTTCCGCGTCCCCTTCCAGCGCCTTCATGGCCTTCCGGCGGACGTCGAAAGTGCAGGACTCCATCCGCGCGCACTGGCGCTGCAGCCGTTCGAGGACTTTTTTCTCTTCCATCGTCAGAAATCAAAGCCGAGGGAGGCGTAGAACCCCACCTTCTTGGTGAGCGAGGAATAATGGACAATCGCCTTCAGGGGACCGACGATGGAGTTGTAGGAATAGCCGACACCGCCACCCCAGATATCCTCGCCCGTCTCGAACTGGCGGAACGAGGCGAAGTCGCGGGCGTAGTTGAACATGCCGGTCAGATAGTTGTTCTTCGCCAGCCGATAGCGCAGGTCCATCCGGAGGACGACCATGTTGTTACGCCGGAACGCGGCGTTGTCCAGGCCGATGAAAGGCAGCTGGTGGTCCACGTACCTGCCGGCCATCTCACCGCCCATCACATTGGCGAACGGAATGGGGATGTCGTCACCGAAGATGAAGCGGAGACCGCCCTGCGGGATGAGGGTGAACCGCGAATTGATAGGGACCGGCATCTTTCCCTGGGCGCTCACGATGCCGAAGAAGCCCGGATAACTCGGGCCGTCGAAAACACGGGAGACGAGGTCATACCGCATATTGGCGGAGAAGCCCTCACGCGGGAAATTCCCGTCGTCCAGGGTATAAGCCGTCGCGTCGATGAAGAGTCCCGGATAGTCGGAGCTCCAGAGGCTGCGGTCGTAATCGCCGATGACATCGCTCGCCAGCAGGTGCGCGATATTGAAGTACATGTTCCGGAGACCGCCCTTGATGTCCAGGCCCGACCATTCCATGTTGGAGGCATAGACCTCCTGCGCGAAAGAAAGATAACCGACATTGAAGCGGTTCGTGCCCATCAGGAAGCTGTTATGGTCCGTCCAGCGGAGGTTCGTCCGGATGTTGAAGGTGGGCCAGCGCGGGGTCTCGTAAGCGTAATGAGCGTCCAGATAAGGGTTTGCGCCGATGCGTGCGGTCAGGTCCATGGATGCGCCCTGCATCGACGTCGTGTTCAGGCCCACGTTCAGCAGCAGGGACACCAGTTCCTCCGTATCCATCCGGAATCCCACGCCCAGAAGATGCTTAGGTCCCCGTTTGCAGTTGATTCTCAGGTGGAAAGGCTCTTCCTCCCCCAGCATCTCATAGCTGACATATTCGTAGGCGCCCTTGCCGTAGATGGTGTTCACGGCGTCTTCCACCTCCACCCGGGAAACGACGTCCCCCGCATGGATCTTGAGCTTCGCCCGGATATATTCCGCATCCGCGCCCGAGACGCCAGTGACCTCGACACCATCGATCCGGACCTTGTGGGTGCTCAGGTCGATGGAACGCTTTCCCGCCAGGGTGAGGGTGTCGTCGCCCAGCCAGCGGCGGACGGCGGCGAGTTCCTCCGCCTTCGCCTCCGCGGCCTTGTATCCCCGGACCAGCATCGTGTCCACCGCATCGGCGTTGAAACTCATCATCCCGTACCCCGTGAGGTCGGGCTTGATGCGGATGTCCACGCTCTGGACGTTGCGCTCGAAGGCGTCCTCGGCGAACATGTCGATGCCGCGCCAGAGGATGTCGGCGATGTTATGGATGTCCTCATAACCGGACTTGGAATCGGACAGGTCCACGCCGATCACCACGTCCGCGCCCATCTGCCGGGCAAGGTCCACGGGGAAGTTGTTGCGCATGCCGCCATCGACCAGGACCATGCCCCGCGTGCGGACCGGGGCGAAATAACCCGGGATGGACATCGTGGAGCGCATCGCCGTCCCGAGGCTGCCGCTGTGCCAGACTTTCGCCTTGCCGGAAACGACATCCGTCGCCACGCAGGCGAACGGGACCGGAAGACGGAGGAAATCCGTGGAATCCGCGTGTCCCGGCGTGATGCTGGAAATCAGGTACTGGACGTTCTGGCCGAAGAGGAAACCGGACGGGAGGCTGCTCAGGAGGGATTTGCTGACCAGGTCGCGAGGGTCATCCTCGTCCGCGGACAGATGGAGGCGGCCGTCGCTGGCATCGGCATACCGGACATCCTCCTGGCGCTGCGCCTGGAAATCGTCCATACTGTAGTAGAACGGGAAGGAGAGGAGGACTCTCTCCTTGTATTTGCGCCGGCTGTAAGGGATGTACTTCCAGTCCACCTTGTCGCTCATCGTGTGCTTCCAGTCCATATTCCGCATCAGGGAATCCAGGAAGGCCGGGCTGTAGCCCATCGCGTACACGCCGCCGATCAGGCCGCCGATGCTTGTTCCCACGACCATGTCGACCGGGAAATTGTACTGCTCCAGATAGTTGAGGGCGCCGACCGTCGCCGCGCCCTTCGCGCCGCCGCCGCTGAGGACGAGGGCCACCGTGGGCCGGCGCTTGCGAATCTCATCCATCCTTTTCCGCATGTCCCGGACCGCCTGCGCGTCGGACGCGTCCAGGCCGAAGCCGGACGAGGACGAATCCTGACCGAAGAGCACCGAAGGTAAAAGGGAAAGGAGGAAAAGGAGCAGATATTTTTTCATACAATTATTCATGGTTGTGCAAGCCCGCGAGCAGGCCGCAGGCCGCGAGGATGTCCTCGCCCCGGGAGGCGCGGATGGTGGCGGTAATCCCGCCCCGGGACAGCCGGTCCCGGAAGGCTTCCATCGCCGCCTGCGAGCTGGTGCCGTACGGGAAATCCGGAATCCGGTGGAAGCGGATCAGGTTCACGCGGCACTCCAGCCCCTGGAGGAGGCGGAGGAGGGCGTCGGCGTGGCGCGGGGTGTCATTGAAGCCGGCGAACATCGTGTATTCGAAGCTCACCCGGCGCTGGCCGGTGAAGTCGTATTGACGGATCAGGTCGATGACCGATTCGATCGGATAGGCCTTTTCCACGGGCATCAAGGAAAGGCGCTCCTCCGGGAACGGGTTGTGCAGGCTCACCGCCAGATGGCAGCGGCACTCGTCCAGGTAGCGCTTCAAGTTCGGGATGACGCCGATGGTGGAGAGGGTGACGCGCTTGGGGCTCCAGCCGAAGCCCCAGGGGGCCGTCAGGACCTCGATGGTGCGCTTGACCTCCTCCCAATTGTCGAGGGGTTCGCCCATGCCCATGAAGACGGTGTTCGTCAGTTCCGCCGATTCATCGATGCCGAAGAACTGGGACAGAATGTCCGCGGCGGAGAGGCTCCCGTGGAATCCCTGCCGGCCCGTCATGCAGAACTTGCACCCCATCTTGCAGCCGGCCTGGGAGGAGACGCACAGGGTCTTGCGGTCGCCGTCCGGAATCATCACCGCTTCCACGGCGTTGGTCGGGTTGCCATCGACAGGGAACAGATACTTGCTGGTGCCGTCGGAGGAGACCGCCTTGCCCAGCGGGAGGGCGACGCCCACCTCATAGGATTCGGCGAGGCGTTCGCGGCCTGCTTTGGAGAGATTTGTCATCTCCGCGAGGGTGCGGACGCGCTTCCCGTAGATCCACTGGGCCAACTGGTTGCCCGTGAATCCCGGCAGGCCCGCCGACAGCGCGATTTCCTTGAGTTCGGAGGGAGTTTTTCCGAGGAGCTTTTCCATATTCTATGCAAAAATAACAATTTATTTTCATAACTTTGTGCCAATCGGGGCGGTTGCCTCCGGGAAACGACAAACAAATAACATTATGGCTAAAGCAGTAGAAGAAAAGACCGGTGCGGATGTCAATGCCGCCAAATTGAAGGCATTGCAGGCGACGATCGACAAGATCGAGAAGGATTACGGGAAGGGTACCATCATGAAGTTGGGAGATCAGCCAGAATGGGATGCGGCGCAGGTGATCCCGAGCGGTTCCATCGCCCTGGACCACGCCCTCGGAATCGGCGGCTATCCGAAAGGAAGGATCATCGAGATCTACGGCCCCGAATCCAGCGGTAAGACCACCCTCGCGATCCACGCGATCGCCGAAGCGCAGAAATCCGGCGGCATCGCCGCCATCATCGACGCGGAACACGCATTTGACAGGACCTATGCGAAGTCTCTCGGTGTGGACCTTGAGACCCTCCTCATCTCGCAGCCGGACAACGGCGAGCAGGCCCTCGAAATCGCAGATAACCTGATCCGGAGCGGCGCCATCGACATCGTCGTCATCGACTCTGTCGCGGCCCTCACCCCGAAAGCGGAAATCGAAGGCGAGATGGGCGAGAACAAGGTCGGCCTCCAGGCCCGCCTGATGTCCCAGGCCCTCCGCAAGCTCACCGCGAACATTTCTAAGACCAATACGTGCTGCATCTTCATCAACCAGCTGCGCGAGAAGATCGGCATCATGTTCGGCAATCCCGAGACCACCACGGGCGGCAACGCCCTCAAGTTCTACGCCTCCGTGCGCCTGGACATCCGCCGTACCACCCAGATCAAGGACGGCGAGGAAGCCCTCGGCAACCACGTGAAGGTGAAGGTGGTGAAGAACAAGATGGCCCCGCCTTTCAAGAAGGCCGAATTCGACATCGTCTTCGGCGAGGGCATCTCCCACTCCAGCGAACTCGTGGACCTCGGCGTGGAGCTCGGCATCATCACCAAGTCCGGCTCCTGGTTCAGCTACAACGACCAGAAACTCGCCCAGGGCCGCGAAGCCGCCAAGAAAGTCATGCAGGACAACCCGGAACTGGCCGACGAAATCGAGGCTAAGATCCGCGCCGCCCTCAAAAGCATCCAAGACTAACAGCCTATGAAACGTGTACTTTTCATCCTATCCCTCGTCGCGGCGCTCTTTGTTACGAGTGCGTGCAGTTACGACACCAATCTGTCCGTCACCGCTTCCGCGGAATTGATTTCTGGCTATAAAATGATCCCCATCCCCCGTACTCAGGTGGACAGGGTCTTTCATAGCAATCATTTCTCGGATATGGATCTCGAGTACATTTTTTCATCTATTACCAGGGGTTCCAATATCGACTTCACATCGGCGGTCCTCTATTTGGAGGTATTCGACAACATAAGCGGAGAACACCTTTGGGATGAAGCCTACGCGATTTCTGTCAATGGCAATGGCGGTTTAGACTTCGCCGAATATCCAATTTAAAGGGGAAACTCTAGGACAAGTGAAAAGGATGTTTCCAAATCGGAGCCATCCTTTTTTCTTTCCGTGTTTGTTATTCGTCATTCCGGGCTCGACCCGGAATCTGTCGGGTGCCCAAAGGGCTAAAAATGCAACGCTAAACCTACTCCCGAAGGCGTGGGGCCGAGGGTGAGTTCCACCTCGGTGACGGGCGGGAGGCCGGCTTCGTTGCAGAGGCGGGCGGTTTTGCGCATGTTGCCGTTGCCCACGCAGAGGAGGACGACGCCGGTGGTGCCGATGGCAAGGCCGGTGAACATCGCGATACCGCCGATGGTGACTCGGGGGCCGAGGTCCGCCCAGAGTTTGTCGACGGCTTCCTGGCCGCCGATGGCCACGAAGATGGTGCCGACGACGCCCGCCAAGATGTAGATGCCGCCATAACAGAAACCGACGGCGGCGAGGGTGTAGCCGCCGGAAGTGAGGCCGATGCCCCAGCCGCGTTCCTTGCGGTACTTGTTCCAGGCGTCCACCATTTCGGGACCGCCGACCTCGTTAAGGATGGCTTCCGTGGTAGCCCGGTCCAGTTTCTCGCCTTGGATGGCCAGGACCGTGCCCTTCTTCTTCAGATCGCCCTGATACCATTCAGGGACATACTGGGCGAAGGCGGAGGTGGTCCACAGGAGGGCAATGAGCAGAATAAGGGTGTTTTTCATAGTATGGGAGGTTTATCCTTCCTTGTCTTCCGCCAGCGCTTTGTTGTAGCAGTCGCGGCAGAGGGGCTCGTAAGTGTCCTTCTCGCCCAGGACGACCAGCTTCTTGCTGTCGGAAAGACGGTGGGAGTGGTTTGCAAGAGAGCCGCAGCGGACGCAGATGGCATGGACCTTCTGGACATCCTCGGCGATGGCCATCAGACCGGGCATCGGCCCAAAGGGTTTTCCGAGGAAGTCCGTGTCCAGGCCGGCGATGATGACGCGGATGCCGCGGCCGGCGAGTTCCTGGCAGACGCCGATGATGCTGTCATCGAAGAACTGGGCTTCGTCGATGCCGACGACCTCGACGTCCGGGTCGATCTGCAACATCCGGGACGGGGTCTTGATGGGGGTGCAGGAAATGCTGTGGGAATCATGCGAGACGACGTCCAGATCCGAATAGCGCTTGTCCACGGTGGGTTTGAAAGTGGCGATTTTCTGCTTCGCGAACTGGGCCCTTTTCAGCCTCCGGATCAGTTCCTCCGTCTTGCCGGAGAACATCGAGCCGCATATGACTTCGATGCTGCCCGTTTTTTTTGTGTTTTCCAAAAACATTTCCTTAACTTTGCTAGGTTGACTTTTGCAAAGATAGTCATTTATGGAGAATAATAGAACAGAAATCTTGCGGGAAATCGAGTCCGAACTCGCTTCGCTCAAGCGCCAGGTCCTCGCCCTCGAGGAGAAGGTGGAATCCCTCCGGCAGGTCTCTGCCAAGGAGGAATCTCCGGTGGAAGAATCGGACTTCACCGATATGGAAATCGGCATTTCCGACCTGCCGGAAGTGGCCGCGCCCGTGGTGGAAGCACCCGTCGTGGAACCGGTAATCGAACCGGTGGTGGAACCCGTCTCCGAGGTCATTGTCGATGCGTTCCCGGAACCCGAACCGGAGCCCGTGGTCGAGGATCTTCCTGAACCTGAGCCTATCCCGGAACCGGCACCCGCTCCCGCACCCGAACCGGAGCCTGCACCGGCACCGGTCCAGCCCAAGCCGGCACCCGCCGTGCCGAGGCCGGATACGGAGCGCCTGCCCTGGCGGCTGGATAAACCGGGCGTGTCGGTGAAGAACATCCGCAGCGGCATCTCCCTGTACGACCGCGCGCTGTTCATCGGCACTCTGTTCAAAGAAGACTATGCCTTGTACGACCAGACCATCAGCGAACTGAACGGACTCTCCGGCCTGGATGAAGCGGTGGACTACCTCCTGGAGCGCTTCCCGGATTGGAACCTCAAGTCCGACATCGTCTATAACTTCATGATGGCCATCCGCAAGAAACTGGGCTGATGGCGGGAAAGCTTTTCATCGTCCCGACTCCGGTCGGCAATCTCGACGACATGACCTTCCGGGCCGTCCAGGTCCTGAAGGAGGCTGACCTGATCCTGGCGGAGGACACCCGCACGAGTTCCGTCCTCCTCAAGCATTACGACATCCATAAGCCGCTCCAGTCGCACCACAAGTTCAACGAACACCAGACGGTGCAACTGGTGAAGGAGCGCATCCTAGGCGGCCTGAACGTCGCCCTTGTCAGCGACGCCGGCACGCCCGGCATCTCCGACCCGGGCTTCCTGCTCGCCCGCACCTGCGCGGAAGAGGGCATCGAGGTCCAGACGCTCCCGGGCGCCACGGCCTGCATCCCTGCCATCGTTTCCTCCGGTCTGCCGTGCGACCGGTTCGCTTTCGAAGGGTTCCTCCCCCAGAAGAAAGGCCGGCAGACGTTCCTCACCTCCCTGGAGGGAGAAACCCGTACGATGGTCTTCTACGAGTCCCCTTACCGGCTGGTGAAGACGCTCGAGCAGATGATTGAACATTTCGGGCCGGATCGCCGCTGCTCCGTCGCCCGCGAGATATCCAAGCTCCACGAAGAGCACAAGAGAGGCACCCTCCAGGAAGTCGCCGCCTGGTTCCGGGAGCATGAACCCAAAGGCGAAATCGTATTAGTCGTCGCCGGCGCGGAGCCGGTGAAACCTGTCAAACAGAAGCGTTATGGAAGAGGGGAAGAGACAGAAGACGTCGAAGAAACCGACCAGTAGTTTCACCACGGGCGCCATCGCCCTTGTATTTCTCATCATCGGGTTCGAAGTCGCTTTGTTCGTCCACAAAGCGGCGGTGACGCGTCTGGTCGCCGACCGCGACCGGCCGGATACCGTCTATATTGTGGAACGCCCTAAGCCACTGGCTGAAGCGAGCCAAGAGGAGGAAGAGGAGATGGACACAACTATCATCCGACGGTCTTCAAACCACAGCCCGGAGGCCGTCCAGGTGCGGGAGAAGGCGGCCCGCCGCCCAGTGGAGACCTTCCGATTCAACCCGAACACCGCCTCCCTGGAAGACCTGATGCGCCTGGGCTTTTCCGAGAAGCAGGCCCAGTCCATCCTGAACTACCGGGCCAAAGGCGGCCGCTACCGCCGCCCCTCCGATTTCGCCAAATCCTTTGTGGTCGCCGATTCGGTCTTCGACCGCCTGAAACCCTACATCGACATCCCCCGCATCGACATAAACAAGGCCGACAGCGCCGCCTTTGAAACCCTCCCCGGCATCGGCCCTTACTTCGCGGCCAAGATGGTATCCTACCGGGCCTCCCTCCGCGGCTATTCCACCCCGGAGCAGCTGATGGACATTTATCACTTCGACCGGGAGAAATACGACGGCTTGAAAGACCTCATCACCTGCTCCAAGCCAGAGCCTTATCCTATCTGGACGCTCTCTGAGGTCGATCTTGCTCGCCATCCCTACATCTCGAAAGACGAAGCCCATTCCATCGTTCTTTACCGCACGCATCAGCCGAAGGAGACTTGGACGCTGGAAGGGTTGCAAAAAGCCGGTGTGCTTTCGGAAGAGCATCACCGGCAGTTGTCCAGATGTATTTTGGCGAAACCCGCTACAGATTAAAGCGCACGGTCTTGTCGTAGTCGTTCCAGTTGCGGAGGTCCAGGGTGAGGGCGGTCTGGTCGTAGACGTTGCTGTATTGGGTATCTTCGACCATGCCGTTGTCCCAGACGAGGTCTTTCCAATGGACGAGGGCGAGGCATTCCTGCGCCTGTTCCTTGGTCAGGATTCCGTTGTGCTCCTGGAGGTATGCCCCGGCGGTTTCGTAGCGCCACCAGCTCTTGCTGTGGGGGTTGCCCACGGCGGGATCGGGTTCGGTGGTGTAGTATTTCTCCGAGAGGAGGTGGTTCGTCACGAGCATACAATTCGCCTCGGGATCCTTGCGGACGATCATCGTCTTCCAGCCGTCCTCCTTGTCGAATTCCACGACGGCGCAGTCACCGGCGGCGTCCGCCACCATGTAGTGGTAGCCGGAGCCGACGGAGGCGTCGTGCCGGATGTCCACCGTTTCCAGCAGGTCCAGCGCCTCCTGCACCGTGGCGCAACGGTCCAGCCACAGACGCATGATGATGGTGGTGCCCACGTTCGGCTTGGGAGTGTCCTGCTGGGCGGCCTGCTTCGGCAGGGCCATGATGGAAGTGCACAGACCCTTCTCATTCATACCGTCGACGGGTGCGTAAACCGCAGCCAGGCAGCTCAAGCGGGCCATGAAGCTGTCCGGCAGCTTCTCCAAGGAGTACCCGAAGTGCGACATGTCGCTGACGGCGATGGAGGCGTAGCCCTTCTTGGGCCTGGACACCGTCACCATCGTCGGGTTCTTGAAATAGTCGTAGTTGCGGCCGTAGTAGAAGCCGTCCCCATCGGCCTTGGCGGCCTGGAAGGAGGTGCAGTTGATGGTGCCCATCTCCCCGTTCTCGTCCGCCACCTGCGCGCTCTTCATCTTGATGGGAAGGCCCTTGCCGATGCGGCCGATGACATAGTCGAGCAGCTCCGCGTTGGAATCGACCTCCTTCTGGATGACATCGTCCAGGTCGTACCCGGCCTTGTATTCCATCCGGTACAGATAGGGATTCCCATCGACCGGGTCGATGGTTCCGAGGGTTCTGATCTCGCGGCCCCAGAGGCAGGCGACAACGAGGACAAGCGCGGCAAGGATGCCGAGGATCCAAAGCAGTATTTTCTTCATGACCGTGTTATTTATTCCACCAATCCGGTGGCGTGGTTCCAGGAAATGTTGGACTTGTAGAAATTGTCCAGGAATTGGGTGCCGTGCCAGCTGTCCTTCCGATAGTCAGGGTAGGCCGGGAGGTAAATCGCCAGGCCGCAGACGCGCTCCAGGTTCACGTCGATGAACTTGGCCGTGTGGGCCTCATAGACCAGGGCCTGGTCAATGGCATCCTGCAGGAGAGCGAGATCCTCCGTCGTGGCACCGGCCTCGCGGAGCATGTCCTTCAAGTCGAAGAAAGCGAAGTAGTGCTTGCCGCCCATCGTCCGGTCATACACCTGCACATTTCTTCCGTCCAAATTCCGGATACCGGAACGATAGCGGTCGAAGAGGGTGCGGCAGGTGTTGGCAAGGGGGTCCAGGGCATTGCAGTCCACCATCGTGATGGTCGCCCCGTAAATCGAATCCTTCTCGTACGCGGCGAAATAGTCCTTGCAGACGGCCTTCAGGTCCGGGACCGTCGGCTGGAGAAGATGCCCGGCGAGCGTCTTGTAATTGAATCCCGCGGCCGGAATCTCACACGGGGAGACGGCAAGATAGGAGCACACGTTCCGGAGCTCCCATGCGACCTCCACCGTCGCCATCAGACAAGCATCGAAGAGGATATAATCCAACTTGTAAGGAATGGCGGCTGCGAGGTCCTTGATCTCGATTTCCTCCGTCTTCGTACCCTGGGAGTAATACTCCTGTCCGAATGTCCGGTACTGGGGACGCGACCAATAGTAAGAGTTGCTCCGGTCATTCCCTTCGTATTTCTTGGGATTGTTGTAATAGTCCTCCGGCAGCCAGCCGGTGGCGTGGGAGGAAAGGATGGCGCCGTAGCCGGTGGCCGGGAAGGATTCCTTCACCCAGTTGAACACTTCGGTCACCATCGCGGCATTGGCAATGGAAGTCCCGACGGGCCAGACTTTGAGGGTGTCCATCCGGCATTTGCCGCGGTCGGAATAGAGGCGGATCATGGCCGGAGCCGTTTCGGAAGTATAGTTCCGCGAGGATTTGGTCAGGTGGCTGAGGAGCAGGAGGACATCGTCATTCCTGCCTTTTCCGGGAAGATAGCCCTCCTGCAGGTCGTTGATGTTGGTCCCCATGTAGCCGCCCAGCGAATTGAAGCCAGCCTCGTAAAGCAGCATCACCTTGCGGGTTTCCTCGGAGTCGCCGAAAGGGCCGACATTCAGGGTAAAATCCATCCCGTCCCGCTCGCAGGAGCAGATTCCCAGGAGCGTTAAAAGCGCCAAAAATATGATGCGTACTTTCGCCATAAAAATGGTTCCGAAAAACAAAGTTAAGATTTATTTCATAATTTTGCATCAAATTGAACCCTATGAACCCTATCTTTAAAATGATGATCGCACTGGGAGCCGCCGCCGCGATCGGCGCCTGCTCGGAAAAGAAATCGGAAGAACCTTTCCGTTATACCGTGGATTCCTTCGCGGACCTGAAAGTGATGCGCTATCAGGTTCCCGGCTGGGACAGCCTGTCCCTCAAGCAGAAGGAATACGCCTATCACCTCGCCGAAGCCGCGAAGTTCGGCCGGGACATCCTCTGGGACCAGAACTGCAAGGACAACCTCCGCGTGCGCCACGCCGTGGAGAACATCCTCGAGAATTATAAGGGCGACCGCAAAAGCGCTGACTTCGAAGCCTTCACGGTCTATGCCAAGCGCCTGTTCTTCTCCAACGGCATGCACCACCATTATGCCGAGGACAAGTTCTTCCCGACCTGCCCGCAGGAGTACTTCGCCAGCTTGCTGAAGGCCGTCGGCATCGACGATGACGACCTCCTGGACGTGATCTACAACCCGGCGCGGTACCCGCAGCGCCGGTCCACGGAGACCTCCGGCGACATCGTCGCCCTGTCGGCCGTGAACTTCTACGACGGCGTCACCCGCGAGGAGGTGGAGAAGTACTACGCCTCCATCGTGGACCCGAAGGATCCCTGCCCCGTCTCCTACGGCCTCAACACCAAGGTCGTCAAGGGGCCGGACGGCAAGGTGGTCGAGTTCCCCTGGATGGTCGGCGGCATCTACTCCCCCGCCATCGTCAAGATCTGCGACGAACTCCTGAAGGCGAAGGAAGTGGCCGAGAATGACATCCAGGCCCGCGCCCTCGGTCTCCTCGTGGAGTATTACCGCACCGGCGACCTCCGTAAGTGGGACGAGTTCAACATCGAATGGGTGAAGGACACCATCGGCACCGTCGACTTCATCAACGGCTTCGTCGAGGACTACAACGACCCGCTCGGCCGCAAGGGCGCCTGGGAGGGTTATGTCAATATCAAGGACTTCGAGGCCTCCCGCCGCACGGAAACCCTGAGCGCCAACGCCCAGTGGTTCGAGGACCACTCCCCCGTCGATCCCCGCTTCCGCAAGAAGACCGTCAAGGGCGTGTCCGCGAAGGTCATCAACGCCGTCTGCCTCGCCGGCGACAGCTATCCCTCCACCCCCATCGGCATCAACCTCCCGAACGCCGACTGGATCCGCAAGGACCACGGCTCCAAGAGCGTGACGATCGCCAACATCACCCACACCTACGACTACTCCGCGCTGGAGTTCCCGAAGAGCGTCCTCGGCGAGTTCGCCTGGGACGAGGCTGAAATCGCCCGCAGCAAGCAGTGGGGCACCGTCGCCGACGAGATCCACACCGACCTGCACGAGTGCCTGGGCCACGGCTCCGGGCAGCTCCTGCCGGGCGTTTCCACCACCGCGATGGGAGAATATGCCTCCGCCCTGGAGGAAGCCCGCGCCGACCTGTTCGGCCTCTACTACACCGCCGACCCGAAGATGGTCGAACTCGGCATCATGCCCGACCCGGAGGCCTACAAGGCCGAATACGACAGCTACATCCGCAACGGCATGATGGTCCAGTTCAACCGCGTGGAGCTCGGCCGTCCCAACACCGAGGCCCACATGCAGAACCGCAAACTCGTCGCCGAGTGGTGCTATGAGAAGGGCGCCGCGGACAATGTCATCGAAAAGAAAGTCCGCGACGGCAAGACCTATTTCGTGGTCAATGACTACGTGAAACTCCGCGCTCTGTTCGCGGAGCTCCTCGCCGAGATCCAGCGCATCAAGTCCGAGGGCGACTACGCCGCAGGCAAGGCCCTCATCGAGACCTACGCCGTCAACATCGACCCTGTCCTCCATAAGGAGGTCAAGGAGCGTTACGACGCCCTGGGCCTGAAGCCTTACGGCGGCTTCATCAACCCGGAGATCCGTCCGGTGGAGAAGGACGGCGCCATCGTCGATTACGAGCTCGTCTATACCGACGACTATCTCGGCCAGATGCTGGAATACGGCCACAAGTACGGCACCCTCTGATGAGCCGCCTCACCGAGGACTTCCGCAACTATCTCCGTATCGAGAGAGGGATGTCGCCGAACACGGTGGCATCCTATGTCCGTGACGTGGAAGGCCTCCTGAAGGCGTATGAGGGCTATCTTCCCGCCGACATCGGCACGGCCGAGGTGGAAAGATACCTTTCGGGCCGCATCCAGGCCGGGATCTCCAAGCGCTCGCAGGCGCGCCTGCTGAGTTCCCTGCGGTCCTTTTTCAACTGGTGCATCGAGGAAGGCGACGTCAAGGACAACCCCTGCGACCGCATCGACGCCCCGAAACTGGGCAAATACCTCCCCGCCGTCCTGTCGGTGGAAGAGGTCGACGCCATCATGGAATCCGTGGACCTGAAGGCCGCCATCGGCCTTCGGGACCGCGCGATCCTGGAAGTCCTGTACGGCTGCGGCCTCCGCGTGAGCGAGTGCACCGGCCTCCTCCTCTCGCACGTCCACCTGGACGAGGGTTATGTCGATGTCATCGGCAAGGGCAACAAGCAGCGGATCATCCCCCTCGGGGAGATGGCCGCGGAAGCCGTCCGGAACTACCTCCCCGCCCGGCCCGAACCGGCCGTCCGCGCGTATGAGGACATCCTTTTCCTGAACCGCTTCGGCCGTCCCCTCAGCCGCGTGTCCGTCTTCAACCTCGTGAAGGAACGGGCGATGGCGGCGGGCATCCACAAAGAAATCTCCCCGCACACCTTCCGCCACTCCTTCGCCACCCACCTCATCGAAGGCGGGGCCGACCTGCGCGTCGTCCAGGAGATGCTCGGCCACGAATCCATCCTCACGACCGAGATCTACACCCACATCGATTCCTCCACCTGGCAGGCCGCCGTCCTGGCGCACCATCCCCGGCGCTAGCCTGTCATTCCGAGCAAAGCGAAGGAATCTTTTTGGAAATCAAAAAATTATGAGTATCTTTGCGCGCTTAAAAAAAGCGCAAGGCTTTTTGGTGCAATGGGGTCTTTGAAAAAGAAGACTGAGTAACACGTTTTTAAATTAAAGTACAATGAAGCATTTCCAGCTGAACGGCCAGATCCGCGAGAAGGGTAACAAGGCCGTCATCAAGGCGTTCCGCCGCCAGGGTCTCGTTCCGTGCAACCTCTACGGTGCCGGCGTTGACAACATCCTGTTCACCGTCAATGAGAAGGAACTGATGGGTCTCACCCACACCCCCGCCTCTTACATCGTCGACCTCAACCTCGACGGCAAGAACTACACCGCTATCGCGCACGAGTATCAGTGGCACCCGGTGGACGACAACTGCCTCCACGTGGACTTCCTCGCCGTGAACGAGGAGAAGCCGATCGTGATCAGCGTCCCCCTCAACATCTCCGGTCACCCGGTGGGTGTGCAGGCCGGTGGTAAGTTCACCCAGGTCTCCCGTTCCCTGAAGGTCAAGGCTCTGATGAAGGACCTCCCCGACCAGCTCGACGTCGATGTCACCCCGCTGAACATCAACGAGCGCATGGTCGCCGGCGACCTCAAGTTCGAAGGTCTCCAGATCGTCTCTGACAAGAACACCATCATCTGCCGCGTGAACGCCACCCGCGCCATGCAGCAGGCCGCCGCTGAGGCCGCCAAGGCCGCGAAGTAATGGCGGACTACCTCGTTGTCGGACTCGGGAACATCGGTGCCGAATACGCATCGACCCGGCACAACATGGGATTTATGATATTGGATGCCTGGGCTCAGGCATCCAATGTCGTTTTTTCCGTGGAGCGCTATGGCGCCGTGGCGGAGATTTCCTTCAAGGGGCGGCACTTCACCCTCCTGAAGCCCTCCACCTACATGAACCTGAGCGGCAATGCCGTCCGCTACTGGCTGCAGAAGCTGAATCTCCCCCTGGAGAACCTCATCGTCATCTCGGACGACCTCAACCTTCCCTTCGGAACGCTGCGGATGCGTCTGAACGGCAGCGACGGCGGACACAACGGCCTCGAGAACATCATCTGGACCCTGGAATCCGACCAGTGGGCGCGCATCCGCGTGGGCATCGGCAACGGTTTCTCCCGGGGCGGCCAGGTCGATTACGTCCTCGGTTCCCTGTCCCCCGAAGAGCTGGAACAGATACCCGCCATCGCGGACCGTATCATCCGGGGAATCAAGGATTTTTCCACAATCGGGCCCATGCGGGCAATGAATTTCGTCAACGCGAAGCCAAAACCGGCGGAAAAACCCGCCGAAAGCGGTGAAAATTAACTTTTTTCGTGATTTTATTTGGTTTTTTCCCGTTTTTATTATTATATTGCACAAAGTTTTGATAATAAACATTTAACGAACTAAATAAAACCTATCATCATGAAAGAGCTTGTTGAAAAGATCAATGCTGCATGTGCAGAGTTCGCGAAGAACGCCGAAGCGCAGGTCGTGAAGGGAAACAAGGCCGCCGGTGCTCGCGCCCGTAAGGCCGCCCTCGAACTCATGAAGGACCTGAAGGAGTTCCGCAAGGCTTCCGTCGAGGCCGCGAAATAAGCGGATCCCTCCCTCTCAGACCGGCTGCCAAAGACAGCCGGTTATTTTTTTACATTTTTTTTGCTTTTTCTGCAACAAACGCCGCGGACATTGCATCTTTAATACAGGTTTAGGTTTTAGTACACGTCAAAGAATCGGTTCTCACTTCCAGTGAGGCCGGTTTTTTGCATATAGGGTTTGCGAATGCGCGAAAAAATGCCGTCATTTGTATAGTATGAGACCCAAACCCTTTCTGCGGCTTCTGCCGCTGATATGCTATATACTTCTGTACCAGACCGTTGCCGCCTCTCCCGCACGGAAAGGCATCGTGAATCTGAGGCAACCGGACGGGACGATCATCCAAGCCATTATCACCGGCGATGAGCACGGACACCTGACCACCACGCTGGACGGCTGCGCGCTCGCCCAGGACGCGGAGGGCTGGTGGTGCTACGCCCGGTACGATTTTTACGGCCACCGGCTGAACACCGGCGAACGCGTCGGCGATCCGGACACTCCGGGCGAAGTCATCTCCGCCAGCCGTGACATTCCCTACGACCAGCTCCGCCGGAACCGGACGAGCCGCCTCCAGCGCATCGCGCCGATCCGCTCCCGGGAGCTCGCCCGCACCCGGAGGTTCGCCGCCAAGGGCCGCGGCGGCCGCATCCGTCACGGCCTCATCATCCTGGCCCAGTTCCAAAACCTGGAATTCTCGTACGGAAAGGACCAGTTCGAGAACCTCATCAACGGTGAGGCGGCCACATCGGCCCTCTCCTACTTCAAGGACCAATGGAAGGACGGCTACACCTTCAAGTTCGACATCACCGATGTCGTCACCCTGCCGCACGATTACGCCTACTATGGCGCCAATAATGACAAGGACGAGGATGACAAGGCCGCCGAGATGATCATCGATGCCTGCAAGGCCGTGGGTTCGTACATCAACTTCGCCGACTATGACAACGACGGCGACGGCGAGGTGGACAATGTCTTCGTCTTCTATGCCGGGCCCAACGAGTCCGAAGGCGCCGGCGAAAACTATATCTGGCCCCACATGTGGTATGCCCAGTCCGGGGCCGGCCTCACCTACCGGCGCGACGGTGTGCTCGTGGACAACTACGCCTGCACCTCTGAACTGAGGCTGGACGAGAACCTGTCGACCTTCACCACCCTCGCCACCATCGGCACATTCTGCCACGAGTACACGCACACCTTCGGCATCCCCGACCTGTACGACACCGATGACGACGGCAGCGGCGGCTATTCCGAGGCGATGTGGAACTGCATCGACCTGATGGACGCCGGCAACTACAACGACCACGGCCGCACCCCTCCGGGATACAGCGTCCTGGAGCGCTGGTTCTTCGAAATGAGCCCGGGGACCGAGCTCACCGAGGGCACCCATACCCTCCGGCCCATCTCGGAGAACGGGGACTATTATTATATGACGACGGATAACGAGAAGGAGGTCTTCCTGATCGAGTGCCGCCGCGCCCGGGGCTGGGACGCCCATATCGGCGGAAGCGGTCTCCTCATCTATCATGTCGATTATTCCGACCGGCCCGCCGGCGAGTCCACCTCGGCCGGCAAGGTCGTCACCGCCTGGGACCGCTGGGACCTGAACGAACTCAACGCCCGTCCCGAACGGCAGTGCGCGGACCTCATCGAACCGGACGCCGGCGCCCGGCAGAAGTACCAGAACGCCGTCAAGAACCGGAACTTCGACGCCATCTACACCCTGGCCTCCCACGCCTTCTGGCCCTATGACGACGTGTCCATCTATACCTGCGACACGGATCCGGCCTTCAAGTTCTGGAGCGACGCCAGCTCCCCCCTCGGACTCTCGGACATCCGCGTGAACCAGGACGGCAGCGTCACCTTCACCGCCTTCAACGACCTGGAAGAGAAGGCCCCGGCGGTGAAAATCGACAAGCAGACCGTCTTCCAGGACGCCACCATCATCCAGTGGAGCAGCGTGGATCCGTCCTTCACCGGCAACAGCATCATCCGGTACGGCCTTGCCGATGAGACGCATCTGACCGAGGTTGTCGTAAGCCCCTACGAGAAGGGCAAGTACGCCTATGTCATCGACGGGCTCAAACCCACGACCGCTTATAAAGTCCAGCTGCTGTGTAAGAAGGGCAGCATTCCCGGACAGGTCAACAGCAACGCCTCCTTCACCACCAAGTCTGACAAGAAGGCGGACAGCTATCCTTATATCTATCTGAAGGATGTGGATCGCGGATCCGGCGGCACTTTCGCCCCGAACGCTCCCCTCTCCCTGCGGGTGTACAACGCCCCCGACGCCGACGGCGTCACCTGGTATTTCGACGGCAAGGTCATCACGCCGGGCGCCGACGGGTATTATCACATCGCCCGCTCCGGCCAGCTGAAGGCGGTCATCTCCTATCCCGCCAGCACCGACATCATCACCAAGCAGATCATCGTGAAATGAGAAAGTATCTCTATATCATCGTGTTGGTTCTCCTGTGCACCGGCTGCAACCGGAAGAAAGTGGAGATGGACCTGGACATGTACAACAGCAACCAGATCAGTCTGATGGTCAAGGGCAAGAAAGTCTTCACTTTCGATGAGGGCACCTGCCAGCTCGGCTACAACCGCAACCTTAAGCAGTTCCGCGCCGGAAATGATGACATGACCTCTTTCTTCGTCCTGACGTGCACCGACCTCCCGCGGACGCAGGGGCAGGAAATCCGGGCCGACCTCCAGTGGACCTCCGGCAGCTCCGTCAAGACCTCCAACGGCCTGACATTCAAGGTGGAGAAATACGAAGACACCGGTCTTGTCTGGCTGTGGAACAGCGCGGACAAGACCGGTGCGGTGGTAAAAATCCTGAACTAGAAGGAAGTGGCGATGCCGATGAAGTCATCGGCCTTCAGCGCGGCGCCTCCGATGAGGCCGCCGTCGATGTCCTTTTCGGCGAAGAGTTCCTTCGCGTTGGACGGCTTGCAGGAGCCACCGTACAGGATGGTCATATCGTCGGCAACCTCCAGACCGAACTTCTCGGCGATGACGTTGCGGATGCAGGCGTGGATTTCCTCGGCCTGCGCGGCGGTGGCGGTTTCGCCGGTGCCGATGGCCCAGACGGGCTCGTAGGCGATCACCACGTTCTTCATATCCTCGGCGGTGAAGTTGTACAGGACGTTCTTCGTCTGGGCGGTAACCACGTCGAAGTGCTTGCCGGCCTTGCGCTCGTCCAGGCTCTCACCCACGCAGAGGATGACCTTCAGGCCGGCCTCGAGGGCGAGCTTGGTCTTGACGACGAGCTTCTCGTCGGTCTCACCGTAGTACTGGCGACGCTCGGAGTGACCGAGGATGGTGTACTGGCAGCCCAGGGAAGTGAGCATGTTCACGGCGATTTCGCCGGTGTAGGCGCCTTTCTCGTGGTCGGCGCAGTTCTGGGCGGAGAGGGCGACCTTGGAACCCTTCAGGGCCTCCGCGACGGGGGCGAGATGGGTGAACGGAGGAGCCACGACGAGCTCGACGTTGGCGGGAAGGTCCTTCCCTTTTTCCACGACTGCCTTGGCGAGGGCGACGCCTTCAGGAACTGTAGTGTTCATCTTCCAGTTGCCTGCAACAATGTACTTTCTCATGCTATCTTTGTTTTAAGTAGTTTCCAGTCTGCAAATTTACGCAATCCCTTGGAAAAACACAACCTCGGAAGGTTTGGATAATTCATCCATCCGTCCTAAATTTGCAGGTTAAACGAACATTACGCCCATGTCACTCTATCTCCCTCCCCGATATCGGAACCTCCTCGGCGGAACCGAGCAGACCGAAAAGGCCATCAAGGCCGTCAAAGACATGTTCCAGGACAACCTTTCCGCACAGCTCGCCCTGCTGCGCGTGACGGCGCCGATGACCGTTCTCTCCGGAACCGGTATCAACGACGACCTGAACGGCGTGGAGCGTCCGGTCCGTTTCCCCGTGCTCAGCCTGGATGAACGGCAGGCGGAGGTGGTCCATTCGCTCGCGAAATGGAAGCGCCTGAAGCTCGCCGAACTCGGCATCGCTCCGGGCCGCGGCATCTATACCGACATGAACGCCCTGCGTCCCGACGAGGAGCTGGACAACCTCCACTCCATCTACGTGGACCAGTGGGACTGGGAGAAGGTCATCCGCCCGGAGGACCGCAACCTGGACTTCCTCAAGCGGACGGTCCGGCGGATCTACGAGGCGGTCAAGGTGACGGAGAACAAGCTGTACGTGGAATTCCCCCAGCTGGTTCCCGCCCTCCCCGACGACATTTACTTCATTCACGCCGAGGAACTCCTCCAGCGGTATCCGAACCTTTCCCCGAAGGAGCGCGAGAACGCCATTGTGCGGGAGTACAAGGCCGTTTTCATCATCGGCATCGGCGGTAACCTCTCCGACGGCAGCATCCATGACGGCCGCGCCGCGGACTATGACGACTGGAGCACCCCGAACAGCGACGGCTACAACGGTCTCAACGGCGACATCCTCCTGTGGAACCCCGTCCTGGAGAGCGCCTTCGAGATTTCCAGCATGGGCATCCGCGTGAACCCGGAGGCGATGCTGCGGCAGCTCAAGGAGCGCGGGCAGGAGGCGAAGAAGGACCTGTACTTCCACCGCCGGCTCATCGCGGGCGAACTCCCGCAGACCATCGGCGGCGGTATCGGCCAGTCCCGCCTGTGCATGTACCTGCTCCGGAAGGCCCATATCGGCGAAATCCAGTCCTCCATCTGGCCGGAGGCGATGCGCGAGGCCTGCCACGCCGCGGGAATCGAGCTCGCATAAGTTGGAGAAGGGCGGTTTTTTCCGTACATTTGCAAGATTAAGACAGTTAGATATATAGATGAAGAACTTTGTAGAAGAACTCACTTGGAGAGGCATGATCCAGGACATCATGCCGGGAACGGAAGAGAAACTCATGGAAGGCCCGAAGGCTGCCTATGTCGGCATCGACCCCACGGCTGACTCCCTCCATATCGGTCATCTCGTCAGCGTGATGATCCTCAAGCATTTCCAGAACTGCGGGCACAAGCCCTTCGCCCTCGTGGGCGGCGCTACCGGCATGATCGGCGACCCGTCCATGAAATCGGCGGAACGAAACCTCCTGGACGAGGAAACCCTCGCCCACAACGTCGCCTGCCTCAAGGCCCAGCTGGGCCGCTTCCTGGATTTCGAATCCGACGCGCCGAACAAGGCCGAACTCGTGAACAATTACGACTGGATGAAGGACTACTCCTTTATCAACTTCATCCGTGATATCGGCAAGCACATCACCGTGAACTACATGATGGCGAAGGACTCCGTGAAGAAGCGCCTGCAGCGCGACTCCTCCGAAGGCATGTCCTTCACCGAATTCAGCTACCAGCTCATGCAGGGCTACGACTTCTACTGGCTGTGGAAGAACAAGGGCTGCGTGCTGCAGCTGGGCGGTTCCGACCAGTGGGGCAACATTACCACGGGCACCGAGCTCATCCGCCGCATCGACGGCGGCGAGGCCTTCGCCCTCACCTGCCCCCTCATCCGCAAGGCCGACGGCACCAAGTTCGGCAAGACCGAGAAGGGCAACATCTGGCTGGACGCCGAGCGCACCTCCCCGTACGAGTTCTACCAGTTCTGGCTGAACGTCGCCGACGACGACGCCGAGCGCTACATCAAGATCTTCACGATGCTGGACCGCGAGACCATCGAGGCCCTCATCGAGGAGCACCGGCAGGATCCCGGCCAGCGCAAGCTGCAGAAGGTCCTCGCCAAGGAGATCACCATCATGGTCCACGGCCAGGAAGCCTACGACAACGCCATCGCCGCCAGCCAGCTCCTGTTCGGCAACGTCTCCGCCGAGGTGTTCCGGTCGATGGACGAGCGCACCGTCCGGGAAGTCTTCGCCAACGTCCCCTCCTTCGAGGTGAAGGCCGATGAGTTCCCCTGCAACGTGCTCGACCTCCTCGCCGTCAAGACCGCCGTGTTCCCGTCCAAGGGCGAAGCCCGCAAGATGGTCCAGGGCGGCGGCGTCTCCCTGAACAAGGACAAGGTGGGCGACATCAACTACGAGGTGACCTCCGCCGACGTCATCAACGGACACTACATCCTGGCCCAGAAGGGCAAGAAGAACTACTTCATTATCAACGTTATCTAGATTCCGGGTCAAGCCCGGAATGACGATAGAGGTTATGGAAAAGCAAGCCAGTACAAGACAGCTTAAGGTCGGACGGGAGATCCAGAAGGATCTCGCGGAGATCATCCGGTCCAAGGGGATGGCCGCCTTCGACGGCGCCCTGGTCACCGTGAGCGAAGTCCGCGTGAGCCCGGACCTCTCGGTCGCCAAGGTCTATGTGAGCATCTTCCCGTCCGATAAGCAGGAGGCCGTGATGGGCCTGCTGCAGGAGAACAACAAGGCCCTCCGCGGCGAGCTCGGCCGCGCGGTGGGCAAACAGCTCCGCATCGTGCCGGAACTCGTGTTCTATCTGGACACGAGTTTGGATTATGCGGCGCATATCGAGGAACTCCTGAAGAAATAGATTCCGGGTCAAGCCCGGAATGACGGAAAGAAAGACGGAATGACAAGGCTATGACGAACCTGCCGTTACGATTCGCTTTACGCTACCTGTTCGCCCGGAAGTCACACAATGTGATCAATCTCATTTCGGGGATCAGCGTCGCGGGCATGGCCATCGGAACGGCAGCGCTCATTGTCATCTTGTCGGTCTTCAACGGATTCAATCAGCTCGTGTCCGAGAGCCTCGGCGACGCCCAGCCCGATCTGGTTGTCAAACCGGCCACGGGCAAGGCATTCGTCCCCGACAGCGTCACCTTCGCCTGGCTGTACGGCCAGGAGGCGGTGTTCAACATGTCCAGCGTCATCGAGGAACAGGCCTTCATCTCCTTCGACGGCAAGCAGAGCCTCGCCCGCGTCAAGGGCGTGGACAGCGTCTTCGAGGAGGAAAGCCCCATCCAGAACCATATCACGGACGGCGTCTTCTCCCTCCACCGGGGATCGGGCGCCGGTGCCGTCATCGGCAGTTCCCTGGCCTGGTCGATGGACATCAACCCCCGTTTCGTCGCCCCGCTGGAGATTTACTATCCCGACCGGGAAGGGTCGATTTCGCTGGCCAATCCGGCGGCCTCCCTCCGCAGCGCGACCGCGCGGGTGAACGGCATCTTCGCCCTCAATTCCGAGCTGGACGCCGAACTGGTCCTCGTCCCCATCGAGACGATGCGGGAGCTGCTGGACTATGAGAACGAGGTGTCCGCCGTGGAAATCCGCATCACGAAGGATACGCCCGACAAGGCCCTCGGCGAACTGGTCGACGAGCTGGAAACCCGGCTCGGACCGGACTACGAGGTCCTGGACCGCTACCGCCAGAACGAGGCCCTGTACAAGATGATGCGCTACGAGAAGCTGGCCATCTACATGATCCTCATCTTCATCGTCATCATCATCGCTTTCAACATCTACAGTTCCCTGACGATGCTCATCATCGAGAAGAAGGAGGACATCGGCACCCTGCACAGCCTCGGCGCTCCGGAGCCGATGACCCGGCGGATCTTCCTGCTGGAAGGCTGGCTGATCTCGCTGCTGGGACTGGCCATCGGCCTGGTCATGGGCATCGCCTTCGTTCTGCTGCAGCAGAAGTTCGGCATCATCCGGATGCCCGGGAACTACATCATCAACGCCTATCCCGTCATCCTGAAGGCGACGGACATCGTCTGGACGATCCTCGGCGTGGCCGGCGTGGGCTATCTCATCGCCCTTCTCCCCACCCTTACGAAAACATCTGATAACCAATAGCATTATGAAAAGAGTCCTCCTGCTCATCGCCGCGCTCGCCGGAACGATGACGCTCAGTGCCCAGAACAAAAAGGGCGGTATCGACGCCACGCTTCTCGAAGAAATCAGCAAGGGATACGAAGGTACGGCGGCCGACAAGGCCCTCCGCAACGCCATCAACACGACGGCCATCAACACGCTGGCCCTGAACGCGGACAACCTTCCGCTGGATACCCGCTTCTCCGACATGGTGAAGACCAAAGGCCGCACCAACCAGCTCTCCTCCGGACGCTGCTGGCTGTTCACCGGCCTGAACGTCCTCCGCGCCAAGATGATCGACAAGTACGACATGGGTCCGGTGATCCTTTCCCAGAACTACGTGTTCTTCTACGACCAGCTGGAGAAGGCGAACCTGTTCCTGCAGGGCATCATCGACACGAAGAATCTTCCCGACGACGACCGCACCGTCGACTGGCTCTTCTCCAACCCGATCGGGGACGGCGGCCAGTTCACCGGCGTCTCGAACCTCATCATGAAATACGGCGTCGTGCCGGCCGAGGTCTTCCCGGAGAGCATGAGCGCCAACAATACCTCCCAGATGCGGGCCCAGATTGCCAACAAACTCCGTGAGGACGGTCTCCGGTTGCGCCAGGCCAAGAAAGGCACGGACCTCCAGGCCATGAAGGTCAACCAGCTCAAGGAGATCTACCACATGCTCGCGCTCTGCCTGGGCGTTCCTCCGACCGAGTTCACCTGGACCCGGACGGACTCCAAGGGCGAGGTCGTCTCCACCGAGACCTATACTCCGAAGTCCTTCTATGACAAATACATCGGCACCGACCTCGAGAACAACTACATCATGGTGATGAACGATCCGAACCATGAGTACTACAAGATTTACGAGATCGAGTACGACCGCCACGTCTACGACGGCCAGAACTGGGTGTACCTGAACCTCCCCGTCGACGAGATCAAGCAGATGGCCATCGCCTCCATCAAGGACAACACGGCCCTCTATTTCTCATGCGACGTGAACAAGTTCCTGCTCCGCGACAAGGGCATCGCCGACCTGGCCAACTTCGACTACGAGTCCCTGATGGGCGTCTCCTTCGGCATGAACAAGAAGGAGCGCGTCTACACCCACGCCAGCGGATCCACGCATGCGATGACGCTCATCGCGGTGGATATCAAGGACGACAAGCCGGTGAAATGGATGGTGGAGAACAGCTGGGGCGCGAACTCCGGCTACCAGGGCAACATCATCATGACCGACGAGTGGTTCGATGAGTACATGTTCCGCCTCGTCGTGGACAAGAAATACGTCCCGGCTTCCCTGATGAAATACTTCGACCAGAAACCCATCATGCTCCCGGCGTGGGATCCTATGTTCCTCCCGGAAGAATAGCTTTGAAACGCTCCCAAATATTCTTCATTCTGATCGTCTTTCTCGTCCTCGACCTGCTGGTTGGGGGCGGTGGAGTGTCGATGGCAACGGGGGCGGTGCTGTGGAAGCTGCGGGTGCCGAGGGTGCTGACGGCGCTTATCGCGGGGGGTGCTTTGGCGGCGAGCGGGGCGCAGATGCAGGCTGTGTTCAGGAATCCGTTGGCGGATCCGCATATCATGGGTGTGAGCGGAGGCGCGGGACTCGGCGCGGCGATTGCGACGATGGTCCTGGGGACTTCGGCGGCCCTGTTTACGGGCGTTACCGTAGCGGTAGCGGCGTTTTTGGGCGCGTTCCTGGCAGCGCTGCTGGTTGTTGCGGTGTCGGCCCGATTCAAGTCGGCGACGACGCTGCTGGTGTTCGGGGTGATGCTGGGGTTCATCTTCAGCGCCCTGAGTTCGGTATTGCAATATACGGCCGGTGAGGAAAGTCTGAAGCTGTTCTATAGCTGGATGGCGGGCAGTTTCTCCGGCAGCCGCTATGGGGAGATCATCCTGATGGCGGGGGCACTTGTCATCGGCCTGATCCTGGCCTTCTGCAATGGCAAGGGGCTGGATATCATCCTGTTCGGGGAGGAGTACGCCACCCTTTCGGGGGCATCGACCCGGCGGATCCTGGTTCTGTCGATGCTGTCCTGCTGTCTGATGACCGGCACGGTCACGGCCTTCTGTGGGCCGCTCGGCTTCGTGGGCATCGTCGCTCCGCACATCGCCCGGCGCCTGACATGCTCTTCGGCCCACCGCCAGGTCCTTCCCTGGTCCCTGGCAACCGGCGCCACCCTCGCCCTCGCGGCCGACATCCTGGCCAACATCTGGCCGATCCCCCTCCCCGTCGGCTCCACCCTCGCCCTCATCGGCATTCCCCTGATCCTCATCCTCTTACTCCGTCAGCAACGTGCTTAAGGTCAATAACATATCTATTGGTCACAGCGGCCATGTCCTGGTTCAGGACATCTCCTTTGAGCTGTCTCCAGGCGAATGTGTCCTGCTGGCAGGAGCCAATGGAACTGGAAAGACAACCTTATTGAAGACGTTGGCGGGAGAGGGTATGTGTTCTGAAAACCTCCGGTCGCGATGCGACCTCCGTCCCTCCCACGGCAAGCCGTGGGCCCCTCCCTCTAATGTGCCGAGGGTGGCACAGTTTTCAGAACACATACCCTCCCCCGCTAGAATCATCCTTATCCCGACCAACATTCCAAAGGTAAAAGGTTTTACCGTCGAAGCATTCGTCCGTACTGGATGCTACAAGGAAAGCGACTGGAAGGGAAGGATTTCCAAGGATGTCAAGAAGAAAATGGAGGAGGCGCTGGAGATCCTTGGGATTCAAGAACTTAAAGATCGTGATATCTCCACCTTGAGCGACGGTGAGTTCAAGAAGGCTTGCCTGGCGGTAGGTCTTACAAGGCAGGCGGAAGTCTTGCTGCTGGACGAACCTACGGCATTTTTGGACGTGGAGAATCGAATCAGCGTGTTGCAGACTCTGAGGGATGTAGCAAGAAAGACCGGAACCGCCGTGTTGTTCTCCAGCCACGATTTACATGACGCTTTGCCGGTCGTGGACAGGGTGTTCGCCATCACGAGAGATGGGCGATTCCTGGCGTCTGGGGCGGAGAATAAAGAGGAAATCTTAAGAGCGGCGTTCCCCTCCGTTATCCAATAATATTGTTATCTTTGTAGGATATGGACAAACTCTTCCTCATAGACGGACATGCGCTGGTCTTCAAGATGTATTACGCCTTCCTCCGGAAGCCGATGATTAACTCGAAGGGCGCGGACATGTCCATCCTGTACGGGTTCACGAAGTATCTGCTGGAGATGGTGGAGCGGGAAAAGCCGACGCATCTGGCGGTGGCGTTCGACCCGCCGGGCGGCACGTTCCGCAACGAGCTGTATCCGGCCTACAAGGGCATGCGGCCCCCGACCCCGCAACTGATCATCGATGCGCTGGAACCCCTCACGGAACTGGTGCAGGCGATGAATATCCCGGTGCTGATGATCAAGGGATTCGAGGCCGACGATGTGATTGGGTCGATGGCCCTCCGCAGCGCCCGGGAAGGGGTGGACGTGTACATGGTCACGCCCGACAAGGACTATGGCCAGCTCATCGCCGAGCACATCTTCCAGTACAAGCCCGGCAAGGCGGGCGGCGATGACGAAATCATCGACCGCACGGCCATCTGTGAGAAATGGGGCATCCTGGACCCGGTCCAGATCATCGACATGCTCGCCATCTGCGGCGACACGGCGGACAATGTGCCGGGCGTCAAGGGCGTCGGCGAGGTGGGCGCCGGGAAGCTGGTGTCCAAGTACGGCAGCATCGAGAACATCTATGCCCATCTGGACGAGCTCACCCCCCGGCTGCAGGCGCAGTTCGAGGAGGCCCGCGGCCATATCGGCCTGTCCAAGGAGCTCGTGACCATCAAGACCGACATCCCGCTGGAGACGACGCTGGAGGATATGCGGATGGACATGAACTTCAGTCCCGAGATTGCCGATTTGTTCGAGAAATACGAGTTCAACTCCCTCAAGCGGTTCATCACCCACGTCGGTCCTTCGGCCGCGTCCAAGGAACGGAAGGAGTTCATTGTCAATGAGATATCGCCCGCCGAGATGGTCAAGGCCGTCAAGAAGGCGGGTTGCTGCGGCCTCATCACCGAGGCATACAACGAGGGAATCTTCTCCCCCGTCAAGCGCCTGATCATCGGCTGCGACGGGCAGGCCTGCGCCGTTCCGGGCGACCGTCTGGACAGCATCAAGGCTATCCTGGAGGATGCCGGCATCGACAAATACGGCTACGACCTCAAGTTGCAGGCGAACCTCCTGCATCACGCGGGCATCGACCTACAGGGGAAATGGTACGACATCGCGCTGATGCACTACCTGGTGGATCCGGAGAAGAGCCATGCCGTGGACATCCTGTCCCGGAGCTACCTGAACATCGAGCTGGAGGAAATGCCGGCGGATGCCGGAACGGGGTCCTTGTTCGACGAGGCCCCGGAGGCCGATGAGAACGTCCGATCCCGCGAGGCGGCCGCACTCGTCCTGCTGGGCCGGAAGGTCCGGGAGGAGCTCGGCGACCGGCAGCAGCTGTACGACGAGATGGAAGAGCCGCTCGCCAAGGTGCTCGCGAAGATGGAGCGCGCCGGCGTGAAGGTGGACCTGAAACAACTGGACCACTTCGCCAAGGGCCTCCGCGAGGAAATGGTCGCGCGGGAAGCCCACATCCGCGAGATGGTGGGCGAACCGGACCTGAACATCTCCTCCCCCAAGCAGGTGGGTGACGTCCTGTTCGACAAGCTCAAGCTGGACCCGAAGGCCAAGAAGAGCGCCCGGGGCCAGTATTCTACCGACGAGGCCACCCTCCTCGCCATCGCGGACCGGCATCCGGTCGTGAACGAGATTCTGGAGTTCCGGGCTGTGAAGAAGCTGTTATCAACCTACATCGAGCCGTTCCCGACTTACGTTTCTCCGGTGGACGGCCGTGTCCATACGACATTCAATCAGGCGCTTACGGCTACCGGACGCCTGTCCAGTTCCAACCCGAACCTGCAGAACATCCCCATCCGCACCGAACGCGGCAAGGAGATCCGCAAGGCCTTCATTCCGGGGACGCCGGAGGGTGTCATCGTTTCCGCGGACTACTCGCAGATCGAACTCCGCATCATGGCGCACCTCAGCCAAGACGGGCATCTGGTCAAGGCTTTCCGCGACGGGGATGATGTCCATGCGGCCACGGCGGCGAAGATCTACGGCATTCCCCTGTCCGAGGTGACGCGGGAGCAGCGCGGCCGGGCCAAGACCGCCAATTTCGGCATCATGTACGGCATCTCTTCTTTTGGTCTCGCGCAGCGCCTGAATATGGGCCGTAAAGAGGCCAAGGAACTCATCGACGGTTACTTCGCCACATTCCCCGCCATCCGTTCGTTCATCGACGACAGCATCGGTTTCGCGCGCGAGAACGGGTATGTGGAGACGCTCTTCGGGCGTCGGCGGTATCTGCCGGACATCAACGCGAAGAACGCCACCGTGCGTGCCCTGGCGGAGCGCAACGCCGTCAACGCCCCCATCCAGGGGACGGCGGCTGACATTATCAAACTTGCGATGATCCGGGTGGACAAGCGCCTGGAGGAAGCCGGCCTGAAGAGCCGGATGGTCCTGCAGATCCACGACGAACTGATGTTCGACGCCCTCCCGGAGGAGGTGCCGCAGCTCAAGAGCATCGTCGTGGAAGTGATGGAGAATGTCCTGAAACTGTCCGTCCCGCTCACCGTGGAGTGCAGCGACGGCAAGAACTGGCTGGAGGCACACTGATATGGGATATTTGGATCTGCCTGAAAAAGAGTTGGTCGCCCGCGCCGTCGCCGGGGACCAGATGGCCTACCGCGCCATCTACCAGCTGCATGAGAAAGCCATCCGCAGCCGGGTGAGCGGCTATTTCACCTGGAAGGCCGATGTCGATGACGTCGTGTCCGAAAGCTTCCAGAAGGCCTTCGCCAACCTGGCCAACTTCGACACGTCCCGGGAGTTCCGTCCCTGGCTGTCCACCATCGCCACCCGCACCGCCCTGGACCACCTGGCCAGCATCAAGCGGGAGGACGCGAAGAAGGAGGGCATCAAGCTGAAGGTCTCCGAGAACGGGGCGGAAGGCCCGGATCCCCTCACGGACGTCACGCCCGAGGAGGAAATCATCAACGATGAGAGCCACGAACGTCTGATGGCCTTCATCGACGAGCTTTCCCCACTTTATAAGGAGGTGATGGTCAAGTATATGGTCGAAGAACTCGAATATGGAGAAATCGCGGAAGCGCTGGGCCTGGAACTCAACACGGTCCGCACCCGCATCCGCCGCGGCAAGCAGCAGCTGGCGGAAATGATGCTCAGGGGGGAAGTGGAATGACACCGCAGGAATTCATCGATTTCGTCAAGGTCGATTTCGACCTGACGCCCGCGCAGGAGGAACAGTTCCTCGCCTGCGACGCGCTGTACCGCGACTGGAACGCGAAGATCAATGTCATCTCGCGCAAGGACATCGACGGTCTCTATGACCATCACATCCTCCATTCCCTCGCCATCGCGCGGTATCTGCTGACCAGCCCCGGGCTGGTGGAGAAGTTCCGCACGGCCGATGTCCTGGACCTCGGCACCGGCGGCGGCTTCCCGGGCATCCCGCTGGCCATCCTCTTCCCGGAGGCACAGTTCGTCCTTTGCGATTCCGTCGGCAAGAAAACCATTGTCGCACAGGCGGTTGCATCAGCCTTGGAGCTCAAGAACGTGCAGGTGGTCAACGCCCGCGCGGAGTCCCTCCCGCAGCGTTTCGGCTTCGTCGTCTCCCGCGCCGTCGCCTCGCTCACGGACTTCTATCCCTGGGTGAAAGGCAAGTTCACGGAAGGCATCCTGTACCTCAAGGGCGGCGACGTCGTGGAAGAAATCGCGGAAGTGATGGCCCGCCACCGCCTCCCCCGCGGCTCCGTCCACACCTGGCCCGTCTCCTCCTGGCTTCATGATCCTTACTATGACGGAAAGCTGGTGATTCATCTGGAAAAATAAAATAAAATTTGGCTTTTTCCCTTGAAATGACTACCTTTGCAGTCCGTCCGTGAAAACGGCCTCCAAACAGCATAATATAAAAAGAAAAATACGATGAAAAGAACATTCCAACCTTCCAACCGCAAGCGCGTGAACAAGCACGGCTTCCGCGCCCGCATGGCTTCCGCGAACGGCCGCCGCGTGCTTGCCGCCCGTCGCCGTCACTGCCGCAAGAAGCTCACCGTCTCCGACGAGGAGCGCTGGTAGTCCACGGACACATCAGAAAATTAAATGCAGACCGAAAGGCCTGCATTTTTTCGTTTATGAGCGAGCGCCGCTAAACGCCCTTCCACGACGCCGGAACCGGCGCTTCCAGGACGATCTCCGTCTTCTGGACGGGATGGATGAAGCGGATGGAACGGGCGTGGAGGGAGATGCCGCCGTCCGGGTTGGAGCGGGGCGCGCCGTACTTGAGGTCGCCCTTGATGGGGCAGCCGATGTGCGAGAGCTGGCAGCGGATCTGATGGTGGCGGCCGGTGAGCAGTTCCACCTCCACGAGGTGGTAACGCTCGGTACTCTTCAGATAGGTGTACTTCAGCTTCGCCTCCTTGGCCTCGCCGCCGGGACCCTTGGCGATGAAGGACTTGTTCATTTTCTCGTTGCGGGTCATCCAGTTCGTGAGGAGGGCCGATTCGGGAGAAGGTTTCCCGCAGCACAGGGCCCAGTAGGTCTTGTGGACCTCCCCTTCGCGGAACATGGCGTTCAGCCGCTCCAGGGCCTTGGAGGTCTTGGCCAGCATCACGATGCCGCTCACCGGGCGGTCCAGGCGGTGCGGGACCCCCATGAACACCCGCCCGGGCTTGCCATCGCGCTGGGCGATGAAAGCCTTGAGCGTGTCGCTCACGGGCTCGTCGCCCGTCTTGTCGCCCTGTACGATTTCACCTGCCCGTTTGTTGAAAACGAGCAGGTGATTGTCTTCAAAGAGAATCCGGGACGCGAGGTCCCGGAATTCTCCTTCGTCAAGGGTTCGGTAGATACCCATTCAGTCTTAGATAAAGATATACTTGCAGATAAACAGGACGGCGAGCACCCACATCGTCGGAGAAATCTTCTTGAACTTGCCGGCGAGGGCGTTCAGGACGACGTAGGAGATCACGCCGAGGAGGATACCGTCGGAGATGGAATAGGCCACGGGCATCATCAGCACGGTGATGAACGCCGGGATGCTCTCGGAGAAGTCCTCCCAGTCGATCTTCACGACCGGGCCCATCATCATCACGCCCACGATCACGAGGGCCGGAGCCGTGGCGGCGCCGGGGATGGCGAGGAACACCGGGGAGAAGAACAGCGCGAGGGCGAAGAGGACCGCGACGGTGAGGGCTGTCAGGCCGGTGCGTCCGCCGGAACCCACGCCGGAAGCGCTCTCGACATAGGTCGTGGTGGTGGAGGTACCGAGGCAGGCGCCGCACACGGTGGCGATGGAGTCGGCCATGAACATCTTGTCGATGCCGTCGACATTGCCCTTCTCATCCACCATGCCGGCCTTCTGGGACACGCCGATGACGGTGCCCATGGTGTCGAACATGTCGATGAACAGGAAGGTGAACACCACGGCGAGCATGTCCCAGCTCAGGATGCTGCCCCACTCGAACTTGCAGAAGATGGGAGCGACGCTGTCCGGAGCGGAAACGACGCCGGAGAACTGGGTGAGGGCCTTGCCGGTCTCGGGATCCTTGATGAACAGGCCGATGACGGCGGTGGCGAGGATACCCAGCAGGATGCTGCCGCGGACCTTCAGGATCACGAGCGCGCCGGTGATGGCGATGCCGATGAGACCGAGGAGGGCGGCGCCGTGGGTGATGTCACCGAGGGCGACGAGGGTGGAGTCGTTATTGGCGATGATGCCGGCGTTCTGCAGGCCGATGAAGGCGATAAACAGGCCGATACCCGCGCCGATGGCGTGCTTGAGGGAGAGCGGAATCGCGTTCAGGATCCAGGAGCGCACCTTCGTGAGCGTCAAGATGATGAAGATGATACCCTCGAGGAACACGGCCGTGAGGGCGAACTGCCAGGAGTGGCCCATGGTCAGGCACACCGTGAACACGAAGAAGGCGTTCAGGCCCATGCCAGGAGCAAGGGCGAAAGGCTTCTTGGCGTAGAGCGCCATCACCAGCGTACCGATGAGGGCGGCGAGGGCGGTGGCGGTGAAGACGGCGCCCTTGGGCATATCCAGTGCGCTGAAAATGCTCGGGTTGACAGCCAGGATATAGGCCATCGTCAGGAACGTGGTCAGACCCGCGAGGATCTCAGTCCGGATGGTGTGCTTTTCGGAATCGAAAGCGAAAAGCTTCTCAAAGAACGGTTTCATGATTCAGATCCGATTAGAAGACCCACTTGGTACCGATACAAGGACGGGCATAGAAGCCGTCGTAACCGGCGAAGTTCATGGAAAGCTCCACCTCGGTGCCGATGTGGAAGTTCGGGCAGCCGAAGTGCTGGCCGATGTTGTACCAGAGCTGCGGCTCGGAGATGAAGACATACTTCTGGGCCTTGGTAGCACCCTCCATGAAGTTCACCACATTCTCACCCCAGATATCGGCGAAACCGCTGAAGCGGAGACCCTTCAGACCGAACAGGTCCTGCATGCCCCAGACGAAGGTGAACTGCAGGGGGAAGTCGCTGGTAAAGCCTTTGCTGAAGGTCTTATAGAGCACCTTGAAATTGAATGTGTTGCTGAAATCGGCGCTGTGGAGGAAGATATCCGTACCGAAGAGGAAGTTCTGGTTCGTGCCCACCAGGCCATTGTACTCCACCTGGAGACTGAGCATGGACAGGGGAGTATCCTGCCAGAAATTCAGGCAACGGGCAATCTCCATGTAGCTTCCGCTGGGAGCCTGGTTGACGCCATCGACCTTCTTGTTGTAATCGTAATCAATGAAGAAGAAAGTGTTTCCCCAATTGTCATTGTAGAAACCTTCGAGAGTGGTGGTGAAATGATTACGGTTCTTGCCGAAATCGTAGAACGTCTGGAGATTGGTCTGCGCCTGGGCGGTCATGCCCAGCGCCAAGGCTGCGACGGCAGCGACGAAGATTTTTTTGGACATAAAATGTGGTTTGGAATAATTGATTATTCGGTGGGTTTGTTGCGCATGGAGGGGTTGCTCTCGAAGTCGACGGCCTTGTCGCCCTTCGGGTTGGAGCCGAACTCGTAGTCCTTGCCCGGAAGGACGGCGTTCAGGATGATGCCCACGAGGGCGGCGACGGCGAGGCCGGAAAGGGAGGTGAAGCCCAGGGAGATGCTGTCGTTCGCGCCGTACTTGATGCCGATGGCGAGGACGAGGATGAGGGCCGCGATCAGGACGTTCCGGGAGGAGGTGAAATCGACCTGGTTGTCCACGATGTTGCGCACGCCCACGGCGGAGATCATGCCGTACAGGACGAGGGAGACACCGCCGATGGTGGCCGCCGGCATCGCACTGATGAGGGCGGAGAACTTCGGGCAGAAGGACAGGATGATGGCGAAGCAGGCGGCGATGCGGATCACGCGCGGGTCATAGACGCGGGTGAGGTTCAGCACGCCGGTGTTCTCGCCGTAGGTGGTGTTCGCCGGGGCGCCGAACAGGGAGGCCAGGGCGGTGGCGAGACCGTCGCCCATCAGGGTGCGGTGCAGGCCGGGATCCTCCAGGTAGTTGATGCCCACGGTGGAGGAAATGGCGCACATGTCGCCGATATGTTCGATCATCGTAGCCAGGGAGATGGGCAGGATGGCGATGATGGCGGAGACGACCAGGCCCCAGTTCGGGTTCTGGAAGACGGAGAAAGCAGTGTTCTGCCAGTGGAAGGGAACGCCGACCCAGGCAGCTTCCTTCACGGCGGAGAAGTCGCACAGGCCGAAGCAGGCCGCGACGATATAGGAACCGAGCACACCCAGGAGGATGGGGATGATCTTGATCATCTTCTTACCCCAGATGTTGCAGACGATGATGATGAGAATCGCGAGGAGGGCGATCCACCAGTTCTGGGTGCAGTTCTGGATGGCCGAACCCGAGAGGGTCAGACCGATGGCGATGATGATCGGGCCCGTCACGATGGGCGGGAAGAACCGCATCACCTTCTTCGCGCCGAAGGCCGCGAACAGCCCTGCGAGCACGAAATAAAAAAGGCCTGCACAGAAGACTCCGATGCAGGCGTAGGGAAGGGACTGAGCGAGGGACAGGCCTTGCGCTTCTCCCATGGAGACGACAGCCGCATAACCGCCGAGGAACGCGAAGGACGAGCCGAGGAACGCCGGAACCCGCATCTTGGTGAGGAGGTGGAAAAGGAGCGTGCCGAGACCTGCGAAAAGCAGGGTGGCCGACATGGAGAGACCGGTGATGACCGGGACCAGGACCGTGGCTCCGAACATGGCGAACATGTGCTGGAGGCCGAGGGTAAGCATCTTCCCGCCACCGAGGGTGCGGGCGTCATAGATGGCTTGCTGTTTTTGTGTCATTATGGTAGGTTTAAAGGTTTCCTTGCGAGGGGGTGGCCACAAACCGTAAACAAAGTTAGCGTTTTCGGGGCTAAATCGCCAATCAAGTTTTCCACGGGCACCTGTTGATAACTTTCATTTCGGGGCGTTTGATTTCAATTTATAATCAATATTCAGCGGTATGAAAATTATTCATGCAAATATTCATATTCTGCGAATTCTTTGTTATATTTGTGTTGAAATTGCGCTATGGAACTGCACGTCACCAATGAAACCGGCCGCCTGCGGGAAGTCGTCCTCGGACTCCCCCAGTCCAACGGCCCCGTACCGTCCCTGGAGGACACCATCGACAGTAAATCCTACGAATCCGTCCTGCACGAAGTATATCCCTCCGAACAAGATATCATCACGGAAATGAGCGCCTTCGAGGCCGTCCTGCACAAATACGGCGTGAAGGTGTACCGCCCCGCCCTGGTGAAGGACTGCAACCAGGTCTTCTCCCGCGACGTGGGATTCGTCATCGACGACAAGATCATCGTCTCCAACATCATTCCCGACCGCCAGGACGAGATCGACGCCTACGAGGACATCTATCGGCAGATCCATTACAAGAACATCTACAACCTCCCCGAGACCGTGCACGTGGAGGGTGGAGACGTCGTCCTGTACGGCGACACCATCTTCCTGGGCCAGTACGATTTCCGGGACTATCCGTCCGTGAAGACCGCCCGGACGAACCGCCTCGCCCTCGACTACCTCTCGATGATCTTCCCCAATAAGATCATCATCCCGCTGAACCTCCGCAAGAGCGACACCAACCCCTACGAAGGCATCCTGCACCTGGACTGCACCTTCATGCCGGTGGGCCGGGACAAAGCCATCCTGTACCGCGACGGATTCATCAACCCGCGCGACGCCGACTACCTGACGGACATCTTCGGCCCGGAGAACATCTTCGAAATCACGCGCGAAGAGATGTATTGGATGAACTCCAACGTCTTCTCCATCAGCGAGGACATCGTCGTGACGGAAGAGCATTTCGACCGGCTGAACTGGCACCTCCGCGAGATGTGGGGCATGACCGTCGAGACGGTCCCCTACCGCGAAATCTCCAAGATGGGCGGCCTGCTCCGCTGCTCCACCCTCCCGCTCCGGCGGGATTGACGCTACCACTGACCACACACTAACCACACTACACTTAAACGATATGACCACCAAGAAGTACACCGCCGCCGAGCTCATCGCGCTCGAAGAAAGATACGGCGCCCACAACTACCATCCGCTGCCCGTCGTCCTGGAAAGGGGCGAGGGCGTGTACGTATGGGACGTAGACGGGAAACGTTACTTCGATTTCCTGTCCGCCTATTCCGCCGTCAACCAGGGGCACTGCCACCCCAAGATCGTGGAAGCGCTCTGCGAGCAGGCCCACAAGCTGTGCCTGACCTCCCGCGCCTTCTACAACGACTGCCTGGGACCGTATGAAAAGATGGCCACCGAGTTCTTCGGCTATGACAAGCTCCTGCCGATGAATTCCGGTGCCGAGGCCGTCGAGACGGCCCTCAAGCTGGCCCGCCGCTGGGGTTACAAGGTGAAGGGCATCCCCGAGAACGAGGCCCTCATCATCGTGGCCGAGGGCAACTTCCACGGCCGCACCATCACCATCGTCACCATGTCCTCCGACCCGGACAGCTACGGTCAATACGGACCTTTCACCCCCGGATTCGTCTCCATTCCCTATGACGATACCGAGGCGCTGAAGAAGGTGCTGGACGAGAAGGGCGACAAGGTCTGCGCGATGATCGTGGAGCCCATCCAGGGCGAGGCCGGCGTCTATGTCCCTCACAAGGGCTACATCAAGGAATGCTACGACCTGTGCCACGCGCACAACGTACTGTTCATCGCCGACGAGGTCCAGACCGGCATCGGCCGTACCGGCCGGATGTTCGCGTGCGACCACGAAGGCGTGCGCCCGGACATGGTCACTATCGGCAAAGCCCTCTCCGGCGGTACTCTGCCCGTTTCGGCGGTTCTTGCCGACGACGAGGTGATGCTGACCATCGGCCCCGGCGAGCACGGGTCCACCTTCGGCGGATTCCCGCTGGCGGCCAAGGTCGCCGTCGCCGCGCTGGAGGTCATCCGGGACGAGCACCTGACCGAGAATGCCGCCCGCCTGGGCGTGATCTTCCGAGAGGAAATCGGCAAGATCCAGAGTCCGTTCTTCAAGTTCGTCCGTGGCAAAGGCCTGCTGAACGCGGTCGTCACCGAGCCGCAGAACGGCATCGAGGCCTGGGACATCTGCCTCAAGCTGGCCAAGAAGGGACTGCTCGCGAAGCCCACGCATCGGCACATCATCCGTTTCGCCCCGCCGCTCGTGATCACGGAGAAACAGCTGCGCGAGGCCATCGGCATCATCAAGGACGTCTTCGAGTCGCTATGAGACCGCTGGCCGTGCTCGCCTTTGGCGGCAACGCGCTACTCAGGAGCAACCAGAAGGGTACTTACGAAGAACAGTTCCAGAACGTAGAAAACACATGCCGCCAGATAATCCCGCTGATCCGGTGGGGTTATGACATCGTCATCTGCCACGGCAACGGCCCGCAGGTGGGCAACGTGATGCTCCAGCACGAGGCCGGCAAGAACGAATTCGGCATCCAACAGATGCCGATGGATTTCTGCGGGGCCGAGACGCAAGGGGCCATCGCCTATCTCATCGAGACGGCGCTGGACCGCGTCCTGTACACGAACGGACTGAACCGGCGGGTGATTTCGCTGGTGACCCGCGTGGAAGTGAGCCCCAAGGACCCGATGTTCCAGAATCCGACCAAGCCCGTGGGCCCGTACTACACGGAAGAGGAGGCGAAACGCCTGGCCGAGGAAACCGGCTCCGTGTACCGGGAAGACCCGAAGGGCCGCGGCTGGCGCAAGGTCGTGCCTTCCCCCGCCCCAATGCACATCTCCAACGTAGACATCGTCCGCCGGCTCGCACGGGAAGGGAAGATCGTCGTCACCTGCGGCGGTGGGGGTATCCCGGTCATCTGGGACCACGGCGGCTACCGGGGCGTGGAAGCCGTCATCGACAAAGACCTGGCCTCAGCCCTGTGCGCCTGTCAGATCGGAGCGGAAGCCCTGTACATCCTCACCGACGTCCCGAAAGTCTATATCAATTTCCGGAAGCCCGACGAGCAGGCCCTGGACGTCCTGACCGTCGCCGAGGCCGAAAAATACCTGGAAGAGGGCCAGTTCGCAGAAGGGTCGATGGCCCCGAAGGTCCGGGCCGCCATCTATTTCGTACGCAAGGGCGGCCGGGAATGCGTCATCACCGAAGCCGGGCAGCTGAGCAATCCTGCCTGCGGAACCAGAATCACACTCAAGTAACCATGGCATACGAACTCAAAAACCGCAGCTTCCTCAAGCTGCTCGATTTCACCCCCAAGGAAATCCAGTACCTGCTGGACCTCGCCCGCAACCTCAAGCGCGCCAAGCGCGAGGGAACCGAGCGTCAGACATTGACCGGCAAGAACATCGCCCTCATCTTCGAGAAGACCTCCACGCGCACCCGCTGCGCCTTCGAGGTGGCCGCCCACGACCAGGGCGCGCACGTGACCTATCTCGGCCCGACCGGTTCCCAAATCGGCATCAAGGAGTCGATGAAGGACACGGCCCGGGTGCTGGGCCGGATGTTCGACGGCATCGAGTACCGCGGCTTCGCGCAGACGACCGTGGAGCAGCTGGCGGAGTATTCCGGCGTCCCGGTGTGGAACGGCCTGACCAACGAGTTCCACCCGACGCAGATCCTCGCCGACCTCCTGACGATGACCGAGCACAGCGACAAACCCTTGAAGGACATCTCCTTCGCCTACCTCGGCGACGCCCGTTTCAACATGGGCAACTCCCTCCTGGTGGGCGGCGCCAAGATGAGCATGGACGTGCGGATCGTCGCCCCGAAGCCCCTGCAGCCCGCCCCCGAGCTGGTCGCACAGTGCAAGGCCATCGCCTCCGAAACCGGCGCCCGCGTCACCATCACCGATGATGTCGATGCCGGGGTCAAGGGCTGTGATTTCGTGTACACCGACATCTGGGTGTCGATGGGCGAGCCCGCGGAGGTCTGGAAGGAACGCATCGACCTGCTGATGCCTTATCAGGTCAATGCGAAGCTGATGGAACGCACCGGAAATCCGGCCTGCAAGTTCATGCACTGCCTCCCCTCCTACCACAACCTGGAGACGCAGGCGGGCCGCGACGTGTACAAGCAGTTCGGCCTGGACGGCGTCGAGGTGACGGAGGATGTGTTCGAGTCCGTGAACAGCATCGTCTTCGACGAAGCGGAGAACCGGATGCACACGATCAAGGCCGTGATGGTGGCCACCCTGGGCGAATAGGTCTTGTCCGGTTCGGGATTTTTGCGTAAGTTTGCATAAACCTAACCCGAATCCCATGAACCGTACCGATACTTTCCGCAAGGAGGTCCGTCAGGTCCTCGAGAGCAACATCCTCAACTACTGGCTTACCCTGAAGGACCCCAACGGCGGTTTCTATGGCGAAGCGGACAGCGCGGCGGAAATCCAGTACGCCGCCCCCCGCGGCGCCATTCTCAACGCCCGCATCATCTGGGCCTTCGCGGCGGCTTACAGAACCCTGAAGAAGACCGAATACCTCGTGGCGGCGGTCCATGCCCGGGATTATTTCCTGGAGCATTTCTGCGACCACCGCAACGGCGGCGTGTACTGGAGCGTGGACGCCACCGGCAAGCGCCTGGACACCAAGAAGCAACTCTATGCGCAGGGTTTCGGCATCTATGGCCTGAGCGAGCTGTACCGGGCCACCAAGGATGACGAGGTCCTCAAGAACGCCATCAACCTGTTCCGGATCGTGGAATCCCGCTTCAAAGATCAGGAGAACGGCGGCTACATCGAGGCATTGACCCGAGAATTCGAGCCGCTGGAGGACATGTCCCTCAGCGCCCACGACATCAATGCCGACAAGACGATGAACTCGCACCTGCACCTCCTCGAGGCGTACGCGAACCTCTATCAGGTCTGGCCCGACCCGTCCCTGCGGGATGCCGTCAAGGACCTGCTGGACATCATCTGCGACAAGGTGATGGCCCCTTCCGGACACCTGCAGCTCTATTTCAAGCGGGACTGGACCGTCCTTCCGGGCGGCGTATCCTTCGGCCATGACATCGAGACATCCTGGCTTATCCTCGAGTGCGCGTCGGTCCTCCACGACGTCGACGCGGTGAACCGCGTCCGTCCGGCGGCCCTCCTGATGGGCAAGGCCGGCAACGAAGGCCTCCGCAGCGACGGCTCGATGATGTATGAGAAGCTCGCGGACGGCACCCTGGACCTTTCCCGCCAGTGGTGGGTCCTCGCGGAAGCCGTCGTCGGCAACCTCTGGCTGTGGAAATACCACGGCGACCTGGAAGGCGCGGACCGCGCCCTTTCCACCTGGGCCTACATCCGCGACAACCTCGTGGACTTCGACAACGGCGACTGGTTCTGGGCCGTCGCCCCCGACGGGACGCCCGACAAGGACTCCCCGAAGGCGGGCTTCTGGAAATGCCCGTACCACAACACCCGGATGTGCCTTCAGGTACTTGAACTGGTATAAAACGTGAGAGGCCGGCCTTGATGGCCAGCCTCTTTCGGTCTTTCCCTGACGGACGGGTTCTACTTAAGAAATTCGCGGTTTTTCTTCCTCAACCTAGCGCACCAGGTGCTGGGCGACTCCTGCATGACGGCCTTGAAGGCCTGATTGAAGGTGGTGCCCGAGTGGAAGCCGGACAGGGATCCGAGTTCCGACACTGTGAGCGACTTGTTCTTCCGGAACAGCTCCATCGCGTACATCACCCGATAGTGGTTGATATAGCTTCGGAAATTCTTTCCGGAGAAGTAGTTGATGGTCTTGGAGAGATATACCTTGTTGGTAAACAGCACGCTCGCAAGGTCACCCAGGGAGAAGGACTCCACCAGGAAAGGCTTGCGGTCCGCCATGTACCGGCAACACCTGTCGTAAAGGAACTGGTCGACAGCATTTGGCCCGTCTGCCGATGATTCGGTGTTGTCGTCCCCCTTTTTCAAGGGGGTGGCCGTCTGGCGCCGCTCCATTTCGCGGAGGGACTTCCGGCGGCCCAAGTGGTATACTCCAGCCAGGAGGACCGGAGCGAAAAACAGTAGCAGGACTTGAGACATTCGCTGACGGTTTTTCGCCCCTCAGGGAAAGACCTATTTTCCTTTGATCGTATCGAAGCCCTGCCCATAGACGCCGTTCACGGAGGAGACGGACAGGAAGGCGTTGGAGTCGATGGCTTTGATATATCGGAGAAGCAAGTTCAAATCGGTTTTTCGCGTGATCACCATCAGCACCTCGGTGGGTTCCTTGGTGTACCAACCCTTGCCGTCCAGGACGGTGACGCCCCGGTGCAGGTCCTGGGTGATGGAATCGGCGATTTCCTTATATTTCTTGGACAGGATGAACAGCTGGACGCTCTGCTGGGAACCGGACAGGTACATGTCCACGACCCGGCTGTTCACCGTCACCAGGATGAGACCGTAGATCACCGTCGTCACCTTTTCCGAGAACGGCATCAGGTGCGTGACCGGCTGCCCGTCGGCACCGAGGAGCTGCTTGCCCGTCTCGGGGTCGAGGTCCGGGACGATGGAAGGGATCAGCAGGGACGACAGGATAATGATGAAGTCCAGGTACAGGATCACCTTGCCCGGAGAAACATTGCGGTACTTGGTGTAAATCAAGGCGATAATGTCCGTACCGCCGGTGCTGCCACCGTTGGAGATGGACATGCCGATGCCGATACCGGCCATCAAACCGCCGCAGAGGGTGGACATCAGCTTGCCGTTCTGCAGGGCCAGCGTCTGGATGATCTCCGTCGGGAAAACCCCGGGCAGAAAGCGCAGGCCGATGGAAGCCAGGATGATGGCGTAGATGGTCTTCGCGCCAAAGCCCATGCCGATTACGATGACGGCCGCGACGATGAGGATGGCGTTGAGCACGAAATAGGTGTAACCCATCTGGATGGTTCCGTTCGTCGCGTACTGGATCATGGAAGCGATACCGGAGACTCCCCCGCCCACCAGGTTGTTGGGCATCAGGAAGAGCGACCAGCCCGTCACGTAGATCAGGATGCCGAGGGTGACGAGCAACCACTCCTTGACCCGGGTCCATAAGGACTTCTGAAGTACAGCCATAGCTTATTGGTTTTTCTTTTTGCGCGGGAGACCCACCTTGATTTCGTCGAAGCCTTCGCCAAAGACGTTGTTCGCGGGGACCACCGTCACGAAAGCCTTGTCGTCCACCTCCTTGATGGATTTCACGAGGTCGGAGAGCTCCGTCCGGCGGATCATGACCATCAGCACCAGGCGGTCCGTCTGCGTATACCAGCCGACAGCCTTGAGGGCGGTGACGCCGCGTTCCATGTCCTTGGTGATGTAATCCGCGATCTCGTTGATCTTATCCGAGAAGATGATGACCTGCACGGTGGAATCCTTGCCCAGGATGATCAGATCCAGCACGAAGGCGCAGACGCCCATGGTGACGTAACCGTACACCACGTCCGTGAAGCAGTGCCCCGGGACCAGGATCAGCAGGGTGATCACCACGAAGTCCGCATACAGGTAGAAGCGGCCGACGGTGATGGGCCAGAACTTGTTCACGATGAGCGCCAGGATGTCCGTTCCGCCCGTGGAACCGCCCCGCATGATGATCATGGCCAGTCCGACGGCCTCCATGAGACCGCCGATGACCGGCACCAGGATGGCTTCCTTGACATGCAGCACGTTCCCTTCCACGGACCAGAGCCAGGACATGTTCTCATTTCCCAGGATACGGAAAAGCAGGGTGGACAGCACGATGGCATAGACGGTCTTGACGCCGAACCCCTTCCCGAGGACGAACCATGCGAGCACAAGGAGGAGCACATTGATGCCGAAGTACCAGATGTCCACGGAAACCCCGGTGACCATGGCGAGCAAGGCGGACGCACCGGTGAGTCCGCCGTCGATCATGTTGTTGGGAAGGAGGAAACACTGCCACGCCATCACGAAGAGCACGACGCCCAGGGAGATGACGAAATAGTCATAAATATAGGCCAGAACTTTACTCCTTGCCATGACGGTTACTTTTTAAGCACGACGTTCACGATGCGGCCCGGGACGACGATCACCTTGGCGATGGACATCTCCCCGACATACTTGCCCGTGTTCTCGTGGCCGCGGACGATTGCCTCGACCTCGGCCGGAGTCAGGGTGGCGGGAACATCGACAAAGAAGCGGGTCTTGCCGTTGAAGGAGACCGGGTACTTGACGGAGTTCTCCACCGTATACTCCTCGTGATATTCCGGGAAGGCGGCGTAGGTGATGGAATCCTCGTGGCCCAGCTGGTGCCACAGTTCCTCCGCGATGTGCGGGGCGAACGGGGACAGCAGAATGAGGAGTGGCTCCAGGATGGCGCGCTTGGAACAGCCCTGGAGGTCGTTCAGGGCGATCATGAAGGCCGATACGGTGGTGTTGTAGGAGAAATGCTCGATGTCCTCCTGCTCCTTGCCGATGAGCTTGTGCAGGGCCTTGAGCTCGTCCGCCGTGGGCTTCTCGTCGGTGACCAGCCAGTTGTCGCGGTCCCAGAACAGGCGCCAGATCTTCTTGAGGAAGCGGTTCACCCCGTCGATGCCGTCGGTGCTCCAGGGCTTGGCCTGTTCCACCGGTCCGAGGAACATCTCGTACAGGCGCAGGGTGTCGGCGCCGTAGGTGTCGCACACGTAGTCGGGGTTCACGACGTTGAACATGGACTTGGACATCTTCTCGATCGCCCATCCGCACACGTACTCGCCGTCTTCGAGGATGAATTCCGCGTTGGCGAACTCCGGACGCCAGGCCTTGAAGGCGTTGAGGTCCAGACGGTCGTTGCGGACGATGTTGACATCGACATGGATCTCCGTCGTCTCGTACTTGTCCTTGAGGCCGTAGGAGACGAAGGTGTTCGTGTTGACGATACGGTAGACGAAGTTGGAGCGGCCCTGGATCATACCCTGGTTGATGAGCTTCTTGAACGGCTCGTCCTCGCAGACATAGCCCAGGTCATACAGGAACTTGTTCCAGAAACGGCTGTAGATCAGGTGGCCCGTCGCATGCTCGGTACCGCCGACATACAGGTCCACGTTCCGCCAGTACTCATCCGCCTCCTTGGAAACGAGCGCATTGTCATTGTGCGGATCCATGTAGCGGAGATAGTAGGCGCTGGAGCCCGCGAAGCCCGGCATCGTGCTGGTTTCCAGCGGATAACCGTCATAGGTCCAGTCCTTCGCGCGGGCGAGCGGCGGATCGCCGGCCTCGGTGGGCTTGTATTCGTCAATCTCCGGCAAGGTCAACGGGAGCTTGTCGAAGGGAATCGGGGTGGCGATGCCGTCCTTGAAGTAAATCGGGAACGGCTCACCCCAGTAGCGCTGGCGGGAGAAGATGGCGTCGCGGAGACGGTAGTTCACCTTCCGGCGGCCCAGGCCGTGGGATTCGACATAGTCGATGGCGGCGGGGATGGCCTCCTTCACGGACATTCCGTTCAGGAAACCGCTGTTCATCATGATGCCTTCCTTGGCGTCGAAGCTCTCCTCGGAGACATCGGCACCCTCGATGAGCGGGATGATGGGGAGGTCGAACTTCTTCGCGAAGGCGTAGTCGCGGCTGTCATGGGCAGGGACGGCCATGATGGCGCCCGTGCCGTAGCCGGCGAGGACATATTCGGCGATCCACACCGGCACTTTCTCGCCGGTGAGCGGATTGACGGCATAGGAACCGGAGAACACGCCCGTCACCGCCTTGCCGGCGATGCGCTCGCGCTCGGTCTTCTTCTTGACGCTGTCCAGATAGGCTTCCACGGCCTCTTTCTGGGAGGCGGAGGTCAATTTGGCCACCCACTCGCTCTCCGGGGCCAGGACCATGAAGGTCACGCCGAAGACGGTGTCGGCCCGGGTGGTGAAGATGGTGACGTCATAGCTGCGGCCGTCGCACTCCATCTTGAACACCATCTCGGCGCCCTGGGACTTGCCGATCCAGTTGCGCTGCATCTCCTTCAGGGAATCCGTCCAGTCCAGGCGGTCCAGGGCGTCCAACAGGCGCGGCGCATAGGCCGAGACGCGGAGTTGCCACTGGGTCATCTTCTTCTGATAGACGGGATAGCCGCCACGGACGGAATAGCCTTCCTTGACCTCGTCATTGGCAAGGACGGTTCCCAGCTGCGGGCACCAGTTCACGGTGGACTCGCCCTGGTAGGCGATGCGGTAGTGCATCAGGACATCGGCCTTCTCCTTCTCGCTGAAGGCCTTCCACTGCTCGGCGGTAAAGACGGGGGCGTCGTTGTTCGCGGCGTCCACGGCGATAGAGCCGTCCTTCTCGAAGGCGGCGACGAGTTCCTCGATCGGACGCGCCTTCTGGAGGCGGTTGTCATACCAGCTGCCGAACATCTTCAGGAAGGCCCACTGGGTCCACTTGTAGTAGTCCGGATCGCTGGTGCGGAACTCGCGGTCCCAGTCATAGGAGAAACCGATGCGGTCCAGCTGGCTGCGGTAGCGGGCCACGTTGTCGTGCGTGGTCTTCTCCGGGTGCTGGCCGGTCTGGATGGCGTACTGCTCGGCGGGGAGACCGAAAGCGTCGTAGCCCATCGGATGGAGGACGTTGAAGCCCTTCAGGCGCTTGTAACGGGAAAAGATGTCACTGGCGATGTATCCCAGCGGATGTCCTACGTGAAGTCCCGCGCCCGACGGATACGGGAACATGTCCAGGACATAGTATTTCGGTTTGGCGGTGTCGGGCTGAGCCTGGTACGTCTTGTGCTCAGCCCACCAGTCCTGCCACTTCTTTTCAATCTCGATAAAATTATATTCCATAGGTGATTATTTAATTCTCTGTCCGTTAATTCCTATTGAGTTCTTGGTATTTTTCTCCAGGCGGAAATCCACCGGGATGGTCATGGCCACCTTCACCTTCTTGCCGCGGTGCCGTCCCGGCCGCCACTTGGGCGAAGCCGAAACCACCCGGATAGCCTCGTCGTCCAGCGCCGTATGCACGCTGCGGGACACCTTGACGTCCTTGACGTTTCCGCTCTCATCGACCACGAAATCCACGTACACGCGTCCCTGGATGCCGTTTTCGACGGCATACTTGGGATACTTCAGGTACTGGTAGACCCATTTCTCCAGGAAGAAGGAAGGATCGTTGGAGGTGAGGAAGACGGGCTTCACGTCGACATCGTTCCAAGAGACGGCGTCAGGCACCGGGGCCGGCGACTTGCCGCTGTCTTGCCGGAACAACGGGCGGGTGCCGTTGCAAAGCGCGACCGTATAGGTGTAGATGTATTCGAGTTCCCGCTCCATACCGTCGAAGTCCACGATGTCAAAGGTGTCGCGACCCGTGTCATGCTCGGGATAGCGGCCCGTCGTAAAGAGGATGGACGGGATTTCCTTGTCGTAGAAGGCCTGATGGTCGGAGGGGTAAGGTTCTTCGTTGGTAAGCTGCGCCTGGACGGGAAGGAGCTCCCCCTGCAGGGCGCGGACGCCTCGGTCCATGTCCTCGTTGGAGGAAGTATAGGCGTAGAAGCCGCGCTCGAGGGTGCCCAGCATGTCCAGGTTCACCATTGCGTCGATATGGTCGACATCGGAGAACGAGCGGTTCAGGAAATACCAGGAACCGGCGAGGGTCTCCTGGGAAGCGCCGAAGGCCACGAACAGGACGTTGCGGCGCAGGAGGACGCGGTTCGTCGAAAGACGGGACGCGAGCTCCAGCAGCATCGCGAGGCCGGAGGCGTTGCCATTGGCCCCGTAATAGATGCGGCGGGTAGGTTCTCCATTCAGGAGATAAGTGTCCATGCCCAGGTTGTCCAGGCGGGCGCCGATAACGATATAGCTGTCATTCAGGGACTTGTCCCATCCCGGGATAAAGCCAACGACGTTGCGGGAAGTGAGGGTGTCCATACCCTCGCGGGCGATGCCGAACTCCTGTCCCGTCACCGGGGAGACGAGGTCCACTCCGTACTTTTCCAGGGCACGGGCCACATATTCGGCCGCGTCTTTCTCACCCTCGGAACCGGCCTTACGGCCTTCCAGGGCAGCGGAGGAGAGATAGGAGACATGCTCTTTGAACGCATGGACCGTCTCGGAGTCATACAGGTCGTCATAGGAGCCGGTGCCGGTCTTGAACTGCGCTGGCAGGGCTGTGGAAAGCAGCAGGCAAGCCGCTGCGAGAAGAATTCGCTTCATACCATCATTCGTTTACTAGAATCCAGCCGTCCTGTGGGCAAATTCCGTTCCCGCGCAGTTCGCGAAGCTTCTTGAGCGAATCGTTCAGGCTGTCGGAAGGACAGACGGCCACGGCCAGGAGGCCGTTCCGGAAACTGATGATGGTGGCCGTATAGCCGGCCGCATTGCACCGGGTGAGCAGACGCTCGGCATAGGAGCGCGTGCGGAAGGCCCCGACCACGATGTAGTAGCGGGACTGCAGCTTCGTCGTGAACAGTCCGCCCATCTTCGTGGGATTGAGGATGGTGCCTTGGGTCTGTGACAGGGAATCCAGCAGATGGGCGTCCAGCGCGGCCAGGGAATCGGCCAGGCGCACCCGCACCCGTTCCAGAGAGTCGATACGCGCCTGGTAGCGGGCGACGTCCTTGGCGCGCTCGATGTTCGACTGCTTGACGGCGAGTTCCTCCGAGGTAGGCCTACCGGCCAGGGAGCGGAGGAAGTCGCAGCCGCTCAGCACGAGCGCCGCGATCGCCAGGGAAAGGATGACAGACCGTTTCATAACTTATCGGTTTACCTTAATTTACAAAGGTAATGGTTTTTCACTCGCCTTCAAAATTCCCGGCCGGGTTTTCGACTTCGTCGAACGCTTTCACGATCTTGACCACCAGCGGATGACGGACGATGTCCTCATTCCGGAAGGTGATCATAGCGACGCCCTTGAGGCCGCGGAGGAGGCGCATGCCGGTCAGGAGGCCGGAATCACTGCGCCGGGGCAGGTCCACCTGCGTGGCGTCGCCGGTGACGATGAACTTCGCGTTCGTGCCCATACGGGTCAGGAACATCTTCAGCTGGCCGAGGCTCGTGTTCTGCGCTTCGTCCAAGATCACGCAGGCACGGTCCAGGGTCCGGCCGCGCATATAGGCGAGCGGGGCGATCTGGATGGTGCCATCGGCCATGAATTCCTGCAGCTTGCGGGAGGGAATCATATCCTCCAGCGCGTCATAGAGGGGCTGGAGATACGGGTCCAGCTTATCCTTGAGGTCGCCGGGCAGGAAGCCCAGGCGCTCCCCCGCCTCCACGGCGGGACGCGTGAGGATGATCCGCTTGATCTCCCGGTTCTTCAACGCCCTGACAGCCAGGGCGATGGCGATATATGTCTTACCCGTTCCGGCCGGGCCGACCGCGAACACGAGGTCGTTGTCGAAATAGGCCTTCACGAGTTCTTCCTGCGTCTTGTTGCGGGCGCGGATGGGCTTCCCGTCCGTCCCGTGGACGATGATGGCGTCACCGGTGAGGCGAAACTTGTCCGGCGAGGAGGTACCGTCGAAGATGTCCTCCACGTCGTACACCGTCAGGTTCATCTTCCGGTGCCGCCGCTCCACCAGTTCCCCGAAGCGTACCTGGAACTCTTCGATGTCGCTCTCGCGGCCTTCCAGGATGAGTTCATGCCCCCGCGCCACCACTTTCAGGTGCGGGAAATAGGAACAGAACTCAGTGAGGATCTTGTTGCCGACGCCGTACAGTTCAATGGGGTCGACCGCTTCCAGGGTAATGGTTTTCTTCATAGATTTTCCGATAGGTGGACTGCATGTTTTTGTAATCAGCCTTGTCCCGCCACAGCGAGTCCGGCAGGGTGACGGGGACGGCGGAATAGGAATCCTCCAGCATCCCGGGCTTGGTGCACCAGAGGTATTCGAAGGAGGGTTCGAGGAGGCGCGGGGCCTTCTCTTCCTCCAGGACCACCCGGAGCGTCAGCGCGAGCTCCAGGCGGGAATTCAAATCGTTTTGATTGGACAGGGCGTTCCCCAGGGAATACACGACGGGCGCGTCCCCGATATATTGGACGTCCTGGATGACGTGCGGATGGGCGCCGACCACCACGTCGGCCCCGTTCTCCACCAGCCAGCGGGCCATCGCTTCCTGGTCCTTGTCATGGTGGAGCTGGTACTCGATACCCCAGTGCGGAAATACCAAAACCAGGTCGGCTTTCCGGGCCCGTTCCAGCATCGGCAGAATCTCCGCCTTCCGCATGTAATTGACCTTTGGCCACTTATCCCAGGGACCGGTGTTCGTCCCATAGGTAAAATTGACGATGGCGATAGTCAGCCCCCGTACATGAAGCATCAGCGGGTTCAGGAGGGTGTCCGCCTGCTCGTTCCGGGCGACACCCGTATAGATCAGGCCCTTGTGCTCCAGCACGTCGATGGTGCGCCGAAGGCCCTCTGTCCCCTTGTCCAGGATGTGGTTGTTCGCCGTCAGGAAGACATCGAAACCGATGTCGGACAGGTACTGGGCGTATTCGTCAGGTCCCGAAAAGGCCGGATAGCCCGTGTAAGGCTTTCCGGCCAGCGGGAATTCCATATTGCCGATGGCGAGGTCCGCGTCCGCGACCCGGTCCGCGATGTGCTTGAAGAAACTGGCGTAGCCATACTCCTCCGCGCTCTTGGACACGGCCCGGTGGCTCATGATGTCCCCGACGATGAACAGGGACACCGTGTCCGGCTTCGGTTTCAGGTAGTCGAACCGCATCGGCCACAGCGCCTCCATATCTGGAAGGTTCTTGGGCGGGTGCGGGACGCAGAACCAATACTGCGAATGCTGCGCGGCCGCCGTAAAAGCAACCACGCAGCATAGCGATATGGTGAGCAAGCGCTTCACGCTTGCCATCGACTACTCACCACCAACGATGGCGTTGTACTTCTCGTAAGCGGCCTTGTACTCCTCGCCTTCGTTACGAAGGGCGAAGTAGACACGCTTGAGGAAGTCGGCGGCGGCGCCCTTCAGGTCCTCGTTCGTGGCCTTGGCGTAGCAGGCTTCGAAAGCCGGAGCCGCTTTCTTCAGGGCCTGGCTGATTTCCTCCATCTTGGCGTCGTACTCCTTGTAGGCGTTCACCGGGAGAGCGTTGGCCTCATCCACGAGGGCGGCCTGCTTCTGGAGCCACAGGGAACCTTCGCCATAGTAACCCCACTCGTAGTTCGGGTCGATCTCGGAAGCCTTCTTGTAAGCGGCGAGAGCGCCGTCCCAGTCCTTGATGCCGGTCAGGATGTTGCCTTCCACATAGTAGAGGGAAGGATTGTCGGGCATCTGGGCCTTGGCCTCGTCCAGGAGTTCGACGATCTTCTTGGGATCCTCCTTCATCTGGATGTACAGATTGATGAGGTTCGTCAGGACGCTGGCGTTGTCCGGATAGAGCTTCAGACCGTCGGCCAGGTACTGCTTCGCGGCGGTGGTGTCCTTGTCGGCGAGGGCGCAGTTGGAGAGGGCGGCGTAGACGGAGCCTTCAGCGGCGTAGCCGAGATCGAGGCACTTATTGTAATATTCCTTCGCACGGGCGAAGTTGCCGGCGTTGGCGGCGGTGAACGCGGTGTTGTACACGGCGTTGGTGTCGATCTTGGAGCTCGGAGGGGTCATCGAGGCCGCGGCGGCCTTGCCGAACAGATCGCTCGCCTTGGGCAGGTTGCCCAGGGAGTAGGCCGTGATGGCGTCCTGATAGTAGAAGCCCACAATGTTCTGGAGGGCGGCGTCCACGTCCTTATCCTTAGCGCCGAGCTGGAAAGCCTTGGCGTAAGCCTCGACGGCTTTCTCCAGCGGGTCGCCGGCCACGGACGGCTTCGTCACCTCATAGAAGGCGAGATTGCCGGCCTGGGTGAAATAGACGTTGGCGTGGCTGAGGACCTGCTTCTCGTAGGTCTGGCCATCCGCGGTGGTGATCGTCTCGACGGCGGACGGTTTCTCGCCGGCCATCAGGGCGAAGGTCTGCTTGTCGATACCCGTCGAGATATTCGCGGTCGGGTTGGAGTACGCCTTCACGTACGCCTCACCGAGCTTCACCCACGGAGCGGGCTTCGCGCCTTTCTTGGCGTCCAGGGCGGCGGCTTCCGCCTTCTCGACCGCCTTCTGGATGTCGGCGTCGGACTTGATCTGTGCGTTGGCTACCTGAACGGAGGCAACGAGCGCGAGGGCAAGTAAAATTCTTTTCATGGTGCTATAAGGTTAATTAGTTAATTATTGTTCTGTTCATTCGTCTCCGGGGCCTCCTGGTTTTCCGCAGCCTGGGATTCCTCCTCGTCGCTGTGGGCCACCACGGATACCGCGGCGATGGCGTCTCCTTCGCGGATGCTCACCAGTTTCACTCCCTGGGTGGCGCGCTTGAGCACGCTGATGGAGGAGACGGGCATCCGGATCGTCAGTCCGGACTTGTTGATGATCATCAGGTCGTCCTCGTCGGTGACGTTCTTGATGGCCACAACGGCTCCGGTCTTTTCCGTGATCTTGAGGGTGGTCACACCCTTCGCGCCACGGGCGGTCTGACGGTACTCGTTCGGGTCGGAGCGCTTGCCGTATCCGTTCTCGGAAACCACGAGCACCTGGCGGTTCTCCGCGCCTTCGGCCTCCGGATCCTGGCAAACCACACCGATCACATAATCCCCTTCATCAAGATTAATGCCACGGACGCCGGTGGACGTGCGGCCGAGCGGCCGGGCCTCCCTTTCGTCGAAGCGGACGCAGCGTCCGCCATGGGCCGCGATCATGATGAAGCAGCGGCCGTTGGTGAGGATCGCCTCGAGCAGTTCGTCGTCTTCGCGGATGTTGATGGCGTTCACGCCATTGGTGCGCGGACGGGAGTAGGCTTCGAGGGAAGTCTTCTTGACGATACCCTGGCGGGTGACCATCATGATGAAGTTGTTGTTGATGAACTCTTCGTCCTTGAGGGTCTTGACATTGACATAGGCCTTCACCTTGTCGTCCGGGTCGATCATCAAGATGTTCTGGATGGCGCGGCCCTTGGAGGCGCGGTTGCCCTCCGGGATCTCGTAGACCTTCAGCCAGTGGCAGCGGCCCTTCTGGGTGAAGAGCAGGAGCGTCGAGTGGTTGTTGGCGATGTAGATATGCTCGATGAAGTCCGCGTCACGGGTGGCGCTGGCCTTCACGCCCACGCCGCCGCGGTTCTGGGTGCGGAACTCGGTGAGGGCGGTGCGCTTGATGTAGCCCAGGTGGGAGATCGTAATGACCTGGTCCTCGTCGGAGTAGAAGTCCTCCGGGTTGAATTCATCCTCGGAGAGGGTGATTTCGGTGCGGCGCGGGTCGCCGTATTTCTCCTTGAGCTCGATGGTCTCGTCCTTGACGATGCCCAGCTGGAGTTCCACGCTGGCGAGGACTTCCTCGCAGTGGGCGATGAACTTCATCAGTTCGTCGTACTCGTTCTGGAGCTTCTCACGCTCCAAGCCGACGAGCTGGCGCAGACGCATGTTGACGATTTCGGTGGCCTGGATGTCGGTGAAGTTCCAGCGGTCCATCAGGATCTGGCGGGCTTCGTCGATGGAAGCGGCCTCGTAGCGGATCACGTGCACGATCTCGTCGATGATGTCCATGGCCTTGAGGAGACCTTCCAGGATGTGGGCGCGCTTCTTGGCCTTATCCAGTTCGAACTTCGTGCGGCGGACGACCACCTCGTGGCGGAAGTCCACGAAATTCTGGAGAATCTCCTTGAGGGAGAGGGTGCGCGGACGGCCCTTCACGAGAGCGACGTTGTTGAAGGAGAAGCTGGACTGGAGCGGGGTGTACTTGAACAGGGTGTTCAGCACCACGCCGGAGTTCACGCCCTGCTTGAGGCGGATGACCACGCGGATACCTTCGCGGGAGCTTTCGTCGTTGATGTAGGAGATGCCCTCGATCTTCTTGTCTTCGGCCATCTGCGCGATCTTCTCGATCATCTCGCGCTTGTTCACCATGTAGGGAATCTCGGTGACGACGATGGTCTCGTGACCCTTGTCATCGACCTCGATATCGGTCTTGGAGCGCACCACGACGCGGCCGCGGCCGGTCTCGTAGGCTTCCTTGATGCCGCTGCGGCCCATAATGATGCCGCCGGTCGGGAAGTCGGGACCCTTGATGTACTGCATCAGTTCGTCCGTGGTGATCTCGGGATTGTCGATGTAGGCGCAAATGGCGTCGCAGCATTCGCCCAGGTTGTGCGGGGCCATGTTCGTGGCCATACCCACGGCGATGCCGGACGCGCCGTTCAGGAGCAGCAGCGGGGCCTTCGTGGGGACGACCGTCGGTTCCTGGAGGGTGTCGTCGAAGTTCAGGGTCATGTCGACGGTGTCCTTGTCCATGTCGGCGAGGACGTCCTCGGACATCTTCTCGAGCTTGGCCTCGGTGTATCGCATCGCGGCCGGAGAGTCGCCGTCCATCGAACCGAAGTTACCCTGGCCCCAGACGAGGGGATAGCGCTGGTTCCACCACTGGCCGAGCCGGACCATCGCGTCGTACACGCTGGAGTCGCCGTGCGGGTGATATTTACCCATGACGTCACCGACGATACGGGCGGATTTCTTGGTCTGGCCGTTATATCTGACTCCCATTTCGTTCATGCCGTAGAGCACGCGGCGCTGCACCGGCTTGAGGCCGTCCCGCGCGTCCGGAAGGGCGCGGGAAACGATCACGGACATCGAGTAGTCGATGTACGCGGAGCGCATCTCGTGGTCTATCTCGACCGGCTGGATCAGCCCCGTCGACTGGGGCTCTTCCACCGGATTCTTCTCTTCGTTGTTATCCATGCTTTCAGTCATATCTATAAACATGCAAATATAACCTTTTTTCCCGATTTTTCAAAGACTGACAAATTGTCTGAAAGCGCTTTTTCGCATGATTGTTGAAAAGGGGAAATTTGCTTACCTTTGTCACCTATGCAGATACAGATATCAGACGCTTTGAACGGCATCATCAAGTATGCCCGCGAGGAGGCCATGCGTACCGGCAGCTACGGAATCGGACCGGACCACCTGTTCCTCGGCATCATCCGCCACGAGGAGAATTCCGCGTTCCAGGTGCTGCAGGGGCTCGGCGTGGAGCCGGCCGAACTGAAGTCTTTCATCGACAGCCGCATCTTTACCAACGAGACCATTCCCTACTCTGAAATCGACCATATCAACTTCTCCCGCCAGGCGCAGAACGTGCTGAGCATCACCGTGATGGAGGCCACTCGGCTGAAGAGCCAGGAGGCCGCTCCGCACCACCTGCTGCTCGCCCTGTGCCGCACCACGGACAGCTATGGCCAGGCCTTCCTCCGCGCCCGCGGCGTGGACTACGGCCGGATGCTTTCCTTCATGGAAAGCGAGGGCCTGCTGCACGTCCAGCGGCAGGACCAGCAGCCCGTCCAGGGAAACGAGGACGAGGAGGACGGACAGGAAGGAGCCAAAAAGAAGGAACTCGACATCGAGGAGTTCGGCTATGACCTGACGAAGGCCGCCCGGGAAGGGAAACTGGACCCGGTCGTGGGCCGTGACATGGAAATCGCCCGCGTGATCGAGATCCTCGGCCGCCGGAAGAAGAACAACCCCATGCTCATCGGCGAGCCGGGCGTGGGCAAGTCCGCCATCGTGGAGGGCATCGCCCTGAGGATCGCCTCCGGGGACATCTCCCCCGCCCTGGCGAAGAAACGCATCCTGTCGCTGGACATCGCTTCGGTGGTGGCCGGCACCAAATACCGGGGCGACTTCGAGAAACGCCTCAAGGCCATCATCAAGGAGGCCCAGAGCAATCCGGACCTGATCCTGTTCATCGACGAGTTCCACACCATCGTGGGCGCCGGCGGCGCGTCGGGCAGCCTCGACGCCGCCAACATGCTCAAGCCGGCCCTCGCCCGCGGCGAACTCCAGTGCGTCGCGGCGACGACGGTGAACGAGTTCACCAAGATCGTGGAGAAGGACGGGGCCCTGGACCGCCGTTTCCAGAAGATCGTCGTGGAGCCCACGGACGTGGCCGAATCCATCGAAATCCTCAGACATCTGAAACCCCATTACGAGGAGTTCCACCACATCACCTATACCGACGAGGCCGTGGAGGCCGCCGTCCGCCTCACGGACCGCTACCTCTCCGACCGGTCCCTGCCGGACAAGGCCATCGATGCCCTGGACGAGGCCGGGTCGATGGTGCGGCTCAATCTCGCCCGCAAGAAGGGCGGGGCCGACACCGTGACGGACGAGGACATCGCCTCCGTGGTGTCCAAGATGACCGGCATTCCCGTGAACAAGGTCGCCGAGAGCGAAGGCAACCGCATCCTGCGGATGAAGAAGCGCCTGCAGGACCGGATCGTCGGCCAGGACGAGGCCATCGACACGGTCGTCCGGGCCATCCAGCGCGGCCGGGCGGGCCTCAAGGACCCGCACCGCCCCATCGGCACATTCATTTTCTTCGGCCCTACCGGCGTGGGCAAGACCCAGCTGGCGCGGTCCCTGGCGGAGTATCTGTTCGATTCGGAGGACAACATGGTCCGGATCGACATGAGCGAATACATGGAGAAATTCTCCGTTTCCCGGCTCATCGGCGCGCCTCCGGGATACGTGGGCTACGAAGAGGGCGGACAGCTCTCTGAGAGGGTCCGCCGGAAGCCTTACTGCGTCGTTCTGCTGGACGAGATCGAGAAGGCCCATCCTGACATCTTCAACCTGCTCCTTCAGGTGATGGACGAGGGACGGCTCACCGACAGCAACGGCCGCGTGGTGGATTTCAAGAACACCATCGTCATCATGACCTCCAACGTGGGAAGCCGCGAGGTGGAGGAATACGGGAACGGTATCGGGTTTGCGACGGCCGGAAGAAAACTGGAGAGCGACCGGAAGAATGTGGTCGCCAAGGCCGTCAAGAAGGCGTTTCCGCCGGAATTCATCAACCGGGTGGACGAGCAGGTCTATTTCAATTCCCTGTCCCGGGAGGATATCGAGCGCATCATCGACATCGAGCTGAAGGGCCTGAAGAAACGGGCGCTGGAGGCGGGTTACCGGATCACGGTCACCCCGGCCGCCAAGCGGTTCGTGGCCGAAGCGGGCTACGACCCCGCCTACGGGGCCAGGCCGCTGAAGCGGGCGATCACCAAGTACATCGAGGACCCCGTGGCCGAATTCATCATCTCCGACCGCATCCTGGTGTCCAAGTCCAAGGGCTTGGAGGAAGTCCGGGAGCTCAAAGTGGGGCTCGCGGCGGACAAGGAGTCCATCGCCGTCTCCCTTAAAGCTCAGTGACGCCTTCCACCTCGAGTCCGAGTTCGTCGATAAGGTCCTTCAGGGCCTGGAAAGAAGTGTCGGAGGCGAGGAAGGAGCCGAGCGCGTCGATGTTGTAATCTGTGTTTCTCATGGCCGTATCTTTTGTTTTCTGATGCAAAGGTACGGCCATCTTGTGCCAATGTACGGCACATCAAAGAAAAATCGCTATTTTTTCTTCCGGTCCCGTTTCCGCGATTCGCGGATGCGGTAGGCGCTCTCGACCATCAACTGGTCCTGGAAGCAGCCGCGGGCCGCGAGGAAGTCGCAGATGGCCGCGAGCAGCGGGAAGACGACGGTCCACTTGAAGGTGACGTTCTCCGGGGCGGTGAAATAGAAATACGCCAGCCAGCCTGTCAGGCCGAGGGCCACGAGGCCGGCCAGGGTGGCCAGGCGCATCTGGAGGATGCGGACCTTGAAGGTGACGAGGGCAAGGGCGGTCATCGCGAACAGGATGCCGAGCAAGATGCCGAAATAGGGCTTCTGGAGCTGGAGATAAGTCACATACTGCATGCCTTCCGGCTTGACAATCGTGCAGGCGTCACTGAAGAAAAGGATGAAAAGGAGGGCGGTGGAAACCGCCAGATATAGGGTTTGAATCCGTTGCCACATAGTTCGATTATTTGTACAAATATAGGATAATTCGGCGGAATAACCTACATTTGTACTTTACCACTTAATTGAATAGCCATGAGAATCCCTGAATCTGAATTCATTATCAATGGCGACGGCTCCGCCTTCCATATCCACCTGAAGCCGGAAGAACTGGCCGACAACGTCATCCTCGTGGGCGACCCCGGCCGTGTGGACATGATCGCGGACATGCTGGACGAACTGGAGTTCCGCCACGCTTCCCGTGAATTCGTTTCCGTCACCGGATCCCGGAAAGGCAAACGGATCACCATCCTCTCGCACGGCATCGGCCCCGACAACATCGACATCGTCATGACCGAACTCGACGCCCTCGCGAACGTCGATTTCGCCACCCGGGAGGTCAAACCCGAGCATAAGGCCCTGAACATCCTCCGCATCGGCACCTCCGGCGCCCTGCACGCGGACATTCCGCTGGGATCCTATATCCTGTCGCACTATTCCGTCGGCTTCGACGGCGTGATGAACTGGTACGCGGACCGCGAGAAGGTCACCATCCCCGAAGTCGAGGAGGCGTTCAAGAAGCACATGAACTGGGAGAAGACCCTGCAGTCCCCTTATTTCGTGAAGGCGTCGGACAAGATCATCGACCTGATGAAGGACGTCACCGTCCCGGGCGTGACCATTTCCGCACCGGGCTTCTACGGTCCCCAGGGCCGCGTGGTCCGCATTCCGCTCGCGATGCCCGACATGCTGGAGAACATCGAGTCCTTCCGCTTCGAGGCGGGCGGCATGGAGCGCCGCATCACGAACTTCGAGATGGAGAGCGCTCCGCTTGCCGGCCTCTGCGCGCACCTCGGGCATAACGCCTGCACCGTGTGCTGCGCCATCGCAAACCGTTATCTGCAGAGTTCCAATCCGGACTACAAGCCGGCGATCCGCCGCCTGGCGGAAATCGCCGTAGAACGGATGGCTACGCTGTAGCCTTCATCGGGTCGGGAATCACCGCGAAAGTAAGTTTACCGCGGCAGCAGAGTTTGCCGTTCACTTCCAACTTGGCCGAGCAATGAAAAATGCCGGCCTTGTTTTCGTCTATACGGCACGTGATCTCGCACAGGTCGCCGGGACGCACGGTGTTCTTGAAGGTCACCTTGTCGATCCCGCGATAGACCGCCAGATTGCCCGGAAGCACTTCCAGCATCAGTCTTGTGCAACTCTGAGCCATGATCTCACAGAGAATCACGCCAGGAACCATGGGGTTCCCCGGGAAGTGTCCCCGGCAGAAGAATTCATCATCCCGGATACGGTACTTGCCGTGACCGGTCCCATCCGCATCCATCGTCACCTCGTCTACAAGAAGCATCGGCGCCCGATGGGGGATGTGCTGCATTATCTCTTCGCGATTCATTTATCCTTTGTATTTTCGGAACGCCACGCAGGCGTCATGACCTCCGAACCCGAGCGAGTCGGAGATGCCAAGGGTGATGTCGCTCTTCACAGCGACGTTCGGGGTATAGTCCAGGTCGCATTCAGGATCCGGGGTGTCCAGGTTGATGGTCGGCGGGATGATACCGTCCTTGAGGGCGAGGACCGTGGCGATGGCCTCGGCCGCGCCGGCGGCGCCGAACATGTGGCCGGTCATCGACTTGATGGAGCTGATATGGGCCTTGTATGCATAGTCCCCGAGGGCCACCTTGTAGGCGACCGTCTCGGCGATGTCGTTCAGGTGCGTACCCGTACCATGGGCATTGATGTACAGGTTGTCCTTGTCCGGGTCGAAGCCGGCTTCCTCCAGCGCGAGCGTGATGGCGCGGGCCTGGGTGGAACCGTCCGGACGCGGGGCGGTGGCGTGGTAGGCGTCACAGGTGTTGCCGTAACCCACCATTTCACCATAGATGGTGGCACCGCGCTCCAGGGCGTGGTCCAGGGACTCGAGGATGAGGACGGCGGCGCCGTCGCCCATCACGAAGCCCTGCCGGTTCAGGTTGAACGGAAGGGAGGCGTACTTGGGGTCGGTGGCCCGGGAAAGGGCCTTCGCGTTGGCGAAACCGGCCACGCCGATCGGAATCGAGGCATGCTCGGAACCGCCGGCGATGATCGCGTCGGCATAGCCGTGGCGGACGGCGCGGAACGCCTCGCCGAGGCAGTGCGACGAAGTGGCGCAGGCCGTGACGATGTCAAGGCACGGGCCCTTGGCCTGGTGCTTGATGGCCACGTGGCCCGCGGCGATGTTGGAGATCATCGTCGGAATGAACAGCGGGGAAATCCACTTGCCGGTGGGATCCTCGACCATCTTGGCCGTCTCGCGATACTGGATCTCGAAACCGCCGATGCCGGAGCCCACATAGACGCCCAGGCGGAACGGGTCGATATTCTGGTTCTCCCCTTCGGTGTGCAGACCGGCCGCTTCCATGGCCTGGTAGGCCGCCGCCATCGCGAACTGGGTGAACTTGTCCTGCTTGCGGATGAAGGCTTTGTCCATGCCGTACAACTCCGGATCGAAGTCCTTGACCTTGCCGGCGATGGTGACGGGCATGTCCTTGAAGTCCTCGACATAGTCGATGCCGCAGACACCGTCGATCAGATTCTTCCAATACGTCGGAATGTCGTTTCCTACGGAGGAAATGATGCCCATTCCGGTGATAACAACTCTCTTAGGTTCCATAACGTCTATTTCAGTAGGCCGGGGGCGGAGGCCAGGAGGCGTTCCGCGCCGCCGATGATGTCATTCACGATATCGGCCGCGCTTTCGCGGCGGGTAATCAGGCCGGCCACCTCTCCCGCCAGGAAACTGCCTCCCGCAAGGTCTCCGTCGAAGACGGCCTTGCGCATGGAACCGGTGCCGAACTTGCGGACTTCATCGTCCGAAACGTTGGGATCGGCCTCCAGTTTGGCGAATTTCTTGGCAAAAGGGGTTTTGAGGCTGCGGACGGCGTCACCGAGGGTCTTGCCGGTCACCATCGTTCCCACGTCGGAGGCCTTGATGAGGCGCTCCTTGTAGGTGTCGTGGACCAGGCACTCGTCAGCGACGAGGAAGCGGGTGCCCACCTGGACGCCACAGGCGCCCATGAGGAACATCGCAGCCGCGCCGCGTCCGTCGAAGATGCCGCCCGCGGCGAGCACCGGGATGTCCACGGCGTCGATCACCTGCGGGACCAGCGCCATCGTGTGGGTGTCCCCCACGTGGCCGCCGGATTCGGCGCCCTCGGCCACCACGGCCGTCGCACCGAGTTCCTGCATCTTGAGCGCATAGGCGACGGAAGCCACCACAGGGATCACCTTGATGCCTGCCGCCAGCCATTTTTCCATATAGGGAGCCGGAGAACCGGCACCTGTCGTCACGATCTTCACTCCTTCCTCCACGACCAGGTCGGCGATTTCCGCCGCGTTGGGAGCCGCCAGCATGATGTTCACGCCGAAAGGCTTGTCGGTGAGGGTGCGGGCCTTGCGGATTTCCGCGCGGACCGCTTCGGTTCCGAAGTTGATCGAAGAGATGAGCCCCAGGCCGCCGGCGTTGGAGACCGCCGCCGCGAGGCGCGCGTCGGCAATCCAGGCCATGCCGCCCTGGAAGATAGGCTTCTCGATACCGAGAAGGTCGCAGATCACACTCTTTATCATATCAGATTTACAAAGTTATGTATTTTTTTCGGATTACCATTCAACCAGTGCGGCAGCCGTCAAAAGACCGGCGCCGAAAGCACTGAAAACCAGTTTGTCGCCTTTCTTGAAAAGGCCTTTCCGCTTGTACTCGTCCAGCAAAATCGGGCAGGAAGCGGAAGAAGAGTTCCCGTGGTCCTGTATGTTGCAGGGGAATTTCTCCTCCGGGACACCCAGCCGCTGGCGGATCCCCTCCACGATGCGGAGGTTCGCCTGATGGATCAGGAAATAATCAACGTCCCCGACGGTCAGACCTTCCTTGGCCAGGACGGCCTGGATGTCTTCGATCGACGCGGTGACCGCAAAGCGGAACACCTCGCGGCCGTTCATCTGCAGCGGGAGGCCGACTTCGGTCTTGGTGACGAAGGGCGTGGGCTCCAGCGGGCGGAACTGCCAGATCTTCTCCGGATCGGGCCGGGCGCTGATGCGGATGGACCGCACGCCCTCCCCTTCCGTGAGGACGGCCGCCCCGGCGCCGTCGCCGAACAGGACGCAGGTAGCGCGGTCCTGCCAGGACGTCATCCGGGTGGGTTCCTCGGCGCACACGACAAGGACGTTCCGGACCTTCCCGGCCCGGAAGTAGGAATCCGCGATGTCCAGGGCGTAGATGAAGCCCGGACAGGCGCAGTTGATATCCATCGAGGGACACTGCAAACCAACGGCCGCGGCGATGATGCACCCCAGACCGGGGGTCATGTACTCGTTGACCACGTTGGAGCAGATGAAGAGGTCGATATCTCCGGGGGCGAGGCCCGCGTCCGCGAGGGCCTTTTGGGCGGCGTCGCGGCCCAGGTCCTCCAGACGCTCGTCGGAGATGACATGGCGGGAACGGATGCCCGTGCGGGTGACGATCCACTCGTCGGACGTATCCAGGAAACGCTCCAGATCGGCGTTTTCCACCACCTTTTTCGGCAGCGCGCTGCCGGTTCCGATGATTCTCATGCGATGGCTCAGGTTTTGGTTTGGCGCCAAAGGTAGGACACCCTGGTACCATCGCCAAATAAAAGTGGCGAAAAGACCGCATCGACACCGCCTTCTGGGGTGAAATGGCGGATATGGGGGTGAATTATCCGATTTTTTGCGTATTTTTGTAGTTGGTTACAGATGGAAGAAGGAAAGAAAAGACTGATTCCCGCCTATCTCCGGGATCGTTATCAGCTCCTCGGCACGGTCACTTTCGCCGCGCTTTTTTCCGTTTTGTTCCTGCTGGTGAGCGTTCCCTTCTCCAACAACGCCTGGTTCCGGCTCGGCAACAGCACCTTCTTCGGCTTCACCGCCCTGTTCGCCCTCCTTTCGCTGTTCATCCTCATCTTCAGCCGCGTCGTGATGTACAAGACCCGGCACCGCCTGCCCATGACATACCTGGGCTACAGCCTCTGGTGCCTGGCGGAGGTCGTCCTCATCGCCGTCCTGTACACGGTCTTCACCGTGACCATCGCCCGGCCCGAAGACCAGAGCGGAATCGCGATCTTTGTCCATGCGCTCGTGTACGCCTTCGTGTGCCTGGGCGTGCCCTACATCATCGCGGGCATGTTCTTCACCATCGTGGACCAGAACCGCACCATCCGCCTGATGAACATGCGGGACGTCGTCACCGAGAACGCCCCGGACGAAGTTCCCGCCGAGGAGAAGTTCACCCTCTTCGACAACAACGGCGTCCTCAAGCTCTCCGTTTCCAGCGCGAACCTCTATTACGTGGAATCGGACGACAACTATATCAAAGTCTGGTACTCCGACAACAAGGGCGAACTGCAGACCTACATGCTCCGCGCCCGCCTGAAGACGGTGGAAGAAAGCTTCGCGGGTTCAGACCTCGTCCGCTGCCACCGGAAGTTCATCGTGAACATGGGCAAGGTCAAGGTCCTGCAGAAGGTGGGCGCCGTCTATGAGATCACCCTGGACAACGAGGCCATCGCCCCGATACCGGTCACGAAGACCTATATCGAGAATGTCCTGGAACGTTTTCAGGAAAAACAGTAATCCCTATTCGTGCGACGCGAAGCGCTGCTCCGCGAGCCGCTCCCACTTGGTGCCGGGGCGGCCGTAGTTCGCGTACGGGAAGATGGAGATACCGCCGCGCGGGGTGAAGAGGCCGGTGACCTCGATGTACTTGGGATCCATCAGCTTGATGAGGTCCTTCATGATGGTGTTCACGACGTCCTCGTGGAAGTCGCCGTGGCTGCGGAAGCTGAAGAGATACAGCTTGAGGCTCTTGGACTCCACCATCCGCACGTCGGGCACATAGCTGATGCGGATCTCGGCGAAGTCGGGCTGGCCGGTGATGGGGCACAGGGAGGTGAACTCCGGGCAGTTGAAACGCACCCAGTAGTCGTTGTCCTGATGCTTGTTCTCGAAGGTTTCGAGCACGCCGGGATCGTAGTCCTGGCTGTAGGCGGTCTTGGCGCCCAGGGCCTTCAGGCCTTCTTCCTTCCTTTCCATGATGATTATGCTTCCTCCTCCCCTGCTTCCTTGAGCCGTTCGGCGTTCTCCGCGATCTGGAGCTGGTCGATGCATTCCTGGATGTCGCCGTCCATGAAGACGGGCAGGTTGTACATGCTCCAGCCGATGCGGTGGTCCGTCACGCGGCCCTGGGGATAGTTATAGGTACGGATCTTGGCGGAACGGTCGCCGGTGGAGACCATCGTCTTGCGCTTCGCGGCGATGCCGTCCAGGTATTTCTGGTGTTCGAGATTGTACAGGCGGGTACGGAGTTCCTCCATCGCGCGGTCCAGGTTCTTGAGCTGGGAACGCTCCTCCTGGCACTGGACGACCAGGCCGGAAGGGATGTGGGTCAGACGCACGGCGGAATAGGTGGTGTTCACGCCCTGTCCGCCCGGGCCGGAGGCGCAGAAGAGGTCCTTGCGGATATCGGCCGGATTCAGTTCGACATCGAACTCGCCGGCTTCCGGGAACACGGCCACGGAGGCTGCCGATGTCTGGATGCGGCCCTGGGTCTCGGTCTGGGGAACGCGCTGCACGCGGTGCACGCCGGACTCATACTTCATCACGCCGTACACGCCGTCCTGGCTGGAGGAAAGCTTGAAGACGATCTGCTTGAAACCGCCGGCCGTGCCGGGGGCCTGGTCGGTGACTTCCAGCTTCCAGCCCCGACGCTCGGCGAAGTGCTGGTACATGCGGAACAGGTCGCCGGCGAAGATCGCCGCCTCGTCGCCGCCGGTGCCGCCGCGGATTTCCACCATGGCGTTCTTGGAGTCGTCCGGATCGGCCGGAATGAGGAGGAGCTTAATGTTCTGTTCCATGTCGGGAAGTTTCGGTTCGATCTCCGAAATTTCCTCCCTGGCCATGTCTTTCAGGTCCTCGTCCTTCTCGTTCATGAGGATGTCCTTCGCTTGCGAAAGTTCGTCCAACATGCGCTTGTACTCCAGTCCAGCCTCGATAATCGGCTGCAGCTCCTTGTAGTCCTTGTTGAGCTGCACAAACTTCTTCATATCAGCGATTACGGCCGGATCGGCAAGCGATTCTTCCAGCTTTTTGTATTTATCCTGAAGGCTCAGCACCTTCTCAAGCAACGTGTTCTCTGCCATATTTCAATCGATTCAACTTGCAAAGATAAGGATTTTTTCTTACTTTTGTGTCCCGTTAAAGGATTCCATAACGGCAATTCCAACGTATATGAACACGAAATACATTTTCATTACAGGCGGAGTTGCGTCCTCTCTCGGGAAGGGCATCATCGCCTCGTCGTTAGCAAAACTCCTGCAGGCCAGGGGCCTCAGAGTCACCATCCAGAAATTCGATCCCTACATCAACATCGACCCCGGAACACTCAATCCCTATGAGCACGGGGAATGCTATGTCACCGAAGACGGCGCCGAGACGGACCTCGACCTCGGCCACTACGAACGCTTCCTCGGCGTCCACACTTCCCAGGCCAACAACGTGACCACCGGAAGAATCTACTATACCGTCATCACCCGCGAGCGCGAAGGCGCGTACCTGGGCAAGACCGTGCAGATCGTCCCCCACATCACGGACGAGATCAAGCGGCGGATGCTCCTCCTCGGCCAAACGGGCGACTATGACGTCATCCTCACCGAAATCGGCGGCACCGTCGGCGACATGGAGTCGCAGCCCTTCGTGGAAGCGGTCCGCCAGCTCCAGTGGGAACTCCCGGAAGAGGACTGCATGACCATCCACCTGACGCTCATTCCCTACCTCAGCGCGGCCCAGGAGCTCAAGACCAAGCCCACGCAGCACTCCGTGCAGACGCTCCAGAAATCCGGTGTGAAGCCCGATGTCATCGTCTGCCGCACCGAGCATCCCCTCTCCCAGGACCTCCGCCGGAAGATCGCCCTCTTCTGCAACGTCCGGCCCGGTCATGTGATCCAGAGCATCGACGCCTGGAGCATCTACCAGGTCCCCCTGAACATGCACGAGGAACACCTCGACGAACTCGCGGTCCGGAAGCTCCAGATCGAGAATTTCAACCAACCCGAGCTCACCCGGTGGAAAACTTTCCTTGACAGGATCGCCCATCCCTCCCATGAGGTGCAGATCGTCCTCGTCGGCAAATATGTGGAACTCCAGGACGCCTACAAGTCCATCCAGGAAGCCTTTGTCCATGCCGGCGCGGCCAACGACTGCAAGGTGCGCGTCCGCACCGTCCAGAGCGAGAACGTCACGGCGAAGAACGTGGCGGAACTCCTCGCCGGCGCCGACGGCATCCTCGTCGCCCCGGGATTCGGCGAGCGCGGCCTCGAAGGCAAGGTCCATGCGGTCCGCTACGCCCGCGAGAACGGCATCCCCTTCCTGGGCATCTGCCTGGGCATGCAGATGTGCGTCGTGGAATACGCCCGGGACGTCCTGGGCTGGAAAGACGCCGCCTCCACGGAGCTCGACGTCCACACGAAGCACCCCGTCATCGACATGATGGAAGACCAGAAGAAGACGACCATCAAGGGCGGAACCATGCGGCTCGGCGCCTATGCCTGCCACCTGGAGCCCGGCTCCCTGGCCGCTTCCCTCTATGAGACGACCGAGATTTCCGAGCGGCACCGCCACCGTTACGAGTTCAACTCCAAGTATCTGGACGATTTCACCAAAGCGGGCCTGCAGGCGACCGGACGCAATCCGGACACCGGCCTCGTGGAGGTCGTCGAACTCCCCACGCATCCCTTCTTCATCGGCGTCCAGTTCCATCCCGAATACAAGAGCACGCCGGAGGATCCGCACCCGCTCTTCAAGGGTCTGGTGAAGGCCGCCCTCGCTTATCGCACCCAATCCAAGGCGTAAAATGGAAGACAGTCTGCTCTGGAAAGACGAGTTGCACGAGGAGTGCGGCGTTGCCGGCTGTTTCGGCGTGGAGCAGGCCGCATTCCCGGTGTACCAGGCCCTGATGTGCCTGCAGCACCGGGGCCAGCAGGGCTGCGGCATCGCCGCGATCGACAGTGACGGGACCATCCGGCTGCACAAGCACGCCGGACTCGTCAAGGAAGTCTTCGGAGAGCAGGAACTGACGGCACTGCCCGGCACGGCCAGCATCGGCCATGTCCGCTATCCCACGACCGAGGTCGGGGGCGCCGAGAATCTCCAGCCTTTCAAGATGACCGGCAAGACGGGCACCTTCGCCCTGGCCCACAACGGCAATATTGTCAATGCAGACATCCTCCGCCGTCGGGTCGAGATGCTGGGCCATCTCCTCGTCTCCACCTCCGACAGCGAGCTGTTTTCCCTGCTCGTGGGCATCGGCAGCAAGGGATGGACGGAGAACATCCTGTCTGCCGTGCACCAGCTGGACGGCGCATTCTCCACAGTCATCCTGACGCCGGACGCGCTCTACGCCTGCCGCGACCGGTACGGCCTCCGGCCCCTTACCATCGGCCGGCTCGGGAACGGCTACGTCGTCGCCAGCGAGACCTGCGCGCTGCATTTCATCGGCGCGACCATCCTCCGGGACGTCGAACCCGGGGAACTGATCCGGATCGACAAGGACGGCATCACCAGTTATCGGTATTCCGCGTCGGAGGGAGGACGGATGTGCTCGATGGAGTACATCTATTTCGCCCGTCCCGACAGCGATATCGAGGGGTGCGGTGTCCATAGCTTCCGCAAGAAGTCCGGCGCCCTGCTCTGGGCGGAGCACCCGACGGAAGCGGACCTCGTGATGTGCGTCCCGGAATCCGGAATGAGCGCCGCCATCGGCTATGCCGAGGCCGGCAACATCCCGCTGGAGATGGGCCTGCTCAAGAATATGTATGTCGCGAGAACCTTCATCCAGCCCTCCCAGCACCTGCGTGACCTGGGCGTACGGATGAAGCTGTCACCGGTGCCGAGCATCGTGAGAGGCAAGCGCGTCGTCGTCATCGACGATTCCATCGTGCGCGGAACCACCTCCCGGCAGATCGTGCAGCTGCTCCGCAGCGCCGGCGCCAGCGAGATCCACATGCGGATCGCCAGCCCCATCTACGCCTGGCCGTGTTTCTATGGCATCGACACGGGAACCCGGGACCAGCTGATCGGCGCCCGGTTGGACCAGGAGGCCATCCGCGCCTATCTGGGTGCGGATTCGCTCCATTATCTATCGGTGGAAGCGCTTTCGGAAGCGGCCGGCGGCCGGAAACTATGCACGGCCTGCTTTGACGGCCAGTATCCGACGGACCTGTACGGTCACGAAGACAGTTAAATATGCAACCAATGCGGTCCGAAGCGCTCGAAGGCAGCCCTTTCGAGCGCTTCTCTGTCGTCCGGATGGGCGATGGAGATGAGCAGACGGGCCCTTTCCTGCAAGGACTTGCCGTACAGGTTCACGGAACCGTATTCGGTCACGACCCACTGGACGTCCGCGCGGGGCGTGACGACGCCGGCGCCGGGCTTAAGGGTGGGGACGATCTTCGGTGCGAGCTTGGCGGTGCGGGAGGCCAAGGCGATGATGGCCTTACCGCCCTTGGACATCTTCGCGCCGCGGACGAAGTCCAGCTGTCCGCCGGTGCCGGAATAGATGCGCGTGCCGATGGAATCAGCGCACACCTGGCCGGTGAGGTCAATCTCGGTGGCGGAGTTGATGGACACGAAATTCGGGTTCTGGGCGATGACCCAGGGATCGTTCGTATAGGCGATGTCCTTCATCAGGACGGACGGGTTCCGGTCGATGAACTCATACACGGACTGGGAACCCAGGAGGAAGGAAGCCACGACCTTGCCGATGTCGATTTTCTTGGCGGAGTTGTCGATGACCCCCTGGCGGATAAGCGCAAGAGCACCATCCGCGAACATCTCAGTATGGAGGCCGAGATGCTGATGATCAGCGAGTTCTGAGCACAGGGCATTGGGAAGGGAACCGATGCCCATCTGCAGGCAGGCCCCGTCGGGAACCAGCTCCGAGCAGTTCCGGCCGATGAGGCGGTCAATCTCGGTGGGTTCCACATAGTCCTTGGTGATCAGGGGTGTATCGTCCCAGACCAGCGCGTCGAAGCGATCCACGGGAATCGGCTCGCCGTATGAGAACGGGACGTTGGGATTGACCACAGCCAGCTTGAGACGCGCGACCTCGATGGCGGCGATGGAGCAGTCCACGGAGGTGCCCAAAGAGACCATCCCATCGACAGGTTCGGAAACCTGGACCATGGCGACGTCGCAACGGAGGGCGCCGGTGCGGTACATGAACTGCGACTCGAACAGGTGCGTGGGCAGATAATCCGCATACCCTTCCTGCACGCTCTTCCGGACGTTCGGGCCCACGAAGAAGCCTTGGTCGAAGAAGACGCCTTCATATTCCTTGGAGCCGTACGGCGCCGGTCCTTCCGTGTGGAAGTGGTGGAAATGCAGGTCACGCAGTTCGTCCGCCCTGCGGCACAGGGCGTTGATCAGGACATGGGGTACGCTGGCGATGCTGGAGAGATGGATATGGTCCCCGCTCCGGACGCCTTTCACTGCCTCGTCGGCTGAGATGAATGTCAAGGGCTTCATATACAAAATCATGCAAAGATACGCAGATTCTTTGTATATTTGTAAGATCGATTACGAATAATATGCATACCAGGGAAGAAAAGATCGCGGCGTTCGGCCGCTTGCTGGATATTATGGACACCCTCCGGGAGCAGTGCCCCTGGAACGCGGCCCAAACTTTCGAGTCCATCCGTCCCCTGACGGAGGAAGAGGTGTATGAATTCAGTGACACAGTTTTAAAGGGCGACCGCACCGGCACGGCCAAGGAGCTCGGCGACCTGCTTTACCACATCGTCTTTTACGCGCGCATCGGCCAGGAGGAAGGCTCCTTCGACATCGCCGACTGCATGAATAAAGTCTGCGACAAGATGGTTTTCCGCCACCCGCACGTGTTCGGGCCCGAGGCCGGCAAACCCACGACCGCCAAGGAAATCGCCGACACCTGGGAACTCGTGAAGGCGAAGGAAAAGGACGGCAACAAGCGCATCATGTCCGGCATCCCCGACGCAATGCCCGCCATCCTGAAGGCTATGTCGATGCAGGAGAAAGCCCGCGGCTGCGGCTTCGACTGGGAGCAGAAGGAAGATGTCTGGCCCAAGGTCAAGGAAGAGCTCGGCGAGGCCGAAGACGCCTGCACCGAAAACGCCCCCGCCCACATGCAGGAGGAGTTCGGCGACCTGCTGTTCGCCGTCATCAACGCTTCCCGCCTCTATGGCATCGACCCGGAAGCCGCCCTCAGCGGCGCCTGCGACAAGTTCCGCCGCCGCTTCTCCTATATGGAAGAAGAGACGATCCGGCGGGGTCTCAAACTAGCCGAAATGACATTGGCCCAGATGGACGAAATCTGGGACGAAGGAAAAGCGAAAGGGCTGTAGAAACAGCCCTTTTTCTTATTTGATCAGATTGCCGAGGATGCTTCGCGTGAGCTCCTTGGTGATGGTGTTCGTCGCGGACTTGGTGGCTTTCTGAACCGCCTTCTTGGTGGTGGAAGTACCGGAAGATTTCTTCTTGGTGCCGCTCACCTTGTTGGAGACCGAATCGGCCACGGAGGCGGCCACCACGCCGGTGACGGCGGTGATGACGGACTTCAGCACCTTGGAGGCGATGCTGTTCTTGGCCTTCTTCGCCTTTTCCTTTTCCGCCTTGGCGGCTTCCTTGTCGGCCTTCGCCTGCTCCTTGGCCTGTGCCGCGGCTTCCTTCTCGGCCTTCTTCTGGGCCTCGAGTTCCGCCTTCTGGCGCTCGGCCTCGGCGGTGGCGGCCACGAGGATCTCGTAGGCGCTCTCCCGGTCGATCGGATTGTCATAACGGCCCCACAGACGGGACTGCTTGATGATGGTGGCGCGCTGGTCTTCGGTGATGGCGCCGATCTGGCTCAGCGGGAAGAGGATCTTCGCGCGCTGGACCACAGACGGGGCACCCTTCTCGTCCAGGAAGGAGACGAGAGCTTCGCCGGTTTCCAACTGAAGGATAGCCTCATAGGTGTCGAAGTCCGGATTCGCGCGGAAGGTTTCCGCGGCGACCTTGACAGCCTTCTGATCCTTCGGGGTGTAGGCGCGGAGGGCGTGCTGGACGCGGTTACCCAGCTGGCCGAGGATGTCCTCCGGAATATCGGTCGGGCTCTGGGTGACGAAGTAGATGCCGACGCCCTTGGAACGGATGAGGCGGATGACCTGCTCGATCTTGGCCTGGAGCGCCTTCGAAGTATCCTCGAAGAGCATGTGCGCCTCGTCGAAGAAGAACACAAGCTTGGGAAGGTCCATGTCACCGACTTCCGGGAGGGTGCTGTACAGTTCGGACAGCAGCCAGAGGAGGAAGGTGGAATAGAGCTTGGGCTTGAGCATGAGCTTGTCCGCCGCGAGGACGTTCATCACGCCCTTGCCGCCCTCGCACTGGAGGAGGTCGTAAATGTCAAAGGAAGGCTCCCCGAAGAACTTGTCCGCTCCCTGACTTTCCAGGGCGAGGAGGGCGCGCTGGATGGCGCCGATGGTCATCGTGGAGATCATGCCATACTGGACGGTGAACTCCGCGGCGTTCTGGCCCACGAAGTTGAGCATCGCGCGGAGGTCCTTCACGTCGATCAGCAGGAGGCCGTTGTCATCGGCAATCTTGAAGACGATGTTCAGGACGCCCGTCTGCGTCTCGTTCAGTTCCATCAAGCGGCCCAGGAGGTCCGGGCCCATGTCAGAGATGGTGGAACGCATGGGATGGCCCTGCTCGCCGAAGACGTCGAAGAAGCGGACCGGGCAGCTCTGGAACTGCGGGTCCTCGATGCCGAATTCCGGCAAACGCTTCTGGATGAAGCCGGAGAGCTTGCCCACCTGGCTGATGCCGCTGAGGTCGCCCTTCATATCGGCCATGAAGCAGGGGACGCCGGCCTGGCAGAAGGTTTCGGCGAGCACCTGGAGGGTGACGGTCTTACCGGTACCGGTGGCACCGGCGACGAGTCCGTGGCGGTTCGCCATTTTGCCGACGAGGGAGATGGGGCCGTTGGCGCAGTGGGCTACATACAGCCCGCGTTCTTTATCAAGCATGGTTATTGGGTTTTACGTGATTTCCAAAGATAGAAAAGGATGGCGGAAATTGCAAATGTTCCGAGGGCAATCCACGGGATAAACTGCTGCGGAACGCCCAGGCCGATTTTGTCCACGAGAATGAAGGTCGTACAGACCGAGGTCATGAACAGGCCCGGAATCAGGGTGATCAGATAATAAAGGCCGCCCTTGTTGCGCACCAGATAGACGGTGGCCGTCCAGAACATGAAGACGGAGAGCGTCTGGTTCGCCCAGCCGAAGTATCGCCATATGGTGTTGAAGCCGTTGGCGTCGGCCATATTATACCAAAGCAGGAGACCGGACAGGAGGAACAGCGGAACGGCGATGTAGAGGCGCTTCGCCATCGACTTCTGCTCCAGATGAAGGAAGTCCGCGATGATGAGGCGTGCGCTGCGGAAAGCGGTGTCGCCGCTCGTGATCGGAGCGGCCACCACGCCGAGGAGGGCGAGGATGCCGCCCAGCACACCGAGCCAGCTCTGGGACACCTTCGTCACCACCGTGGGAGCGGCGGCGGAAATGTCGGAACCGACCTCGGCGGCGCCGCCGTCGAAGAAGAAGTAGGAGGCGACCGCCGCCCACACCAGGGCGACGAGGCCTTCCGTGATCATCGACCCGTAGAAAACCGGACGACCGAGCTTCTCATTCTTCAGGCAGCGGGCCATCAGCGGGCTCTGGGTGGCGTGGAAGCCGCTCACAGCGCCGCAGGCGATGGTGATGAACAGGCACGGGAATATCGGCTGGCCGTTCAGACCCAGGGAAGGGCCGCGGTTCGCGAGGCCGTCCCAGAATTCCGGGATAGAGGGCCACTTCACGAACAGGCACACCATCAGTGCCACTGCCATGAACAGGAGCGCGAAAGCGAACACCGGATAGATTCTGCCGATGATTTTGTCGATAGGAAGCAGCGTCGCAATCACATAATAGACGAAGATGACCACAATCCAGATCATCATCGACCCGCGTCCGCCGTCACCTGCCATATCCCCGAGGATGACGGCCGGGCTGTACACGAACACCGCGCCCACCATCAGCAGGAGGAGGATCGAGAACACCAGCATCACCTTCTTGGTCCCCTGCCCCAGGTACTTGCCCACGAGCTCGGGATAGCCGGCGCCGTCATGCCGCAGGGACAGCATGCCCGACATATAGTCGTGCACCGCCCCGGCGAAGATGCAGCCGAACACAATCCACAGATAGGCGGAAGGGCCGAACTTTGCGCCCATGATGGCGCCGAAGATGGGCCCCGTCCCGGCGATGTTCAGGAACTGGATCATGAATACCTTCCAGGTGGGAAGGGCGATGTAATCCACTCCGTCGGCCTTCGAGATGGCCGGCGTCTCCCGTTTGGGATCCGGACCGAACATCCGGTTCACGAAAGCCCCGTAGAGGAGATAGCCCAGAAATAGCGCGGCGACGCTGATGAGGAATGAGAACATACTTACTCCGCTTGTTCGAAAAAGGTGAAATGCACGCGGCCGTACACTTTCTCCTTCTTGAAGCGGGGATGATCCTGAAAGGAATGCTCTCCGCCGTGCTCGAGGATGAAGTAACAGCCTGGATGGAGGAGGTCCTGCGCGAACACCTGGTCGGGAAGGGTTTCAAGGCCTTCCAGGGCGTAGGGCGGATCCGCGAAGATAATGTCGAACTTCTCCCGGCAGATGGGGAGGAAGTCGAAGACGTTGTCCCGGACCATCACGACGTTCGTGAGACCCAGGCGCTGTGCCTCGGTCTTGATGAAGGAGGCGTTTTCGCGCGCCATCTCCACGCAGTAAACGCGGGCGGCGCCACGGGAGGCGAACTCAAAAGAAATGGCGCCGGTCCCTCCGAAGAGGTCCAGCACCTTCAGGTCTTCGAATTCGTATTCGTTGTCCAGGACGTTGAACAGGCCCTCGCGGGCGAAGTCCGTGGTCGGGCGGGCCTTGTATCCGGAAGGGGGCAGGATGGTCTTCCCCTTGAGGCGTCCACCGATGATCCTCATAACTCCACGACGGCCTTGAAATAGCGGTACAGCGACATTTCCGCCTCGGATTCAAGGGGTGTCCGGAAACAGACCGTGGTGACCTCCGGATTGAGCTGGAGGCGCTTCAGCGCGAGGAACAGGAAATATTCGGCCGTGGTGAAATCGGGCGCCGCGTACACGTTCGCGAGGAGGAGGCTGCGGCCCTGCGCGACCGCGAGGTGCAGCCAGCCGTCCCGGTAGGAGGCGACAACCTTGTTATAGTCCTCGCACTCGGGCAGCGCCTTGAGGAGATAATACATCTCCGGAAGGACGGGGGCCTGCGCGCCGGAGGCCGTCAGGACGGTCTGCGCAAGGACGCGGGAGAGGGACTCGCCGATGGAGTTGGAGAACAGCAGGACGGCTCCCAGTTCAGGGATGCGGACATATCCCGTGGCGTCGGAAGGGTCGAGGGCGACCACGTCCGAAAGGAGGGTGCGGACGGCCTCGGGCCGGAAGAAGGATTCCGGAACGAGGGTGCACTTGGGCGTCAGGAGGGAGATGTCCACCGTGTCATACCGGCGCTGGAACTCCGGGGTGGTGAACAGACGGTCCGCGGACTGCCACGGGAAGGACCGGACTTCGCCGTCACCCTCCCGTACCTTAAAAGAATATCCACTCAAGGAAACTTGAATGGATATTCCGGAAATCGCTGTACGCGGGCTTTCCATCGGGTCGATTACTCCCAGTTACCGGCGTTGTTGTTTGGCGTGGTAACGGAACCGACCTGCAGACCCGTGTAACGGTTCTGGTCCTCACGCTCAGCATTGAGGTTGATGATGAGCTGCTGATCCATGCCCTTGAGGAGGGCCTTGAAAGGCATACGAGCCTCGAACAGAGGAACCTGGACACCGGAGACGGTCTTCACGATGGCATCCATCTCGACGGCCTGCTTGCCGGAGAACGGGATGTACTTGAGGGAGTCGATGCAGAAGTCCGGACGGCCGTTGAACAGGGTGTCCTTCACCGCGATCGGAGTGCTGATGGAGAACACGAGTTTCTCACCCTGACGGTAGAGGTCCATGAACTTCGCATTCAGTTCCTCCTTGCTCAGCTTCTTGTAAGCCTTCTTGACCCTTTCGGTGTTCTCCCAGGCGAGGGAGTCATCCTTGGAACCGACCTGCATGATGATGTCCATCTTGCCGGTGTTGTAGAAGTTGATCAGGGAATCGATGTCGGCCGTGTAGCGGTTGTTGACGCCCTTGAAGGCGGTCTCCAGGGTACGGATGTCCTTGAGGCGCTGGATGCCGACCTCTTCCCTGCGTGCCTGTTCCTTTTTGAAGTTAACCGGCTTCATGATGCTGCGGTAGATGCCATAGACGCACCCCACGGCCGCAAGGGCGAGGAGAATCTCGACGAGGATTTTGACAGTCTTGTTCATTATTTTAGTGTTTTACATATTTTTCAAAGTTCCGACAAAGTTATAAAAATCATTTATGAAAAGCAATATATTTTGTATTTTTGCATCGCAAAAGAAAAATGGAGTTGTACGGAATCACGCAGGAGCTCGTCCAGTCCCTGGAAGCCCTTTTCGAGCGCGCCGCCTCAGTGACGGTCGCCGCCCACTCGCACCCTGACGGGGATGCGCTGGGCAGCGTTTCCGGCCTGGTTTCCTATCTCCGGGAACGCCGGGGGAAGGATGCCGTCGCCGTGCTTCCGGACTCCCCTGCCTCCACGGTCAGTTTCATCGTACCGAACAGCGTTCCGCTGCTCTGCTTCGACACGGATCCGGAGGCCTGCCTCGAGCGCATCGCCGAGAGCGACCTGGTCGTCCTGCTGGACGCCAACGGATTCTCTCGCACGGAGGGACTGCAGGAGGCCTTCGAGGCCTCGCCGGTCCCGAAAGTGCTCATCGACCATCACGTAGGTCCTGACCGGAACCGCTTCCAGGTGGTTTTCTCCACCGAGGACGTCTCCTCCGCCTCGGAGCTGCTGTACTACATCCTCCTGCGGCTGAAGGGCATCGACGGGGACGCTCACAACCTTCCCATCGACGCGGCCAACGCCCTCCTTACCGGGATGACCACCGACACCAACAATTTTGCGAACTCCGTCTATCCCGCCACCTTCGAGATGGCCTCGCAGCTGCTCGACGCCGGCGTGGAACGGGACGAAATCCTGTCGCGGCTGTACAACAACTACCGCGAGAACCGCGTCCGGGTGATGGGTTATCTCCAGTCCGAGGCGATGCGGATCACCCCGGAAGGCCTCGCCTACATCATCGCCACCCGCGACATCCTGGACCGCTTCGGCGTGAACGAGGGCGAGACAGAGGGGCTGGTGAACATTCCCCTTTCCATCGACAGGGTCCGGATGAGCATCCTTCTGAAGCAGGACAAGGGTCATTTCCGCGTGTCCATCCGCTCCAAGAAGAAGACCTCGGCCCGCGAAGCTGCTGAGAAGTATTTCAACGGAGGCGGCCACGAGAACGCCTCCGGCGGCAAGCTCTGGTATCCCGGCGACATCGACACGCCGGAAGACGCCGCCGCCTATCTCGAAAAAGTATCCCGCGAATTCCTGAAATGAAGACAAGCACCCGCATACTGGCCTCCGCACTCCTTCTCGCGGCCCTGATCCCCGCCTGCAACAAGCAGACGGTGTACGACAAGCAGGCGACCAACATCGAGAAGTTCGTGGAAGCCCAGTGCAAGGCCGACACGAACGCCACCGTCACCTACAAGGACGGCGTGGTCCGGATCGTCCTCCACGACACGCTGACCCGGGAAGGCCTCCTCGCCGACACCCTCCGCGCCGGCGGAAACGTCTCCTTCTACTATGCCGGCTACACCCTCACGGGCACCACGGTCAGCAGAGACAACATGTTCGCCACCAATCATAAAGAAACGGCCGACAATGCTGGTTGGAGACTCGATGACACGACCGCTTTCAACATCGCCACCCTGACCCTGGACGACCAGCTGCTGGACGGTCTGCAGCGCGGTCTGGAAGGGGTCCGGAACCAGGACGAATGCTATATCCTCTTTTCTGGTGAATATGGCTACGGTGCGCACGCGCAAGGCACGATTCCTGCAAGGTCAGCCCTGGTTTACCACATTTGGGTGAACAGCATTTCCAACGATTAAAATGAAAACAATGAACCATATCTTCAGAAGCCTCTCCCTCCTGCCGGTCCTCGCCGCCGTCCTGGCGGTTTCGTGCAACAAGACCTCCGGCGAAGGAACCAATGTCGCCGCCAAACGCCAGTTCGACGCCTGGCGCGCCATCCACTATCCCGAAGCCGTGGAACATAACGGCATCTACATCATCGACGAGGAGCCGGGAACCGGCCTCGAATGGCGCGAGAACCTGCCCGTTTCCTTCGTGACCTATACGGTGCGCAGCCTGAACGGCACCGTCAGCGCCAATTCCGATGAGGATTGGGCAAAACAGCTCGGCACTTGGGATCAGACCTACTACTACGGCCCGCAGGTCATCCTGACCGGTGAAAGCACGAGCTACGCTGGCATCGACGCCCTCCTGGAAGGCATGAAGCAGGGCGGCACCCGCACCGCCATCATCCCCTCCTGGATGTGCACCTACGAGCGTTATGACAAGGTCGATGAGTACCTGGAGCACGAGACTGAGGGTACTACTTCCATCTATACCATCAAGTTAATAAGCCAGGCGGCAAGTCTCGCGGAGTACGAATACAACAATCTCCGGAACTATGCCGAACGCAACTGGCAGGTGTCCGACACCCTCTCCACCGCGGCCGTCTTCTTCAAGTCCTTCACGGAGTTCGAAGGCGAGCCCGTCGAGATGCCCAACGACACGACCGTGTACATCAACTACATCGGCCGCCGCGTCTATGACGACCAGGTGTTCGACACCACGATTGCCGATACGGCCAAATTCTACCATATCTACAATCCTTCGAAGGAATACAAGCCCGTCCCCGTCAAGATGGCGGAAAAGGCCACCGAGATCAAGATGAGCGACAACTCCGTCGTCGACGGTTTCGCCTACGGCCTGAAGAATATGCACGCCGGCGAGAAGGCATCCTTCGCCTTCGGTTACAACCTCGGATACAAGAGCTCCGCGAAGGGCAACCTCATCCCGGCTTACGCCGCCCTCCGCTTTGACGTAGAACTGGTTCCTGAACCGTAACCTATGGCCGGCGCCATTCCTACAGAACTGGGCGTCAAGCCCATCAACCAGCTGATCCGCAAGTACGCCATTCCCGGCATCATCGCGATGACAGCGTCATCGCTGTACAACATGGTGGACCGCATCTTCATCGGCCATATCCCCGATGTCGGTTCGCTGGCCATCTCCGGCCTCGCCGTCACCTTCCCGCTGATGAACATCTCCACGGCGTTCGGCACCCTGGTGGGTGTGGGCGCTGCGACGATGATTTCCGTCCTCCTGGGCCAGAAGAACTACGCGGTCGCGAACAAGGTCCTTTCCAACGAAGTCACCCTGAACATCATCACGGGCATCATCTTCACCTTCGTGACACTGGTGTGGATGAACCCGATCCTGCGTTTCTTCGGCGCCAGCGAAAGCACCCTCCCCTACGCCCGGGACTACATGACGATCATCGCCTGCGGTAACGCCGTCACGCACCTGTACTTCGGCCTGAACAGCGTCATCCGCTCCTCCGGCAGCCCGAAGACGGCGATGGGGCTCACCCTGTTCACGGTAGGGTCCAACGCCCTCCTGGACCCGCTTTTCATCTTCGGTTTCAAGATGGGCATCCGGGGCGCGGCCATCGCGACGGTCCTGTGCCAGATGATGGCCCTGGGCTACACATTGTGGTTCTTCCTGGACCAGGAGAAGTTCCTGCACCTGCCCCGCAGCCGCAAGCTCTTCCATATCGACTGGCGCATCGCCAAGGAATCCCTCGCCATCGGCATGGGCCCGTTCCTGATGAACCTCGCCAGCTGCATCGTCGTGCTGTTCATCAACCAGCAGCTCGTCAAATGGGGCGGCGACCTGGCGCTCGGCGCCTACGGCATCGTGAACAGCATCAGCTTCCTGTTCGTGATGATCGTCATGGGCTTCAACCAGGGCATGCAACCGATCGCGGGCTTCAACTATGGAGCGCGCCAGTACGCCCGGGTACGGGAAGTCTATGTCAAGACCGCCGGCTGGGCAACTCTCGTCACCATCCTGGGATTCCTTGTTTCCGAAGTGATTCCCGGCCCCACCGTGAGCATCTTCACCCCGGATCCGGTCCTCCACGACCTGGCCGCCAAGGGCCTCCGAAAGATGAATATGGTCTTCCCGATCATCGGTTTCCAGATGGTCACCACCAACCTGTTTCAGTGCCTCGGCATGGTGAACAAGTCCATCTTCCTATCCCTGTCCCGGCAGCTGCTGTTCCTCCTCCCCGGCATCTATCTGCTTCCACCGCTGCTCCAGTCCGAGAACGGCGTGTGGTACAGTTTCCCGATCTCGGACACCATCGCCGCCATCGTTACGGCCCTGTTCGCCGTCGGCCTGCTGCGTAAGCTCGGCAAGCTTAAGGACGGGGACGACCCCGCGATCCTCGGCAGTAAGATATAGATTCCTTCACTTCGTTCGGAATGACAAGATAATAGTTCGGAATGACAAGATGAAAAGACTATGAACACGATCATCAACGTAGGCAGACAGTTCGGCAGCGGCGGCGGTTTCGTCGCCCAGGCCATCGGGCAGAAGCTCGGCATCCCCGTGTACGACAACGAGCTCATCTCCAAGGCGGCCGAGGAAAGCGGTTATTCCAAGAGCATCTTCGAAGGCGGAGAGCAGCGCCGGAGCATCTTCTCGATGTCCTCCTTCTTCTCCTCCTCCCGCCTGGGATTCGGGGAAACCGGTTATGTCAATGACGACATGCTCTTCAAGGTCCAGAGCGAGGTGATCCGGAACATCGCTGAAAAGGGCGACGCCATCATCGTGGGCCGCTGCGCCGACTACATCCTCCGCGACCTGGACTGCCTGGACGTGTTCGTGTGCGCGCCGATGGAATTCCGCATCCAGCGCCTGGTCATGAACGAAGGGCTGGACGCCGACGAAGCCGAGGCCCTGATGCGCCGCAAGGACCGCACCCGCGAGGCCTACTACAACTTCTACACGTTCGGCGCCTGGGGCGTCGCCTCCAACTACGACCTCTGCATCGACAGTTCCATCCTGGGCATCGACGGCACCGCCGACTGCATCATCGACTTCGGCCGCCGCGCCGGGAAGATCCGATGAAACGCCTGGCCCTCATAGTCCTTTTATTCATTCCCATCCTTTTAAACGGTCAGGGGCGGGGCCTCAACGACCGCATAACCAACGACTTGTCCCGCCTGCCGGCGATGGACGCCGTCGTGGACAGCTTCATGAACGCGTGGTCGCTCCGGGGCGTTTCCCTGTCCGTCATGAAGAACGACTCCCTCATTTACGCCAGGGGGTACGGCCGGGCCGATGGTTCCAAGCCGATGACCCCGGGAACGCTCCTGCGGATGGCGTCGGTGTCCAAGCTCCTCACCGCCGTAGGCATCATGAAGCTCCAGGAAAGGGGAAAACTCGTCCTGGACACCCCGGTTTTCGGCCCCTTCGGCATCCTGACCGGGTATGACGAATACATCACCGACGACAACTACTATCTCATCACCGTCGAGCACCTGCTCCGGCATCAGGCCGGATTCACGCAGGCGGGGGGCGACCCGATGTTCTCCACGGCCGCGATCATGCGGGAGATGCACGTTTCCAAATCCCCTTCGGCCGAGCAACTCACCCGCCACCTCCTCAGCCGTCCCCTCGCCTACCTCCCCGGAACCACGCAGGAATACTCCAACTTCGGCTATCTGCTGCTGTCGATGATTATCGAAAAGATCACCGGAGAGCCCTACGAGGCCTGGATGCAGCGCGAAGTGCTGAAGCCGGCGGGCTGCACGGATTTCCACATCGGTGGAAACTTCCTCGCGGACCGTTTCCCCGGCGAGACGCGCTATTTCATGCACAAGGAGGCGAAGCCCACCAACGCCTTTGACGGGCGCGGGCAGGTGGAACGCTGCTACGGCGGCAATGACATCAAGGCCCTGTCCGGCGCCGGCGCGTGGATCGGCTCCACCCCGGAACTGGCCAAGTTCGTCGCCACCATCGACGGACTCCCGGGCATCGAGGACCAGCTCTCCGATTTCAGCGTCTATCAGATGACGCAGCGGCTTTCCGACGAGATCTATTCCCTCGGCTGGGTCGATTGCACGGACGACGGGGAATGGACGCGGACCGGGTCGTTCTCGGGGACATCGGCCCTCGTGAAGGTCTATCCCGACGGCGAATGCTGGATCCTCATCACGAACACATCGACCTGGAAGGGATCCCGGTTCTCCCGGGATACGGGCGCCCTCTGCAAGAACCTCCGGGAGCGCTTTTCCACCCGTCTACCGGAAAGAGACCTTTTCCAGGACTGATTTCTATACTTTTTGAATCCGAACTGATAGGATTTTGGGCAGGATTTCCGTAACTTGCGCTTCATAATCGAAACCACAGATATGAAACGCATCCTGCTGACTTTCGCCCTCGCGTGCATGCTTCTGCCCGCCAGCGGCCAGAAAAAAACCTATGATTTTCCTTTCCAGGACCCTTCCCTTTCCATTGAAGAGCGTATCGACGACCTCCTGTCCCTGCTGACGCCGGAGGAGAAGATCGGCCTGTTGATGAACAAGTCCATCTCCGTGGACAAGCTGGGCATCCCCTCCTACAACTGGTGGAGCGAGGCCTGCCACGGCGTCCGCGCCGACGGTTACACCGTCTATCCGCAGACGATCGCCCTGGGCGCCTCCTTTGACGGCGACCTCGTGTACAGAGTGTACGAGACCGTCTCCGACGAGGCCCGCGCGAACTGGAACCGCTCCCAGCGGGAATGGAACGTGGACGACCAGGCCCGGTACTATCCCGGCAACCCGGAACTGTCCTTCTGGTGCCCGAACATCAATATCTTCCGCGACCCGCGCTGGGGACGCGGCCAGGAGACCCCGGGCGAGGACCCGTACCTGACCTCCGTCATCGGCCTGCAGACCGTCCTGGGCATGCAGGGCAACGATCCCCGATACATCAAGACCCACGCCTGCGCCAAGCACTACGCCGTCCACAGCGGTCCGGAACCGCTCCGTCACAGCATGGACGTGTCCGTGTCGATGCGCGACCTCTGGGAGACCTACCTCCCGGCGTTCAAGACGCTTGTTGTCGATGGTAACGTCCGTGAGGTCATGGGCGCATACCAGCGGTACGAAGGCGTCCCCTGCACGATGAGCGACCGTCTTCTCGTCGACATCCTCCGCGAAAAGTGGGGCTATGACGGCCTGGTCGTCACCGACTGCGACGCCGTCAACAACTACTACACCCCTGGCCAGCACATGACCCACAAGGATCCCGTCCACGCCGCCGCCGACGCCCTCAAGCACGGCACCGACCTGGAATGCGGCCGCACCTTCCGCAACCTCGCCGACGCCCTCGAGCAGAATCTCATCACGGTCGAAGACCTGGACCATGCGCTCCGCAGCGTCCTCCAGGGCCGTTTCGAACTCGGCACCCTCGACCCGGACGAAATGTCGCCCTGGAAGGACCTGGGACCGGAGGTCATCAGCTGCGAGAAGCACCACGAACTGGCTGTCCAGTCCGCCCGTGAGGGCATGGTGCTGCTCAAGAACGACGGCATCCTCCCGTTCGCGAAAAACGTGAAGCGCCTCGCCGTCGTGGGCCCGAACGCCGACGACATTGAACTGATGAACGGCAACTACGGCGGAACCCCGATCAAGGAGCACGAGTTCTCCATCCTCACCGGCATCCGCTCTGCTTTCCCGAACACGGAAATCGTCTATGACAAGGGCTGCGAGCTGACGGACGAGTATAACACTATTCGCCACAATGGCGACTTCAACGGCGGCAAGGGCATCCTCGTCGAGTTCTTCAACAACAACGCCCTCGAGGGCGAGCCCGACGTGACCGGCTACTATAACGACATCAACTTCAGCACCTTCGGCGGTTACGGCTTTGCCGACGGCGTGAACACCACGAACATCTCCCTCCGTGCCACCGGTACCTACACCCCCGACTTCACGGGCAACCTCAAGTACCTGATCTCCGGCGACAACGGCTACAAGTTCTATGTCAATGGCGAGTTGTTCGAAGAGCAGACGGGCATGGGCCGTCGCGGCTTCGGCGGTTTCGGCGGCCGTCGCTCCCCGCAGTACAAGGAGCTCCCGGTCGAGGCCGGCAAGCCCATCGACATCCTCATTGAATATGTAAAGGGTTCCTCCCCGTTCGCGATGTTCAACGTCCAGTTCTGCGAGCGCAACCTCGCCGACTTCAGCGCCCTTGCCGCGCTCGATGTGGACGCCTACATCGTCGTGGGCGGTATCTCCGCGCAGATGGAAGGTGAAGGCGGCGACAAGGCCGATATCGAAGTGCCCGTTGTCCAGCAGCGCCTCATCAAGGCCCTGCACGCCACCGGCAAGCCCGTCGTCCTGGTGAACTGCTCCGGTTCCGCCCTCGGCTTCGCCACCATCGAGGCCGACTGCAACGCCATCCTCCAGGCCTGGTACGGCGGCGAAGGCGGCGCGCAGGCCATCGGCGAGATCCTGAACGGCACCTGCAATCCTTCCGGAAAGCTCCCCGTCACCTTCTACGCTTCCACGGACCAGCTCCCCGACTTCATGGACTATAACATGGAAGGCCGCACCTACCGCTACTTCCGCGGCAAGCCGCTCTACCAGTTCGGTTACGGCCTCAGCTACACCACCTTCGCCTACGGCAAGGGCAAGCTCTCCAAGAAGTCCGTCAAGGCCGGCAAGGGCGTGACCGTCACCGTGCCCGTCACCAACACCGGCAAGTGCGCCGGCGACGAGGTCGTCCAGGTCTATGTCAAGAGCCTCGACAACCCCGACGCCCCCATCAAGGACCTCAAGGGCTTCCAGCGCGTCTCCCTCGCCCCCGGCGCCACCGCCAAGGTCACCATCGACCTCGCCCCCGACGCCTTCGCCTACTACGACGGCAAGGACGGCCTCGAAATCAAGCCTGGCAAGTACCAGATCCTCTACGGCTCCTCTTCTGCGGATGAGGATTTGAAGGCGCTGGATTTCCAGGTGAAGTAAGCGACTGATTTTCAGCGTATCAAGCATCAAGAGGTGCACCTGACGGTGCACCTCTTCTAGTTTAAAGCGCTTTCAATCAACAGGTTAACAACAGAGAGGTGCACCAAATGGTGCACCTCTCTACATTTATATCGCTGATAGACAGTCTCTTACTTCACACTCATCACGGCGGAGGCGATGGAGTTGAGCTTCACATCCACAGAATCCGCGCGGGAGGCGAGGATGCAGGGGACCTTGACGCCTACGAGGAAGCCGGCCTGGCGGACGCCGACGGCGAGCTTGGAGTTGGTCTTCCAGAAGACGTTGGCGGATTCGATGTTGGGGAAGAGGAGGCAGTCGGCGTCGCCGGCGACGGGGCTGACGAGCTTCTTGATCTGCACGGACTCTTCGTCGATGGCGACATCGAGGGCGAGCGGGCCGTCACCGATGCAGCCCTTGATCTGGCCGCGGTCGCACATCTTGGCGAGCATGGCGCCTTCGATGCAGGCGGGCATCGAGTCGAGCATCTGCTCGGAGGCGGCGACGAAGGCGATCTTCGGCTTCGCGATGCCGAAGGACTTGGCGGTGCTCACGAGGTAGCCGGCGAGCTTGACCTTCTGGCGGAAGTCCGGAAGCGGAATCACGGCCATGTCGGAGATGAAGATGAGCTTGTGATAGTTCGGGTTCTCGATCACGCCCACGTGGCTCAGGACGCCCTTCGGGGGCAGGAGACCGGTCTCCTTGTTCAGGATGGCGCGGAGGAACTTGTCGGTGGAGCAGAGGCCCTTCATCAGGACTTCGCCCTGGCCGTCGTGAACCATCTTCACAGCCTCGGCGACCGCCTTCAGCTCGTCCTTGATGTCCACGATCTCGAACTTGGCGACGTCGATGTTGTTGTCGGCACAGACCTTCTTGATGATGTCCTCATCGCCCACGAGGGTGCACTTGACAAAGCCCTGGTCGGTGGCGAGGGAGGCCGCTTCGATCGTATGCTCATCGACAGCCCAGGCTGCCACCATCTTTTTGCAGATGCCCTTCGCCTTGAGCTCGGCGAAAAGGTCGTTGAAATTCTGAATCATATCTAAATCAGGTTATTAGTCTTGATTTTCGAGGACAAGGTGCATCGTGTCGCGGGCGATGACGAGTTCCTCGTTCGTGCAGATGAGGGCGGCCTTCACCTTGGAATCCTCCGTGGTGATGATGGCGTCCTCGGCGAACGCGACGTTGGCTTCGTAGTCCACCTTGAGGCCGAGGTAGGAGAAGTTCTCCAGGACGCGGCGGCGGAGGCGGGAGTTGTGCTCGCCGATGCCGCCGGTGAAGACGATCAGGTCCACGCCGTTCATCGCGGCCACGTAGGAGCCGATGTTCTTGATGATATCGTAGGTGAACTTCTTGAGGGCGAGCTTGGCCTTGGGATCGCCGTTGTTCGCGCGCTCGTTCAGTTCGCGGCAGTCGGAGCTGTACTCAGACACGCCCAGGAAGCCGGACTTGCGGTTGAGGATGGTGGACATCTCGTCGGGAGTGACGCCGAGCTTGTTCTCGAGGTAGATGACGGCGTTCGCGTCGATGTTACCGACGCGGGTGCCCATGATCATGCCCTCCAGCGGGGAGAAGCCCATGGAAGTGTCCACGCACTTGCCGTTCTGGATGGCGCAGATGGAGCTGCCGGCGCCCAGGTGGCAGGTGATGATCTTGCTGTTCTCAATGTCCAGGCCGGCGAGCTTGGCGCCCACGCCGGCGACGAACTGGTGGCTCGTGCCGTGCGCGCCGTAGCGGCGGACGCGATATTTCTCGTAATACTGGTACGGAAGGCCGTACATATAGGCGTAAGCGGGCATCGTCTGATGGAAGGCCGTGTCGAAGGTGACGACCTGCGGAACCGACGGAAGGACGGCCTGCATGGCGTGGATGCCCAGCAGGTGAGCCGGGTTGTGGAGCGGGGCGAAGTCGCTGCAGAAGGCGATCTTCTCGAGGACGTCGTCATTGACAAGGACGGAGCCGGAGAAGAAATCGCCGCCCTGGACGATACGGTGGCCCACCGCCTCGATATCCTCAAGGGAGGAGAGGACGCCCGTCTCCGGGTCGGTAAGGGCTTCAAGGATGAGCTGCATGCCCACCTTGTGGTCGGCAATAGGGATGTCCTTCACAATCTTTTCACGGCCGGTCGGCGCGTACTGGAGAATGCCGGCGGGAAGGCCGATCTTCTCGGCGATACCCTTCGCGATGATGTCGAAGACATCGTCGTTTTTCATGTCCAGGAGCTGGTACTTGATGGAAGAACTTCCACAATTGATGACGAGGATAATCATAGGATATAAATCTTAAATTAATTTCGGTCTATCCTTGCAAAGTTAGTAAAATAATCCCTATTTTCGCAAAGCAATTGACGGAAATGGCGGAGCGGGAGAACATCGGAGCGTTGGCAGTCCATTTCACGGCCGGAGTGGCGGCCGGGACGCTTCTTTTGCGCCTTCCCGCCAGCCCTTATTTCCTCGGCAGCGGCCTCCTGATCATCCTCGCATCGCTCACGGCAATCGTCCTTCGGACCGAACGGCCGGCCTTCCTCTTCCCCACCTTCCTCACCCTCGGCGCTTTCTGCGCTTTGGCCGATGCATTCCCGGGCGCGGAGACCGCCACTTTTCTGGAACGGTGGGCTGCTGCCTTGGGAGAGCGGGTGAAGGTTTTCATCGACAGTATCCCCTTCCCTTCCGAAGGGACGCCCCCCCTGCTGAAGGCGCTGCTGACGGGCGACCGGAGCGGGCTGTCGCGGGATACGGTCCGGGTGTTCCGGGAGAGTGGCGGGGCGCACTTGCTGGCGCTGTCGGGGTTGCACATCGGCATCCTGTACCTGTTCCTGTCCCGTCTCCTGTGGCCGCTCGGGAACAGCCCGCGCGCCCGCCGCATCCGCTACATAATAACCGTCCTCGCGGCAGGCCTTTTCACCCTCGCGACCGGGGCCTCCCCTTCCATCGTCCGGGCCTTCCTTTTTATCCTCATCAACGAGACCTCTCGCCTTACCGGCCGGCCAAGGAATGCCCTCCGGGTGCTGTCCACGGCCCTTTTGATCCAGCTTGTGCTGCATCCATCGGCCATCACCTCCGTGGGCTTCCAACTCTCGTATCTGGCGATGGCGGGCATCTTCCTCCTGTATCCCCGGCTCGAGACATGGTGGCCGAAGGGGCCCCGCATCGACCCGCTCCGTAAGGTCTGGCAGGCCGCCGCCCTCTCGATTTCCTGTCAGGTGTTCACCGGTCCCCTCGCCTGGTACCGGTTCCATACATTCCCGACTTATTTCCTGATTACCAACCTTTTGGCGATGCCGGTCACCACCCTCCTGATGGGCTCCGCCGTGACAACGCTCGTCTTGCAGGGCCTCGGTTGCTGCCCCGCCATCCTGATCCAACTCACCGACGCCCTCTGCAGCGCCCTGGTCTGGATCCTGGGGATTATTTCGTCAATGTGAAATCCGGGGTGGCCCACTCGGTCATGGCGCCATCCTCCGCGGAATAAATGAGATAGCCGGAAACGCCATCCAAAGAAAGCAGCAGCTTCTGCGCCTCGTCCAGGCCGATGACCATGCACCAGGTCGCGAGCGCATCCGCATCGGCGGAGCCGTCGGGGCTTACCACCGTGGCGCTCAGCAGGTTATGCTGGACGGGATAGCCGGAGCGAGGGTCGATGGAATGCGCATACTTGCGACCGTCGCGGACATAGTATTTCCGATAATTACCGGAGGTGACGACGCCAGCGCCGGTGCCGCCAGAAGACCAGATGCCGTCCAACTCCGAACCCACCTCGTCCGTGCCGTCCGTCGGCCGGTCAAAAGGACGGTCCACGCCCACGTTCCAAGGCTTGCCGGCGGGATTCTTCCCGTCGCACCAGATCTCGCCGATATCGACAAGCATATCCTTCGCGCCGAGCCTATACAGGTACGCCGCCACCAAATCGCAGCTATACCCCTGTGCTATCGCGTTATAGTTCAGGACGATAGGTGCGTCGGCTCCGTCGATGCGGACATCGGCCACCGACAGGGTTCCGTCCGGACGCGGCACCATCGACGGTTTCAGAAGTCCCATCCCGCAGGAAGCCTTGATGGCCGTCACGGCCTCATCGGAGGGCATTTCCCCCGATTTAAAGCCGAAGCCCCAAGCGTCGTACAGTGGGCCCGCCGCGAAGTCCAGCACGCCGCCGGAACGCTCGTACCACTGATACGCCACGCGGTACATCTCCAGGAACAGCCCGTTCGGCCAGATCGTCTCCCCCGCATTGAACCGGGACAGCAACGAACCCTTGTTATACCCGGAAAGGGTCGTGTCGATGCAGGTTAGGATGGCCTCCACCGAATCCCGGACCTCCTCCGGACTCACGGAGATCCCTTTGAGATTGACTTTCACAGAGTAAACGCCGCCCTGCGCATAGCCGGTCACCTGGATATAGCGGTCCCGTTCCGCGCAAGCGGAAAAAAGAAGAAGCGCAGCCAGCGCGGCAAGGACGGTTTTTTTCATAACAACGGCGTTTACGGCAAGATAGTTGCACAAAATTACGAGAAAATACCGATATTTGCAGATTGGATACGAGAAATCTTTTATGAAGAAACGCTTATTGCTTTATACAACGCTGGTCCTCGCGGTTTTCGCCGCTTCCTGCAAGAAGGAGGAAACCACCACGACCAAGCCCTACTTGTATGGTGTCGATTTTGAACTGGCCACCTTCGCCGAGCCCGGGGATGTCTTCACGCTGACCCCCTTCGGCGTCTATACCGGTGACGGTAAGGATATCGAGAAAATCAACTACAAGTGGAAGATCAACTTCGGTGAGGAGACCGGCACCTATTCCGATCCAATGGACACCTTCACCTTCACGGTGAACGAAGTGGGCAACTACACCGTCTACTGCCAGGCTTCCGATCCGGACGACAACTATTACTCCGTTTCCAAGAGCAGAATCATCATCGTCATCGACCCGACCCTGGGGAAAACTCTGGTCGGCACCGGCATCAACGCTACGGACGAGCACATTACCGACTCCCGTGACAAGACCGGCGAAAACGATTATTATTTCAAGCGCATCGGCAACCTGGACTGGTTCCGCAACAACCTCGCCTACAAGGGCGCCGGAATCGCCTATGAAAACGGTGATGTGACCTCCTATCCCCTCGGCCGCTACTACACCTGGGACGAGGCCATGACCGCCTGCCCCGAGGGCTGGCGCCTCCCTACCGACGAGGAATGGGCCACCCTGGGCACCGACGCCGGTCCCCTGATGTGCGACGCCTATCTGAACAGCTACCGGATGTGGGAATACTGGCCCGGCGTGACCCGGACGAACGAGACCGGTCTTGCCATCATTCCCGCCGGCTACGCTCTCCCCGCCTTCACAACGCCTTCCTTCAAGCGGCTCTATGACTATGCCGCCTTCTGGACTGCTACCGAGTCCCCGGACGACAGCCGCATGGCCGCCTACCGCTACATCCACGTGGAAGAGACGCAAGTGAGGTCTACATACGCAGAAAAGGGCTCTCTGGCCCTTTCCGTACGTTGCGTGCGATAGCGTTGCCGCCTATCTTAAATCAGTGATAATAAACGAATCGGGAAGCGATTTCACATCGAATGTGAAGTCGCTTTTTCCTTGCTTGTCCCCGAAGGTGATGTCCTTCAGGACGAAGCGGGCGGAGGTGCCCTCGTCCAGGGTGAGCGTCACATCCAGCGAGTTGGAAGAGGACGCATTGACCTTGATCTTGTCCATGTAGTCCTTGTAGGAACTGATGAAGAGGGCGGGATTCGTGAAGAGATCCTCCTTGGCGACCGTCTCGATGAGCACTTCCTCCGCGGCGCGGTCCAGGCTCCAGCGGGTCTTGCCGTCGCTGCGTACCTCCAGGCCGAGGCCGGAGAGGAGGTAGGCGTTGTCCTCCACGGTGACGTCGCCGTCCGTGACCTTCGTCATGGGCTTGCCACCCTGGGAGAGGCTGTAGGTATAGTGAAACTGCACCCGGTGTCCCGGGACCTTGTCCAGGAGGGGGATGCTGCGCTGCGCGAAAGCGCTCAGGGAAAGAAGGATGGCGCTCAGGCCGATGACTAATCTTTTCATTGCTCTCCGTTCAAAAAGTGACTCAATATCTGGTCCAGCTCATTGAAATCCTTCACCAGGACTTCGCGCGGCTTGGAACCGTTCTGCGGTCCAACGACGCCGGCGGCCTCGAGTTGGTCCATCACTCTTCCTGCTTTTGCATAACCCATGCCAAGCCGGCGCTGGAGGTCGGAGGTGGAGCCCCGCTGGCTCGTGACGACGAGGCGCGCGGCCTCCTCGAAACGCTCATCCAGCGACTTCATGTCCACCATGCCGCCGCCTTCGCCGCCCTCGCCGTCTGCGGAAGGAGGTTCAGGTAAATAGAACGGAGTATTGTAAGATTTCTGGTAGCCGATCTGGCTGCCGATGGAATCGGTGAGCGTGGCGATCTCGTCGTTGCCGATGAAGGCGCACTGGATGCGCTCCATTTCCACACCGCTGTACAGGAGCATGTCGCCTCGGCCGATAAGCTTGTCGGCGCCCGGCTGGTCCAGGATGGTGGAAGAGTCGATGCGGGAAGTCACGCGGAAAGCGATACGCATCGGGAAGTTCGCCTTGATGAGGCCGGTGATCACGTCCACCGTCGGACGCTGCGTGGCCAGAATCACATGCAAGCCCGCCGCACGGCCCTTCTGGGCCAGGCGGATGACGGAAGTGGTGATGCTTCTCGCGATAGCCTTGGACTCCGGACCGGCGCCCACGGACATCGTCAGGTCCGCGTACTCATCGATCACGACGACGATGTACGGGAGGAAACGGTGGCCTTCGGTGGGCAGGAGGTGACGGTCGCGGTACTTGTCGTTGTACAGCTTGATATTGTTCACCCCGGCCTTGTTCAGGAGGGAGTAACGCTCGTCCATCTCCACGCACAGGGACTGGAGGACGGAAGAGGCACTCTTGGCGTTCTTGACGATGGCGTTGTCCCGCTCGTCCTGCTCATCCGCCGCCGTGGGCAGCACGGCCAGGTAGTGGTTGATCAGCTTGGAATAGGCCGAGAATTCCACCATCTTCGGGTCGATGAAGACGAACTTCAGCTCCGAAGGATGCTTGGAGTACAGGAGGGAGGAGACGATGACGTTCAGGCCCACGGACTTACCCTGTTTGGTCGCGCCCGCGACCAGCAGGTGCGGAGCGTCCGCGAGGTCGAACACCTTGACTTTCTGAGAGATGGTATAGCCGATGGCGACGGGGAGTTCCGCCTTGCTGTTGCGGTACGCGTCGTCATTGAGCAGCTGCTTGAGCGGCACGATGGACGGAGTGTCGTTCGCCACCTCGATGCCTACGGAATCCGACAGGGTGACGATACGCACGCCCTTCGCGTTCAGCGAGATGGCGATATCGTCCTGCAGCATCTTGATGGAGGCAATCTTCACGCCCGGGGCGGGATACACCTTGTACAGGGTGACGGTCGGGCCCACGATGGCCGTGACATCCTTGACCTGGATCTTGTAGCTGGCGAGGGTAGCGCGGATCTTGTTGTTGTTGCGGTTCAGCTCGTCCTGCGAAGGCTCGTGCCGGGCATTCAGGTAGTCGCCCAGGATATCCAGCGTCGGGAACTTGAACTTGGGAAGGCCGCCGTTGTCGGGGTCCAGGCGGTTGTCGATGCGCGGGAGGGGCTCCTTGACCGCCTGCTCCAGGGTATCGTCCGTCTGCACGGTGAAAGTACCTTCTTCTGTCGATGCGGGCGCGGGTTCCACCGGTTCCTCCACGACAGGCGCGGGCTCTTCCACCACGACCGGATCGACCTGAGCCTTTTTCTCGCGGACGAATGCAAACCGCGGCTTGCGCTCCGGCTTCGGTTCCGGTTCGGGTTCCGGTTCCGGCTCATAGGCAGGTTCGGGTTCCGGCTCCTCATCCCCGCTGGGGCTCGTCAGCGCCGGGAAACCACCCGACACGAAATATACCCACAAACCCGCGAGGGCCAGCAAGGCGATAGCTGTGACAACATAGCCCACCAAGTTGATGCTTCCGTCCACGAGCGCACCGCCTGCGCGGCCGCCGAGACCGCCACCGAAGAGGGTGTCCCAACCGGCGAGCCGGCTCACCAATGCCAGGAGCCAGGAGCCGATGAAGGTGCCCGTGAAGGAATAGATGAACCATTTACCCAGGGAGATGCGCATCTTCGGGACGAAGCGGCTGAGGGTCCAGGCCACGAAGAAAGCCACGAGGCCGAGCGCCGCGAGGCCGAAGCTGCGCGTGACGAGGAAGTGGCCCCAGCGGAAGCCCAGCTTGGAACTGGCGTTGTGGACCTCCACGTCGCTGTCAATCAGGGACGACTCCGAGAGGAGGCTGGCGTCCTGCTTCCAGGTAAAGAGATAAGAGCCCACCGCGATGGCGGTGAACAGGGTAAAGATACCCAGCAGGACGGCGGCGACGATCCGGTATTCGGACCGCCGCTTCTCGTCCAGTTCGGACCAGTATGCGGATGGACTTTTCAGTTTCATTTTTTCTTGCCGTTCTTCTTGTAGTTGACCCACTGCTTCTTGCCGCCGCCGTTGTTGTTACCGCCGCGGTTGAAGTTCATGTTCATACCCGGACGGGCGAAGTTCGCGTTCGCGTCGATCTTGGAAAGTTCCAGGCCTTCGGGAACCGTCACGCGGCCGCCGGAAAGGCGCTCGATGTCGGCGAAAATGGTTTCGTCGGCCACGGTATCCTTGTTCCAGATGAGGTACTGCTGGCGCATATAGATGGCCAGGGAGCGGATCATCGCGGTCTTGACCTCGCCTTCGGGCTCGCTGGCGATCAGGTCGATGATGCTTTCGATATTGCGGCCGTAGTGGCGGGCCTTGATGGGTTTCGTATTCAGCGGAATCGTCTCCGGGCGGCTGTTGATCACCTCCGGATGCGGGGCGGGATAGGGCGCGTCGATGTCCAGGTCATAGCCGGCGATCATATACAGGTGGTCCCAGAGCTTCTGCTCGAAGTTCTCCTGCTGGTGCACCTGCGGGTTCAGCGTCTCCATCACTTTCACGATGGCGCGGGCCTGCTCCGACCGCTTGTCGCGGTCCTCGATGCCCTTCATGATCTCGACCATCTTGAGGATGTTCCGCCCGTACTCGGGCATCGCCAGTTTCTCCACCTCGGTATTGTAGTACAGCTTGATAGTGTTCTCGTTCGCTTCCATTCTACTCAGACTTTTTGTATAACACGCAAAGATAATGAAATTTCGTCACACTTTCATTTTCCCTTTACCGTTTTTCCACCCGACGAAATCCGTCACCGCCGAGCAGCAGCGAGCCAAGGTTCCCCGGTATACGGGCATAGAGTTTATCCAAAGGATAACGAGTCAAGCTGTTACAGTGCGAGCAGCCCGGCAGGGCCAATTCTAAGCCTCCTTCGCCAAGTAGATAGAAACGGTCCTGTACGGCGTCATAGCTCAGGTCCATCGGCACGGCGGAAAAAACACAGGTTTGCCCCTGTTCCGAATAATCCAGCGTCCGCTCGCTCCAGACCGTTCCCCGGGCGGAGGTGAACGCGGCGGGCGTACCGTCCGGACGGATTCCCGCCACCATCACGCTCCCGCCGCCGGCCGCTATCGCCCGGAACTCCATCCGCGGGTAGTAGCCCTCATATTGTGCGTTGAAATCCAGCACTGTCCAACCAGAACCATCGTGCAGGATTTCCCCCGCATCCGTGACTGCCCATAAGGTTTTACCATCGGCAGCAAGGGCGGTCAGACGGCCCTGGACGGGCAGTGTTTCCCGTGCCACGACACGGCCCTCCCAGTCCAGTTCAATCAGTTCCTGCCCATCGGCATCCAGCGCATACAAGCGCTCCCCTTTCGTGGCCATCGCCGTCAGAGGCTGATCCAGCGGCCGTTTACGCACGGACTCCCCGTCCGCATCAAGCCAAGCAAGGTACTCCCCCGCGACGAGGAAGCCCCCGTCGGCAGTTGGAACGCCGGTGCGTAAATCCTGCCCGCGGGCCATCAGGCAGCCCGCGAGCAGGAAAAACGTCAGGAACCGGAGCCGGATGGCCATTACTTGCTACCGCGGCTTACGAGTTTGAAGTCGGAGAAGGAGACCTTGAGCGGAGCGGCTTCCGGCATCGGCATAGCTCTGCGAGGACCGCCGCCACGCATCATCATCGGCATTTCGCCCTCACAGGCGATCACGCCCGCTTGGACATCCTTCAGCACGGCCTGCGCCGTTCCCATCTTCTCGAAGGTCTTTCCGTCCTTGGAATAGAAGGCAGTATAAGTATCACCCTGCTTGTCAAGGCGCAGCCAGAGCACGTTGTCGGCGCCCACGATGCCGTCCAGAGGCAAGTTCGCGACGCTCTTCTGCTGGCCATTCTCTTCCACCAGGAGTTGCAGCTGGCCCGCGGAAGGACCCGCCGCTTCGGCACCCGGACGACGGAAACTGAAGGTCGCCGTACGGACGAACTTCACGAAGTTGTCGTCGGACTCGTAGGCCACGAGGCCCGCGTTCTGGGCCGGAGGGGCCGGCGTGGTCACACACTGCATCTTCGTTTCCGCAGTCCAGTCAGTATTGGCGCTCTGGAGCAGGATGTTGGTCGCGGAATTGCCGCCGAGGGTGATGTCGCCCTTGCCGGCGGTCAGTTCGAGACCGTTTCCGGAGAGTATCCAAGCCTCGGAATTCTCGCGAACCCAATGCCAGGCCTTGTCGAGAGCGCCCTTCTTGAAGCTGTCGGAAACGCCCTTCGTACCGAAGTTCACCGCTATCTCGCGGCTGTCGCCGGTAAGGCCGTCGTGCAGCGTCACCACGGCCGTGCCGGGCACTGCATCCGCCTGTTTCACAATCACATCGATGGCGGGATCAACCGCAACGGCCTCCACCTTCGGGGCCTTGCCGGGCTTGAGCAGATAACTCAGGGACGCGGCGTCGCCCGGCTTCACCGTCTTGCCGCCCACCTTGAGAGAAGCGAGCCCGAGGTCCGGCATCACCTTCACGGCGAAGGTGTCCTCGACGGTCTTTCCGTCGATGGTGACGGCGCAAGTCACAGTGGCGACACCCATCGACACGGCCTTCACCGCACCATCCGCGGCGACGGTGGCCACGGACGGGTTGTTGCTCGTCCAGACGGCCTTGGCGCCTTCGTAGAAGCTGTCGTCATTCATGCAGGCGGAGAAGGATGCCTTCGCCGTCTGGCCGATGCGGAGCACGGAGGCGTCGCAGCTGGCCCAGACCGTCTTGAGGCTGCGCTTCAGCGCGCCGGACATCGTCGCGGTCACACTGCCACGGATATCCTGTGAAGAGGAACCGAACTCGAACACATAGCGGCCCGGATCGAAGGTCATCCGGTCGGCGTCCATATCCCAGAACCAGAGATCGGCACAGTCAATGTCGATGTTCACGGTGCGGGTCTGGCCGCGCGGGACTGTCACCCGCTGGAAGCCCTTCAAGCGCTTCGCCGGACGTTCCAGCGACGCGGGGCTGTCCGGCGTGCGGACATAGATCTGCACGACCTCATCGGCACTGACAGCACCCGTATTGGTCACATCCACGCTGAGCGTGACCTTGTCATTCGGGGTGATAGCGTTCTGGCTGATGCGGAAGTTGCTGTACTTGAACGTCGTATAGCTCAAGCCATAACCGAAAGGATAGGATACTTCCTGGTCGAAGTACCACAGGGTGCGGCCCTGATTGCCGGAACTCTGGCGAAGATTGTAATCCGTGATGGCCGGCAGGTCCTTCACGCTCTTGAACCAGGTGGCGTTGAGCTTGCCGCCCGGGGAGACTTCGCCGAAAAGCAGACGAGGAATCGCCTCGCCCTGAGCCATGCCGTTATAGCCGGTCCAGATGATGCCGCCGATGTTCGCCAGATGGCGGAACTCCTCCACCTCCACGCAACCAAGCGTCTGCATCACCACGATGGTGTGCGGATTGACAGCCGCCACGGCCTGGATGAGAGAGAGCTGGTTGCCGGGCAGGAGGAGCGTCAGACGGTCGGCCTCCTCGGTCGCCGTGTTCTCGTCGGTGCCGACGAACACCACGGCCACATCGGCCTCGCGTGCCGTCTTGAGCGTAGCCTCGTCAATCGGGGCGTCCTGCGGGGCTTTGTACACCAGATAAACCGTCTGAGGGCCATTGTAACCGAGTTTCAGGGCGTTCGTCTTCATCGGCATGCTGGCCCCGTAGACGCCACCCACACGGGCGCCAGAGGCCTTCGTAGCCTCGATCCGGCCGATCAGGTTGCCGTCCGGGCCGCCCACGCGGATTTCCACAATGCCGCCCTCGGTCGGAATGTTCAGGCCGACGGTGATGTTCTCAATGTTGGTGATATCGACATTGTCATACGCGGTCCAAGCGCCGTCGTCGATGGTGCGGACCTGCTCCTCCTCGCCCATGCCGGAGCCGACGGTGATGCCATCGGCCGCAGCGGTGAACTTGGTTGCGTCATAGCGGGTCACGGTGCCGTCGGTCTTCTCGATCTCGAAATAGCCGATATACAGGAGATTACTCTTGCTCTTGATGTCGCCACCCACGGCCAGCCGGACATCGACATCATACCCCTTATCTTTCAACCAGGCCTGGATGCCGGCGTACGGGGAAATCATCGAGGATGCCTCCGGACGGCCGGAATAAGGTCCCAGTTCCACATCGTCGGCCTGCGGGCCGATGAGTGCGATGCTCTTGACCTTCTTCGGGTCCAGCGGAAGGGCCTTACCCTCGTTCTTAAGCAGAACCGCGGTGCGGACGGCCAGTTCGGCCGCCAGGGCGCGATTCGCCGCCGAGTTCACGCGGGAAGGCTCGTACTTCGTGTAGGGCACCATCTGGTCGGGATCGAACTCGCCGGTCCGCATCCGGATGGTGAACATGTTGATGAGGGCGCGGTCAATCAAGGCCATCGACAGGAGCCCCTGCTCGTAGGCGCTGATGGCGAAGCGCTGGTAGATGCTGCCGCAGTCGGAGTCCACACCGGCGGTGAGGCCCGCCACGGTGGCCTGCTCGCGGGTTTCAACATAATAGTGTCCGTTCCAGATGTCCTCGATGGCGGCGCAGTCGCCCGTCACATATCCCTTCATGCCGTAGGTCCGGCGGGCCAGGGTGTCCAGATAGTACGCGCTGGCGGAGGTAGGAACGTGATTGACAGCATTATAGGAGGACATGATCGACGGAAGTTTCTCGTCCTCGATCAGGCGCTTGTACGGGTAGAGATAGAACTCGCGCATGTCGCGGCTGTCCATGTTGGAGCTGCTCACGTGGCGGTCGAACTCGCTGTTGTTGGCGAAATAGTGCTTCGCCGTCGGGACGGCCTTGAGGTATTTGGGGTCCGCGCCCATCATGCCCCGGACGAAGCCGCGGGCGATTTCCGCGGCGAGGAACGGGTCTTCGCCGTAGGACTCGCCGGTACGGCCCCAGCGGGGGTCGCGGACCGGCTCCACGACGGGCGACCAGAAGGTCAGGCCCTTCGTGCCGGTGGCGTAGATGGCGCGTGCCTCATCGGCGATGGCCGCCGCCATCCGTTCCGCCAGGGCGGGGTCCCAGGACGAGCCGATGGCCACGCTGTTGGGGAAGGAAGACGGTCCCGGAAGGCCCACGGAAGGGTTTGCGCCGGCAAGCACTCCATGCAGCGCCTCGCTCCAGACGTTGTAGTTCTTCAGGCCGAGCCGGGGAACGGCGGCCATGTTGTTGCCCAGCAGGCTCTGCTTCTCCTCCAGCGTCAGGCGGGAAACGAGGTCCGTCGCGCGCTCCTCGAAGGAATAGGCGGTGTTGAGATAGATCGGGAGGTCATCCCCTTGGGCCGATGCAGGCACGGTGAAAAGCAGTGCCAGCGCACCGGAGAGGACATAATTACGGATACAATGCATATCGGTTGTTTTTGTGTTACTTACAAATATACGGATTATTCCGTAATCTCCACCCATTCATCCGCTTCATTTTCGCGGATGTACCACAGGGTGCCGGTGACGGGCGCGTGGCCCATGGCGCGGTACAGCTCCATATAAGTGCGAACCTGGTCCTGGTGCTTTTTCTCGGGAACACCGAACTTGTAGTCGATGATGGCGGCGGAGCCATCCGGGCCGATGACGACGCGGTCCGGGCGCAGGTCCGCCCCGTCGGGGCCGATGAGCGGGGACTCGTTCAGGATGCGGACGCCGGACGCCGCGAACCAGCCGCGGTCCGCGACGGAGGTGATTTCATCCTCCAGGAAGCGGAGCGTGCGGTCGCGGTCCGCGGCCGGGAGTTCGCCGGAGGCGACAGCGCG
>JAFYTP010000098.1 GCA_017558775.1 Bacteroidales bacterium | reverse complement strand
CTATCGGTCTTCCGGGAGTGTTTAGCCTTGCGGGATGGTCCCCGCAGATTCGGACAGGATTCCACGTGCCCCGCCCTACTCAGGTGCCTCTCTCGATCCATCTGACTTACCAGTACGGGGCTGTCACCCTCTTCGGCCGCTGTTTCCACAGCGTTCCCGTTCGTCGATGGATCTTGATAAGAGGTCCTACAACCCCGCGGTGTCCGTAAACATCGCGGTTTAGGCTCTGCCCCTTTCGCTCGCCACTACTCAGGGTATCGATGATTTCTTTCTCTTCCTCCGGGTACTAAGATGTTTCAGTTCCCCGGGTTCGCTCTGACTTGACGTCAGTAGTGGTTCTTCAAACCACTGGGTTGCCCCATTCGGATATGCTCGGATCAAAACCTGTTTGCAGTTCCCCGAGCCTTTTCGCAGCTTACCACGTCCTTCCTCGCCTCCGGATAGCCTAGGCATCCGCCGTTCGCTCTTCGTTTCTTTCCTAATGCTCTGCGTTTCGCTCTTCCGCTCACCTCTCGGTTCGCGGCGCTCCGCGCAGCTTGTGAATCATTTCTGATTTGCTCTTGCCTTGAAATTGCAGTCCCTATATTCTCTCAGTTCGAAAAAACTTCTTACTCTAGATTATACAGACTCTCTTTCTGTTTTTCTTTACCTCTTTGATCTTTTCTCTCAGTATTGTCAATGAACAAAACCCTTTCTTGAAACCACATTTTCATGTGCTCGTTTCAAACGGGACTGCAAAGGTAGAAACTTTTTCGGAACACACAAAATTTTTTGAACTTTTTTTGCAAAAATTACCACTTTCCGGCGTAAGCCCCCCAACTTCGTATCTCCACGGCCCCTTCCGGCAGGGTGCAGAAGGCCCGGATGAAGGCGGAGGCCAGGCGGGCGTCCGTGATGAGCGGGACGTTGAAGTCCACGGCGGCGCGGCGGAGGTGGTAACCGTTCCCCAGCTCGGAGTGCGAGAAGTTCTTGGGGTTGTTCACCACGAGATCGACCTTGTGCTCCCGGATCATGTCCAAGGCGGAAGGCGTTCCGTCATCCGGCTCGTCCGGCCATCGCACGCGTAGCGCGGGTACGCCATGTTCTACAAGGTATCGGCAGCTGCCGTCCGTAGCATACAGCGTATGTCCCTTCTCGGCGAGCATGCGGCAGGCAGGCAGGAGCTCGGCCTTCTGGAAGGCGTCACCCGTGGACAGGAGCACCGCACCGGCGGGGATGCGGTGGCCCACCGACAGCATCGCCTTCAGGAGCGCCTCGTCGCTCGAGCGGCCGAGGCAGCCCACCTCTCCGGTCGAGGCCATATCGACACCGGACACCGGGTCGGCCTGATGGAGACGGGCGAAGGAGAACTGGGAGCACTTGACGCCCACATAGCCCAGGTCGAAGGGATCGGGCATCCAGGGCGAGGGATGCTGCCCGAGCATGCAGCGGGTGGCCAGGCCGATGAGATCGACCCGCCAGACCTTGGACACGAACGGGAAGCTCCGGGACGCGCGGAGGTTGCACTCGATGACCTTGAGGTCCAGGTCCGAAGATAGGAACTGGATGTTGAAGGGACCCGTGATATGGAGTTCGGAGGCGATGGCCGCCGCCGTCTTCCGGATGCGGGACAGGACAGACCCGTACACGCGTTGCGCGGGAAATTGTATGGTAGCGTCGCCGGAATGGACACCGGCAAACTCGATGTGTTCAGAGATGGCGCAGGCCAGCACGCGGCCGCCATCGGCCACGGCGTCGCATTCAAGTTCCTGGCACCGCTGGAGGAAGGCGCTCACCACCACGGGGTGCTCCGCGGAGACTTCCGCTGCCCGCTCCAGGCAGGAGGTCAGGTCCGTCGCCGTATAGCAGACGTTCATCGCCGCGCCGGAGAGCACGTAAGAAGGCCGCACCAGCACCGGGAAGCCGACTTCCTCGATGAACTTGTCGATGTCAGCGCGCGTGGTCATCTCCTTCCAGCGGGGCTGGTCGATGCCCAGGCGATCCACCACCTCGGAGAACTTGCCGCGGTCTTCGGCCCTGTCAATGTCAGTCGCCGAGGTGCCCAGGAGGCGGATGCCGCAAGCCGTCAGCGGCAGCGCGAGGTTGTTCGGAATCTGTCCGCCCACGCTGACGACGACGCCGTCCGGCTTCTCCCGCATGCAAATCTCCCAGACCGTCTCCAGGCTCAGCTCGTCGAAATAGAGCCGGTCGCAGGTATCGTAGTCGGTGGAGACCGTCTCCGGGTTGTAATTGACCATGATCGCCTTCCGGCCGTTCTCGCGGAGCGTCCGGACGGTGCTCACGGCGCACCAGTCGAATTCCACGCTGCTGCCGATGCGGTAGGCGCCAGAACCCAGCACGATGACGCTCTTGCCCGGATCCTCCGGCTCGACGTCATCGCAGGAACCCTGATATGTCAAATACAGGTAGTTCGTGACGGCGGGGAATTCCGCCGCGAGGGTGTCGATCTGCTTGATGGACGGACGGATGCCGAGGGCCACGCGGCGCTCCCGGACGGCCGTCTCGCTGATGCCGAACACCCGGCTGATCTGGATGTCCGAGAAACCCTCGATCTTCGCCTCGCGGAGCAAATCGGCAGGAACCTCCTCCAGGGAAGAGAACTCCTCCAGGTTCCGGTAGGTGGTTTCGATATGGTTGAACTTGTCCAGGAACCACTTGTCGATATGGGTCAATTCGTGGATGCGGTCCACGCTGTAGCCCGACTCGAACGCCGCGGCGACTGCGAAGATGCGCGTATCGGTGGGATGCGAAAGAGCCTCGTCCAGATCGTCAATGTGATAAGGCTTATTGCACACGAAGCCATTGGCACCCTGGCCGATCATGCGGAGTCCCTTCTGGAAGGCCTCCTCGAAGGTGCGGCCAATGGCCATCACCTCGCCGACGCTCTTCATGCTCGGGCCGATGCCGCGGGACACGCCCTTGAACTTGGCGAGGTCCCAGCGCGGGATCTTCACGACCACATAGTCCAGGGCCGGCTCGAAGAAGGCCGGCGTGGTGCGGGTCACCGCGTTCTTGAGCTGGTGCAGGCCGTAGCCCAGGCCCAGCTTCGCCGCCACAGCCGCGAGCGGATAGCCCGTCGCCTTGGAGGCGAGGGCGGACGAGCGGCTCAGGCGCGCATTGACCTCAATCACCCTATAATCCTCCCCGTCGGGGCTGAAGGCGTACTGGACATTGCATTCACCGACGATCCCGAGATGCCGGACAATGTCGATGGCCTTCTTCCGCAGGAAGTGGTATTCATCATTCGTCAAAGTTTGCGAAGGAGCGACGACGATACTCTCGCCGGTGTGGATACCCAGCGGGTCCACGTTCTCCATGTTACAGACCGTGATGCAATTGTCGAAGCGGTCGCGGACCACCTCGTATTCAATCTCTTTCCAGCCGCGGAGGGACTTCTCCACGAGTACCTGCGGCGAGAAGGTAAAGGCCTTCGTCGCGACAGCGTCCAGCTGGGCCTCGTTCTCGCAGAAGCCGGAGCCGAGGCCACCCAGCGCGTAGGCCGCCCGAATAATGACGGGATAGCCCACCTCGCAAGCCGCTGCGCGGGCCTCTTCGAGGGTGGTCGCCGCATGGGACCGGATCGTCTTCACGCCGATTTCGTCCAGCCGCTCCACGAACAGTTCCCGGTCTTCCGTGTCGATGATGGTTTCGACAGGGGTACCCAGGACCTCCACGCCGTACCGCTTGAGCACGCCGCTGCGGAACAGTTCCACGCCGCAGTTCAGCGCCGTCTGTCCGCCGAAGGAGAGCAGGATGCCGTCCGGACGCTCCTTCTTGATGACCTTCTCCACGAAGGCCGGCGTCACGGGCAGGAAATACACTTCGTCCGCCACGCCCTCGGAAGTCTGGACGGTGGCAATATTGGGGTTCACGAGCACGGTCCGGATGCCCTCCTCCCGGAGGGCCTTCAGGGCCTGTGAGCCGCTATAGTCGAATTCGCCGGCCTCGCCGATTTTCAGCGCGCCCGAGCCAAGGATAAGGACTTTCCGGATCATAGCAGGGAAATGAAATCGTCAAACAGGAATTCCGTGTCCACCGGTCCGCCGGATGCCTCCGGGTGGAACTGGGTGGCGAAGAAGGGCTTCTCCAGGTGCCGGACGCCCTCGTTGGTGCCGTCGTTCAGGTTTTCGAAGAACGGCTCCCAGCCCGCCGGCAAAGTGGTCGGATCCACGGCGTAACCGTGGTTCTGGGAAGTGATGAAGCATTTGTCCGTGCCCACGCGGCGCACGGGCTGGTTGTGGCTGCGGTGGCCGTAAGGGAGCTTGAAAGTCTTCGCGCCCGCCGCCAGGGCCATCAGCTGGCTGCCGAGGCAGACGCCGAAGACCGGGCGGTCGCCCTGCAGGGCCTTCCGGATATGGTCGATGGTTTCGGTGCAGACGGCCGGATCGCCGGGACCGTTCGACAGGAACAGCCCGTCGTAGTCCATCTCCGTGAAATCATAGTCCCACGGCACCCGCACGACCTCGATGTCCCGGGAAACCAGGCAGCGGAGGATGTTGTGCTTCACGCCGCAATCGACCAGGACCACCCGCTTGGAACCCTTCCCGTACTTGATGACCTCCTTGCAGCTGACGGCCTTGACCAGATGGTTTTCAACCTCTCCGGCCGCCTCGGGGCAACCGTCGACGACGATCCGTCCCGGCATGACGCCCTTTTCCCGGATCATCCGGGTGAGGGCGCGGGTGTCGATGCCCGAGATGCCCGGCACGCGCTCGCGCTTGAGCCAGCTTCCCAGGCTTTCCACGGCGTCCCAGTGGCTGTAATTCTGACTGTAATCGGCGATGACGAGACCCCGGACGTGAATCCGTTCCGATTCGGCATGGAGTACCAGGCCGTCCGGGCCGGTGCCCATGTCGGGAATCCCGTAATTGCCCACGAGGGGATAGCTCACGCAGAGGATCTGCCCCTCAAAAGAAGGGTCCGTCAGACTCTCGGGGTAACCCACCATGGAGGTGGAGAAAACAACCTCGCCGTCCGCCGGACCGTCATAGCCGAAACTCCAGCCCTCCAGGGTCTGGCCGTTTCCCAGTTCCAGTCTTGCTTTCTTATGCTCCATTTGTATTTATCTGATCAAGGTTCCACCGCCCTCCAACAGGGCCGAACTGTGACAGATGCGGACCTCGGCCGCACCCTTGTCCAGGGCGTCGAAGGCCTGGTCCAACTTGGGAATCATCCCATCGGCAACGACACCGCATTCCTTCAGGGATGCATATAAGTCCTTGTCGATGAAAGGAATCACGCTGGAAGGATCGTTCCGGTCCTCCAGCACGCCGGGCTGCTCGAAGCAGGTCACGAGACTCGCTCCCAGGGCGGCGGCCACCGAGGAGGCGACCGTATCGGCGTTAGTGTTCAAAAGCTGTCCCGCACCGTCGTGGTTGATGGCACAGAGAACAGGTGTATATCCTGCGTCCAGGAGCTGCTTCAGGAACGCCGCGTTCACGCTGTCCGGCGTCACGTCGCCGACCCAGCCGAAGTCCACCACCCGGCCGTCGGAGAGGGCCTTGGGCGGGCGCTTGGCCGCCGTGATGACGGAGCCGTCGCAGCCCGCGAGCCCCACGGCGTTGCAGCCGAAGGACTGGAGGAGGGCGACCATCTGCTTGTTGCACCAGCCGGCATAGACCATCGTCACGACCTGCAAGGTAGCATCGTCAGTAACCCGACGGCCTTCGTACTTAATCGGCTCCATTCCGAGGGCCTTCTGGACTTTCCCGGCGAGGGCGCCGCCGCCATGGACCAGGACCTTGGGTCCCTCCAGGGCCGCGAAGTCCCGGCAGAAGGATTTAAAAAGGGAGGCGTCGTCTAAGACTTGCCCCCCACATTTAACAACTTTAATCATAGCGACTTGAGCAGCATCTTAAGAACGGTTTGGGCGCTGACGACGCGATTGGCCGCCTCCGGAATCACCAAGGAGCGCGGGCTCTCGATCACCTCGTCGGTAACGATCATGTTGCGTCGCACCGGGAGGCAATGCATGAAGAACGCGTTGTCCGTGAGGGCCATCTTCTTGGCCGACACCGTCCAATCCATATCGTAGTTGACCACCTTGCCGTAGATGTCCTCCCGGTAAGGGGCCCAGTTTTTCGCGTAGACGAAATCCGCCCCTTCCAGGGCCTCGTCCTGATTGTGCGTCACCTTCGCATTGCCGACGAATTCCGGAGCGAGGTCATAGCCTTCCGGATTGGCGATGACGAAATCGTAGTCCGTCATCGACATACCCTCGGCGAAGGAGTTCGGGACGGCCTGCGGGAGCGCCCGCGGGTGCGGGGCCCAGGTCATGACCACCTTCGGGCGCGCCTTGGTCTTGTGCTCCTCGATGGTGATGATGTCGGCAAAAGTCTGCAGCGGATGCCGCGTGGCGGCCTCCATGCTGAACACCGGCTTTCCGGAATACTGGATAAACTGGTTCAGGATCACCTCATTATAGTCATCGTCCCTGGACTCGAAACGGGCGAAGGAACGGACGCCGATCATATCGCACATGGAGCCCATCACCGGAATCGCTTCCAGGATGTGCTCGCTCTTATCCCCGTCCATCACCACGCCGCGGCCGGTCTCGAGCTTCCAGGCGCCCTGGTTGATGTCCAGGACGATGGGATTCATCCCAAGGTTCAGGGCGGCCTTCTGCGTGCTCAGGCGCGTGCGCAGGCTATTGTTGAAGAAGACGAGGAGGACGGTCTTGTTGCGCCCCAATTCCTGGTCGGCAAAGGGGTTCGCCTTGACATAGGCGGCTTCGGCGAGGGCTTCCTTGAGGTCGCCGAGCTGTTTCACGCTGGTAAAGTGCTTCATTTCGTCAATGCTTTCCAGGCTTCCATGAACTTCGCGGCGCCTTCCTCGGGAAGGTTCAAGGCAGGGAGCAGACGGATGACGTCCGCCCCGGCGGCACCGGTGAAAATATGTTTCTCGAACAGGAGCCGGTCCCGGAGGCCCTTGAATTCGGGCTTGATCTCCAGGCCGATCATCAGGCCGCGACCGCGGTACTCCTTCAGGGCGGGATCGCCCTTGAGCTGCGCCTCGAACCAGTTGCCGAGCTTTTCGGCGTGGGCGACGAGGCCCTCACCATCGATCACTTCCAGCACCGCGATGGCCGCGGCGCAGGCGATGTGGTTGCCACCGAAAGTCGTTCCCAGCATGCCGTAGGAGGCCTCGATGGCCGGGCTGATGAGGACGGCGCCGATGGGGATGCCGCCCGCGAGGCCCTTCGCCATCGTGACGAGGTCCGCCTCGACACCCGCCCACTGGTGGGCGAAGAACCGGCCGGTACGGCCGCAGCCGGACTGGATCTCGTCCAGCACCAGCAGCGTCCCGGTACGGTCGCACAAGGCGCGGAGGTCACGCAGAAAAGCGTCGGACGGCAGATGGATGCCCGACACGCCCTGGATACCCTCGATGATGACGGCAGCGTATTCTTTCGTGGACAGTTCCTTTTCCGTAGCGGCCAGGTCGCCCAGCGGCACGAAGGTCACCTTATCCGTGGCGTTGAACGGCGCGCGGATCTTGGGATTGTCGGTGACGCTCACCGCGCCGGAAGTCCGTCCGTGGAAGGCGCCGCCGAAAGCGAGGACCTTGGG
>JAFYTP010000097.1 GCA_017558775.1 Bacteroidales bacterium | reverse complement strand
CGTGCCGTCCTTCTGGATCTGACCGGCCACGCCGCCGACATAGTTAGTCGCGCGGTTGTCCGCCGAGCCCACCGTGGAGTTCGTGATATGAACATTGGTGACCTCGGGAACGACTTCGCTGCCGGAACTTCCGATATAACCACCCAGGACACCCGCCTTCTTGCCGCCGGGCGTGATGGTGGCCTTGTCGATGTTAAGGTTGGCAACCTTGCCGTTCAGCACGCCGAAAACGGAAGGATATTCCGGGATCGAGGATGCATCCGTCACGATGTTGCTGAGGGTATGGTTGTCTCCGTCAAAAGAGATGTACTTGTTGTAGTTTCCGTCGTTGTTCAGCGGCACCCAGGTGATTCCGTCCATGTCGATGTCGGCAATCATCTTGAAGCAGGTGGTCTCACCGGCAACCATCAGCGTATGGAGGGCGTCCATCTGATACTTGTCGGCAATGAGATAAGGAGCGGCTTCCGTACCGGCATCGGCGCCACCGGCGTACTCGTCGATGTGGGAGCAGTTGAACTTGAGATAGTTGAACTTGCCCTCGGCTGGAGTGGCGGCGGTGGCGAACTCCTGATAGCGGGTATACACCGCATGGTTGGCGTTCGTGGACGTGAATCTCAGGAACATCTTGGTTCCCGCGGCGACAGTCCATCCGGCGGGAACATTGGCATAGACCTTCAGAATGTCATCGGCGTCGACGTCCTCCTGGGAGGCCAGGGCGACCGTGAGCTTCGTGCTGGTGGCGAAGTCATCGGTGCTCGTCTCGATCTCCAGCGCGTTGATGGTGGCAGCGGCTCCGGCGGGGAGTTTCGCGATAATGCCGATGATGCCGGAAGTCTCCGTGAAACTGAGGCTGGAGAGGTCCGTGACACCGGTCGCGGCGGCAACATACTTGAGGTGGTCCGTAGCGCCGTCCTTCGCCTGCGTCTGGGCATTGCCGGTAACGAAGGTTCCGTTCGGGATCACTTCCACATCATAGCTGGCGGCCTCGAAAGCTTCACCCTCGAAGATTCCTTCCGTGGTTCCGGCACCATCGACAAGGTCGAAAACGGCGGAAACGGTAGGATCGGCGGAATCACTGACAAGCAGCTGGTCGCCGGCTTCCCAGGTGTGGGACATGCCGACGGGCTTGCTGTTGGCATCGAAAGTCGCGTCGAACGTGACTCTGGTCGCCGCGTTAGAGAGCGAGGCGGCGATGGTGATGGTCTTCTTTGCTGCGGGCGTTTCGTCGACGGGAGACACCTTGGAGCAGGCGGCGGAAAGGGCGACGAGCGCCAGGGCCGCGGTCAGGAAATGGATCTTTTTCATACGGCAATCTCCTCTAAAACTCTTCGTCATACATCTCATAGGGATCCATTTTCGGAAGGGGGTCCGGCTCGAACTCACTGAGGAAGGAGCGCTCCTGCATGATCAGGTCCACAGACGTCTCCGGAGCGACGTACGTCTGACGCTCAAAATGATTGGTTTGCATTTGAATTGGTTTTAATTGGTATGGTTAAAAATGAGGTTGGTCTACAGGAGCCGGTCGATGATGGGCTTGACGATGCCTTCCATCACCGTGTAGGCGTCGGGATTGGGATGGAGATGGTCGTAGAGCCAGTAATCCGGGTTGAGGGCGAGGCCGTCATCGGCCACTAGTGATGACCAGTAGTTGCACCAGGTGAAGCCCTTGGAGGCGGTATATTCTTCAAGCATGCCGTTCAAAGTGATAATGTGGGCACCCTTGGTCTTAGGATCGTTGAGCCGGGAATAGCTGTCGTTATTGGGAGTTACCGTGCAGATGACCACCTTGATGCCGGCGGCATCGGCCATTTCAGCCATCGCGGCGATGTTTGCCACGATCTGGTCCTTGGTGACACCCTGCGCAAGGTCATTGGTTCCGCCCATGATGACGACCACCTGCGGGTTCAGGTCGATGATGTCTTCCTGGAAACGGGAGAGCATCTGGGTGGTGTTCTGCCCGCTCACGCCCTTGTCCAGGTAGCCGTTTCCGGTAAAGAAACCGGGATGGAAGCGGGTGATGACATTGTCGCCGCTCAGGGTCATATAGGCCGGCAGCGGATCCAGCGGGATCAGGATGTTGCTCTTGTTGTCCGTGCGGGAAGTACGGGCCCATTGCCAGGTGATGCTGTCGCCGATGAAGATGGCGGGGATGCGGAGCGGTGTCTCCAGTAACGTGGGAAGCGAACCGCTAAGGTTCCACACGGAGGTGGGCCAGGTCTGCTCCTGTGCGTGCGATGAGACGGTTCCTTCGGTGCCAGCATAGCAATCGGTGATCGTAGCACCAACCGTGTTGGTCGCGCAGAAAGGAAGGGCAGCGTCCCAGCCGATGCAATGGGAAATGCTCGCCGTCGGATTGGAGTTCTGCTGGTCGCATTTGCCAACAAAGGCGCCCCGGTCGGAACCGGTACCATTGACAGAACCCGCTGAGTAGCAGTAGGAAATGGTGGAAGTATAGGCGATGCCGATCATGCCGCCGACCTGGGCGTAGCTGTCACCATCGACACGGGCGGTGGTGTAGCAGTTGGTCAGGTTGCCGTTCTGGACGAAGCCGCTGAAGCCGCCGCAATGGGCGCCTTTCGCGATCACCTCTCCCCCGGCGACATAGCTGTTGGAAATATGGTCGTACTGCACGCCGACGAAGCTGCCGCAGTTGGTGCTGCCGGTGACGGACGTTCCTTCCACATGACACTGGGAAATGGAAACGCTGTTGTTGCCGTTGTAGCTCGCACCCAGCTGGCCGATGAAACCGCCGACATAGGTCGCGTGGTAACCCACATAAGAAGCATTCTTGACGGAGCATCCGCGGAAGGTCACGCCGGTCGTCGCAGAGCCGCAGAAACCGCCGCTCTGGGACTTTCCACTGGTATAGTCAGTGACAGTACCCTTCTCGTAGAAACAGTCCGTAAAAGCGGAATTCTCCGCCGTTCCGACGAATCCGCCGACATGTTTGGCACCGCCGGTCACATTGCCGCTCGCGGAGCATCTGGTAAAGGTGGATGCGCCGGCAGAGTAGCCGGAAAAACCGCCCGTATATTCGGTTCCATTATCTACTTCGGCCGCGGATGAGCAATCTGTGAAGGAGGCTGCGACCTCAGAGTAGCCCACGAAACCACCCGTGCGATTACCATTGGTAGTGACGGAAGATCCCTCGAGAACATGGCAGTTCCGGAAGTTCGGGACACCGCCGGTAGTACGGCCGACAAAGCCGCCCACATCCTTCGTATCCGCCGTAATGGAAGCCATGGCGGTGCAGTCAGTAAAGGCGGCGGGAACAGCCGTTGCGCCGACAAAACCGCCGGTATAAAGCTCCGTGCTACCGGTGTAAGTCTGTTGGACGCAGACACTTACGACGTGGCAGTCCGTAAAGCGGGCAGGCACCTCGTATTTGTCATCGCCTGTGATATCGACATAAGCGGTGAAGCCGCCCACGTGACCGGAGGAACTCTGTACCGTGGTGTTCTCCACCTTGCAGGAAACGATGCTTCCAGTCGTACGCGTATGGCCGGCGAATCCGCCGGAATAGCTGGTGCCCGTAACCGAGGAGTTCCGGACAATGACGTTCTCGCAGGAACCAGGAAGGCCCGTGGTTCCGAGGAAACCCGCCACGACGCCCTTCTTGGACGAGCCGGTGATCACGGCATTGTCGAAGATGACGTTGCGGACGGAACCGTACAGCACACCCGCGAAACTGGCATAAGTTCCGGTGACCTGAAGGCCGGAAATGGTATGGCCGTCACCGTCGAAATCAACCGCCTTGTAGAAGCTTCCGGAAGCGTTCAGCGGCGTCCAGGTGATGGTCGATGCATCCACGTCATCCAGGAGTTTAAACCAGTACTTGAAGGACTCCTTGTCCGCGGGAGCTTCGGCGTCCTTGTACAGCTTCATCATGTTCTCCAGCTGGCGGGTGTTGGCAATAAGGTAAGGATTATCCTCGGTGCCATTGCCGCCCACGAAGTCCTGCAGTGTAAGTTTCACGCCCACGATGGAGTTCATCTTCCCCGGGAGGATGGTCCTCTCTCCCCTGACGGTAAATGTAGCCGAATAAACCTCATTCTCTTCGTCAGTGACATACACTTGATGCGAGGAGCCATCGGCAAGGAGAATGTCGGCACAGGGCAGCATCAGATAGGCGGTGAGCACCTGATCGGACGAGGAGAGGTCGATATTGAAGAGCGGGAGGACATAGTCCACACCGTTGAGACGGAGGGTCGCTCTTTTCAGGGAGGAGACACCTTCCGGAAGGCGTGCCTGCAGCTTGACGGCCGCTCCCTGCCGGAAGCTGCCGCCGTGTTCCTCGGCCCAGGAGGTCTTGAAGGCAATGTCCTGATAATCATCGACACCGGACAGGATTGCCTTGTAGCGGAGATGGTCCGCGGAATCGTTCCCGCGCTGGGAATAATTGTCCACATCGGCCAAAGCGTCCTCTACAGTGGCATAAGTGCCCGGGCAGATGATGTCGAAGGATGAGCCTGCTACTGCGGAGCCGGTGAATTCGGCCTCATGGGCAGAAATGATGTTGGAAACGGTGAAAACGCTGGAAGTGGCCCCGGAAATCACCCGGATGCAGTCCCCTTCTTCCCAGGAAAGGGCCAGTTTGTCCTCCTCCGGGGTGAACTCCACCCTGGAGGAGGTTTCGGGCATGCTGACCCGGATCGTCACTTGTTTTCCTTCCTGGACAGCCGCGTTGTCAATCGGCAGTTCCTTGGCGCAGGACAGCAGAAGGAGTCCCGCCAGGGAGATGAACGCTGCTTTCATAATCAGAGATCGTCGTCGTCGTCGAAGATGGGGTTGTCGCTGTAGTCGTCCAGCTGGGAAGCCAGGAACTGGCCTTCCACAATGACGGGGATCTCCCAGATGACAGGGATTTGATACGCTTTTTTGGTCAAATTGGTTTTCATATCGATGGTTGGTTTTTATTCAGCATTGACAATGACGATGAAGGAGTCGCGTTTACGCTGGCCGTCGTGGTCGTGCGTCGTTCCGGAGCCCATGTTGTCGCAGGGATAGTTGACCACATAGCGGTCCGCGCTGAAAGCGTTGTCCCGCACGCACATGGTGGAGGAGCCGCCGCCGTCCAGGTTCAGGGCGTACTGCGGATTGAAGTACTTCGCGAGGAAGGCGGTGAGCCAATAGGCGCTCATGCCGTTGCCACCGGAACCGGCGGTGTAGCGGCCGTCACAGACCACCATCAGGAAATGATTCCCCTCGGTCAGAGCCACCGCGGTGCGCGGATACTGGCCTCTCTGATGCGTGTTAGGATCCTCCGAACTGTTGGACTCCTTGGGATGGAGATTTTTGAACTGCTTGCCCACCGGGTTGAAATCGTGGATGAGCACGGGGGCGCTGGAAATCAAGGCAGGCCATTCGTCAGTGCAGAGCTGGTAGAAACGGCGCTCCTCCTCGACAGTCTTGGTCTTGGTGGAAGTGGAAGGATCATAGCCGTCAAAGGCAATCTTCAGACCGCGTCTTCCATCGGAGTAAAAAGTGCCCTCGCTCTTCCAGTTGGGAACCTGGTTCCCGTTGTTGTCCGTGATATAGTTGTTGGGCATGAAGGACACCGGCATACCCTGCGCATAATACTGCAGGGACTCGCCGTTCCAGACGCCATTGGCCTTCAACGCGATGGAACCGAGCTCGTAACCACCGTTGATGGCGGCATAAGCCCCGGAGGCGTCAAAGACGTTGGAGCAGACGGTGGAAGGATTGGAATAGACCACCTTCACGGCATACTTGGGATTGTTCAGGTCCAGGTCGATGATATAGACGTCCTGGTACTTGTTCTCCGTCTCCGGGCAATTGTAGGCATAGCGGTAGTAGGTAATACCGTCAGCCACCGGCAGGATGTCCCAGCCCGGATCTCCGTCCTGGGGACGGACCTCGCCCAGACCCCGCAGGGCATCGCTGCCCGGAGGGACGTCGCCCGCACCGCTCTGGGGCTTATCCCCAGGGAAAGAACCTTCCACGGCGCCGGTAAGGACGGGCACGGAACCGGAGAGATCCCACACGTCTTCATTCCAGCCCAGCGAACGGGCGGCCTGGGAAAGCGTGCCGCTGAAGGACTTTCCGTGATACGGATAATAGTGCTTGTAGGTGCTTGGATTCGGATTGACAATCACCAGCGCAACATCATGCGTCGAGTTCTCCTGATCGTAGAGCGTCATGTTGCCGGAGTAGTCCTGGAAATCCATGTCCGCGCGACGCAGGCAGTTCGTCAGATAGTTGTGCGTGGCTGTGAAGCCCACAATGGCAGCGGAAGAATAGTAATCGTTACCGGAGACTTCACCGTCGAAAGTCCGCGTATGGATCCGCTGCTGCCAGGCGATACAGCCCTCGACCACGTTGTCAGGCAGATTGGTTTCGTTGCCGCTGCCCTTGTCCATATTGGCGAATCCCACGATACCGGCGGCACAGCGGGCCGCGCTCGGCTCACAGGTGGAATAGCAGTTGATGATCTTTGTCTCATTGCGGATCAGACCGCCGCAGAAACCGCCCACGCGCTGGTCGCCACGGACAGTGCCGGTGCTGTAACAGTTCCGGATGGTGGAAGCCTCGCCCCAGTCGATGCCGAAGAAGCCGCCCGCGTAGTTCTTGTTGCTGGTGACCTCGACGTCGGCGGAGCAGGAGTCGATGAACGCGAAATCCACACGACCTGCGAAACCGCCCACGCAAGAGCACTGGTTGTTAGGCACGCCCTGACCGGCGGTAAAGCTCACGGTTCCCTGCACATGCACGTTCTGGACTGTGGCTTTCATGCCAGAATAGCCGCAATAACCCGCCAGGATACCGGTAGGCGTGCAGTAGGTGTTGGTCACGGTGGCGTTGGTGAAACGGAGGTCGTAGCATTCGCCATAAAGGAGGCCGAAGAATGCCGGCTTATCATAGGGACGGTTGTCGCTGAGCGCACCTGCCGCCGCCTCTCCATTGTTGCGGCCCTGCTCCTCGTCGAACGAGCAGGTGAAATGGTCGATAGTATGTCCGTTGCCGTTAAAGTTGACGCAATAGTCGTACGGAGCCGCCCAGTTGATGGGAACCCAGATCGTTCCTTCCGGCAGTTCGTCCATGTCGATATCGTCGATCAGGCGGAAATAGACCTTATCCTGATGCTTCAGGACACCGTCCACATGGATATTGTTCAGCTGGTTGGCGTTGGCAATCAGATAAGGGCTGGAAGCCGTGCCTTCGCCGCCAGCGAACAGCTGCCGGGTGAAGCCTTTCTTGATCACGATGGAGTTCTGCGCACCGGCCTGCAGCGTCTTCTCACCTGAAATCGTCTTGGTAGCGGCAAAGGCGACACCGGATGCATCCTGCACGGTCACGGTAAAGGTTTTACCGCCGATGGCAACATCATCCCACCCACTCTGCGCATAGGCTGTCAGCACGTGGTCGGAGCCGAGTTCGATGTCCTTGAGGCTCAAGGAAACGTCTTTTCCAAGGCCCTGCATCAGGACCTTCGTCGGGTTAGTAACCTCTGCAGGCAGGGTGAGGACGAATTTCACGACGCCGCCCCGGTTCAGGGACGAGCCGGCATGTTCGGACACCCATGCATCTGAGAAGGTGATTTCGGGAAGGTCGGCCTTGGAGACACCACTCAATTTAGCCGTAAAGACCAGATGCTCCGTGCTGCCGTTGCCGGTCTGGACAAGGTCGAGATTACCGGTTTCGGCCTCACCGACAGTAGCATAAGTACCGGGGCAGATGATGTCGAAGACGCTACCAGCCACTTCGGGACCGGAGAAGCTGGCCACATGGTCCGTGAAGCCGGGCTCGATCTCATAAACCGCCGAGTTGTCGCCGCTGATGACGCGGATGCAGTCCCCTTCCTTCCATGCCAGATGCAGGCCCGTTCCTTCCTCGGGAACGCTGAATCCCGCTTTGGTCAGGGGCTCTTCAGGCAGTGCGGCGCGGATGGTCATCTTCGCCCCGCGCACCTCGGTCAAATCTTTCTCTCGCGTACATCCTGACAGCACCAGGAACGGAACTGCCAAGGCAAATACCAGGAATTTTTTATACATGATATAACAAGTTATTAGTTTCTAACACATTTTGGGCGGTTTTTGTAATATGTCACGCAAAATGCGGTCAAATATCACATTATTTTCCGTATGTTCGTTGCAAATTATGTAAGTAGCAGGACTTTCCGGTATATAAAACGTTTCGAAGTATTTCACTTTTTGTATATATTCAAAAAAGTCCCCGTTTTATTCATTTTCCCCCTTTCCGGAACCTGTTCATAACTTTTGTAAGAAAAATTTGGAGAATTACTTCGGAAACCACTAACTTTGCATCCCGGAATGTTGAGTAAGTCCATCATATCTCAGACGCTCGGCATCGGTGGGACCGATGAGGTCCATATTTTTTATTGCAGGCAGCCCCGACGGGTTGTCTTTTTTTTGTCTTGTCGATATGGTGACGCTTCCCGCATTCGTTGACCTTCATGTCCATTTCCGGGAACCGGGACAAAACTGGAAGGAGACCATCCTGACCGGAAGCCGGGCCGCCGCCCGTGGCGGATACACGCTGGTTTGCGCGATGCCCAACCTCGATCCCGTTCCGGATTCCCCTGAACATCTTGCCGTGGAACAGGCCGCCATTGACAAAGACGCCATCATCGACGTTCTCCCCTACTGCTCGATCACGAAGGGCCGGAAAGGCCTTGAGCTGGTGGATTTCCACGCTCTGAAAGGCGGCTGCGTCGCCTTCTCCGACGACGGCAGCGGCGTGCAGAGCGACGAGATGATGCGCAAGGCGATGGAAGCCGCGGCGCGGGAGGATGTCATCCTCGCCGCCCACTGCGAGGACAACAGCCTTCTTCACGGCGGCTACATCCACGACGGCCGCTACGCCGCCGCCCACGGCCACCGGGGCATCTGCTCCGAGAGCGAATGGGGCCAGATTGCCCGCGACCTCAAGATCTGTGAGGAAACCGGCTGCCGTTATCATGTATGTCATATTTCCACGCGCGAGAGCGTGGAACTCATCCGCGCCGCGAAAGCGCGCGGTGTACGCGTCACCTGCGAGACGGGTCCGCACTACCTGACTTTGTGCGAGGACGACCTGCAGGAGGACGGACGCTTCAAGATGAATCCGCCCCTTCGGAGCGCCGATGACCGCGAAGCCCTCATCGAGGGCCTGGCCGACGGCACCATCGACGTGATCGCCACGGACCATGCCCCGCATTCGGCCGAGGAAAAGAGCCGCGGGTTGGAGGGCAGCGCAATGGGTATCGTGGGACTGGAAACGGCGTTCCCGGTCCTCTACACCCGGCTGGTGAAAACCGGCCGCATCTCCCTGGAACGCCTTGTGGAGGCCCTTTCCACCGCGCCTCGCCGGATCTTCCGCCTTCCGGAAGCCCCGCAGGATTACGTGGAAATCGACATGGACACCCCTTTCACGATTTACAGCGAAGATTTCGCTTCGATGGGCAAGGCAACGCCCTTCGAGGGCTGGGAAGTGTACGGAAAGGTGGTCCGGACGGTCCATCAGGGAAAAACGGTATACAGCATATAATTACTGCACAAACGATATGATTAGACCTCAGAAGAAACTGGTGCTTGAGACCGGGGAAGAGTTCTACGGAACGGGTTTCGGAGCCGATTGCCGCAAAGTCTGCGAAATCGTCTTCAACACCTCGGTGGTCGGCTATCAGGAAATCATTTCCGATCCCTCCTATGCGGAGCAGATCGTGGTGATGACCTACCCCCTCATCGGCAATTACGGCATCACGGATGAAGATTTTGAATCCCACGGGACCGATATCGGCGGTCTGGTGGTGCGCGAGTGCTGCGACACCCCCAGCAACTTCCGGTACACCAAGACCCTGGAAGAGGAGCTGGAAGAGCACGGAATCCCCTGCCTCAGCGGCGTGGACACCCGGATGCTCACCAAGATCATCCGCGAGAGCGGGCGGCCCATGGCCGCCATCGTCGAGGCCGACATGCCCAAGGAAGAGGCTCTGGCCCTGATCGCCGCCACGGAGCGGCCGAAGGACCTCGTCCGTCGCGTGAGCTGCCGCAAGCGCTGGGTCACCCGCACCTCCAACCACCGCTTCCACGTGGTGGCTGTGGACTGCGGCATCAAGCAGAGCATCCTCGCCCGCCTGAAGGAGCGCGGCTGCAACGTGACCATCGTCCCGTTCAACACGCCCGCGAAGGACATCCTCGCCTTCAACCCGGACGGCGTCCTGCTGTCCAACGGCCCCGTTTCGGCCCTGGACGCCCCTGAAATCCGCCTTCTGTTCGCCGACCTCAAGGGCAAGATTCCCGTGTTCGGCATCGGCCTGGGCATGGAGGCCATCGGCCTGGAATACGGCGCCAAGCTCGTGTCGATGGGCTGCGGCATGCACGGTGACCACCCGGTCCGTGACCTCGCCACCGGCCGTATCAACATCGCCGTCCTGAACCAGACTTACCGCTTCGACACCGTGGAAGGGACGAAGCTCACCCCCACCCACGTCCTCGTCCCCGAGGGATACGTGCTGGGATTCGAAAACCAGGAGGACAAGGTGTTCGGCATCCAGTTCCATCTGGAGTCCGCGCCCGGTCCGCTGGACAACATCAACCTGTTCGACAAGTTCATTCAAATGATGGAGGGTACGCAGAATGCCTAGGAGAAACGATATCAAGAAAGTGATGGTCATCGGTTCCGGTCCGATCGTGATCGGCCAGGCCGCGGAATTCGACTATGCCGGCACCCAGGCGTGCCTCGCCCTCAAGGAAGAGGGCTACCAGGTGATCCTGGTG
>JAFYTP010000096.1 GCA_017558775.1 Bacteroidales bacterium | reverse complement strand
GCAGCGAGGGTGGCGGCGGCGAGGGTGGAGACGAGGCCCACGGAGTGGCGAGTGCCGGTGCCGCGGAGCTCGCCGGAGCCGGCGGGCATGGCGAAATCGACCTCGGTACCATCGACATTATACTGATCGGCAAAGGTGTCGATGCCCTTGGAATAGAAGAAGTCCTGGATCGTGTTGGCGTAGTTGGTCTGCCAGTCCTTGTCGGCGCAGGCCCAGGAGTAGTCGAGGGCGATGTTCATCGGCACGCGCCAGGAGTCGAAGCGGAAGGCGGGCTTCATGCGGCGGCCGAAGAAGGCGTTCTCGATGAAGGAACCGTCGAAGTTGTTGGTGTCGGGATTGAGGCCGGTGTTCGGGTCGATGGACTTGTGCAGGTACTCGCGGCTGGCCTTGGCGCACTCGCGGTAGAAATCGGCCCGGCCATCATCAGCCCAGCGGGCCCAGACCTCGTAGAAAGCGGGCAGGTGGTAGGACGGGTCCGTGTGCCCGGTACCGCGCCCGTCGGGGGTGAAGACAATCAGGTGATTCTCCTTGTCGATGAAAGGCTTAATCCCCTCAGAGCCATCCTTTTCCCAGGACGAGTTCAGGATGAACTGCGCCTCCTTGAGGTAGTTGAAGTCGCCGTCATTGCCCCAGCGGTTGGAAGCGAAAACGAGGGCTGTGATGAAGTACAGCTCACCGTCGGAGGCAGGCCCCCGGCCGCGGATGGTGCCGTCCGGGCTCAGGCTCCAGGCAAAGTACCCCTTCATCGGCCCATCCTGATACTGCATATATTTCTTGGCCCATCTGAACAGACGGTCGAACTCCTCTTTCTTGTCCAGCTGCACGGCGACCATCATTCCGTAGGACATTCCCTCGGTGCGCGCGTCGTAGTTCTTGACATCAGACATATACGCCATGTCGTCCCCCACCTCGAAATACACCTTGTTCGGACCGTAGAAAACCTCCTGGAAAATGCTCTCAAGCTTCGCGTCGATCTCCTCCTGCGCATACCCCATCTCCGCGAACACGCTGCGGTACTGGTGCGTCTCAAATCCGCCCTTCGTCCAAGGCTTCAACACATTCTGGGCATTCACCGTCGATGCGGCCAGCATCCCCACGGCCACCGCGGACACCACGATCCGCCTGAAATTAATTCCTGACATACTAACTGGTTTCATTTTGTTTTAGTTACACAAAGATAGTGATTATTCCGAATAATCCTCGACCCTTCCGGAACTTTCGCGCGCTTTCCACCAACGAATTATGAAGCGTATGCCGGCGGAGAGGAGCCCGGGGCCGAGACCGGAGTAGAACCAGGCGATGAAGGAGTCCGGGACTTGCGGGAGGCGCTTGAGGGTGATGCCCAGGGTGATCATGAAGACGATGATGAGGTAGCCCTTGAGGCTGAAGGTTTTCAGGATGGAGGTCTTGGAGGCGGTCATCGACATGATCCGGTGCGCGTAGCGGCGGACAACCCCCGTGAACATGAACCAGAACCCGGTGAAAACAAGCGCGGAAAGGAGGAAATACCACCAAGGTATCTCCCCCAACCCGCGGTAATAGTTTATGCCGATGAGCGCAATCCGCGTGCCGATGGCCGTCCAAAGGAGGCCATTGACCAGCAGGAGATGCCGCGTGCGGATCATAAGCACGCGAATTCCCGCTGGAACGGCAGCAGATTGCCCTCCGGATTGAGCGACTGGCCGGTCTGGTAGCCGTCCAGGATCGCGAAATCGATCAGGCGGAACTTGTCCTTGAACTCGGGCTCCTCGATGACCTGATGGAAGAGCTTCGCGATATGCGCCGGCGGATTCTTGAAGGCGCCGCAGCCCATCGCGGAGAGAACCAGAGAATCGTGGAAATTGGCCATGCCGATGCGGAAGATGGTGCGCATCTTCTCGAGGGTGACCTCCGTCTCCTCCGGCAGCATCAGCCCGTCCGGTCCGATGCGCGGGCCGCTCAGCGCCGCCACGGAAATTACGGGAATGTTGTATGGCTTCTCCTCCAGCTGCGAGCCCTCGGATTCAGGCCCACGGAAGAACGTCACAGTCCCGCTGTAGATGCCGCCATTGCGCTCATCCATCGGATATTGATCCTCGCGCGACACCAGCCCCAGCCCCGCATACTGCCGGATACGGGCGTCGCAGAACTGGTACAGGGAGAGGATGAGATCGCTCCGTCGGCACAGATTCTCCTCCTGCGCCCCGGACCCGTATTCCACCAGTCCACCGGGGGTGTAAAGGTCCGCCAAATTCAGCATCGCAGGTTTATAGCCCTTGTCGATGAGCCGCTTCGCGGCGAGGACGCAGTCGCTATTTTCGACCCGGACCTCCGTCATGACGGGCTCGATCGGGTCGATGAGAACGTGGAAAGGCTCGCTATACATCGACGCATCGGCCATCACCTCCTCCACCGGAGGCAGATCGACCTTCTTCCCCGTCGACGCCACATACCACCCTTGGCGCAGGACGTCAAGCGTGGAGTTGAAAATCTCGATTCTAAGTGCGTGTTTATCCATAGTGATCAGTGGTTATGTTGCAAGATAGCAATTTCCGTCGATTCCAACAAAAATGCTTATCTTCGTAAAACAATCTTCAAAGTCATGGCCAAAATCTACGTCGCATCCAGCTGGAGGAACCCCTATTACCCCGACGTCGTCACCCGCCTCCGGGCCGCGGGCCACGAAGTCTACGACTTCCGCAACCCGCCCCACGGCGGCCCTGGCTTCCACTGGACCGACATCGACCCTGACGCCCCCTCCTGGACCTTCCCCCAGTACGCCGAAGGCCTCCACCACCCCCTCGCCGAACGCCAGTTCACCGCCGACCTCGAGGCCCTGAACTGGGCCGACACCTGCGTTCTCGTCCTCCCCTGCGGCCGCAGCGCCCACACCGAAGCCGGCTGGCTCGCCGGCCGCGGAAAACGCACCATCGTCTACATCCCCGAGATGGTCGAACCGGAGCTAATGTACAAGCTCTTTGACGGGGTTGTGGGGTCGATGGAAAAGTTGATCAAAGCATTATGAGAGACTTCGCAGCCATCGACTTTGAAACCGCCAACGAATACCCCTGCAGCGTCTGCAGCGTGGGGGTCGTCATCGTCCGCGACGGCCGGATCGTGGACACCTTCTACAGCCTGATCCACCCTGAGCCCGAGTACTACCAATGGTTCTGCATGCGTGTCCATGGCCTCTGCGCCGAAGACACGGAAGACGCTCCGACCTTCCCCGCGGTATGGGCCAAGATCGCCCCGCTCATCGACGGTCTCCCCCTCGTCGCCCACAACGCCCGCTTCGACGAAGGCTGCCTCAAATCGGTCTTCAAGGTCTACCAGATGGACTACCCCGACTACCGCTTCTACGACACCCTCGCCGCCTCCCGCCGCACCTTCGGCCGCACCCTCCCCAACCACCAGCTCCAAACCGTCGCCGCCGCCTGCGGCTATGACCTGACGAATCACCATCATGCGCTGGCGGACGCCGAGGCGTGCGCGGTTATTGCGATGCGGTTGTTGTAGCTTCCCTTTGTGCAAAAAGCAGATATAACAAAATCGGCCGCAAAATTATTAGGTAGCAATTTCAGCGGATTCAAACAAGAGGCGAAAGAGCTCAGAATATGTCATCACAAATTGTGATAACATCAACTAGAGCGACCTCTACGCCACCTATTTCCTTCACAGAGCAGGGTATCTCACTTTTGTCGGGAGAAGTATAATCCCTATCTTTGTCCCATGGAAAAATACTACCGCCACTTCAAAGGCAACCTCTACCGCCTCATCGGAATAGCAAAAGACAGCGAAACCCTGGAAGAGCTCGTCGTGTATCAGGCCCTCTACGGCGAACACCAGATGTGGGTTCGCCCTGCCGATATGTTCTTCGGCAAGGTCGAGAGGGACGGGAAGGTGATGCCGAGGTTTCAGGAGATCTCGAAGGAAGAGGCCGAGAAAGGGTTAGGTCGATGAAGGTGTAGGTCGATGGTGCCGGGAGGGAGATGTCTAGGCCCGGGAGAATAACTATTTTTCAATCCTTTAACACTTTTTAACAAAGTTTCTTTGGCGGTCCGGGTCCGGGCCGCTATCTTTGTCGTCAGAAATGCGCATTTCATTGATATATAATTAATTAAATGTTTATCAATGAAAAACAATCTCAACATTACTAGCCAAAAACAAATCCTTTATGACTTGTTAGAAAGCACCTGCCTGGACTATTGTGCAACACCCGAAAAGCAGGAGGGAGACATCGTCATCGGGGCAAACAAAACAACCTTCTCACTCCGTAATGACGGGATGGGAATACTGTCCGGATCCATCGCGCGTGCGGTTCTTCCTGCGGAAGACACGCCCCTGCAGAATCCGGAAATCTCAAAATATTATGAACTGGAGCCGTTGTTCTGTGTCTATGTCTTCGAACTGTATGCCTTCCGGCAAGGAGAATGCGCGCTACTGCGGTATGAGAAAGGCGAAAGAAAACTGTTCAGCGTCTATCCGGATTCGGCCCAGGACGGGATCCTGGTACACCTCGAATGGGATACTGCTCTTATCGAAGAGCGAATCATAACCAAGGAAGACGTGACGGCCGTCTTGCGTAGATTGCTGGTCGGCAACACGCCTCCCTACCGTCTCTCCTGGAAACCGAAAGTATGGTTTAACGGCAAACTTATATGGTAACTATGATTAATGATAACCAAACCAACGTCGTCTATTTGGCCGAAGGAATCCGACACTATATGCCCCTCGCCAAGAATCTGTTAGAAGCACTGTATCAGGAACACATCGACACACACTTCATATGTCACACGGACTCCATCAAGCACGTCTGGGCGCGGGATTATATGCCCATACAATTAGACGAGAAGCGCTTCCTTCAATACAAATACGATCCCGACTATCTGAAGAAAGCCCAGGACTATATTCCACCCTATGAAACAATCTGCCGAGGCCTCCATCTGAAATGCAAGAAGACCGACCTCGTTATCGATGGTGGCAATGTCGTTAAATGCGGGAACCGGATTATTATGACCGACAAGGTCCTGAAAGAGAACCCGGCATATACGGAACAGCAACTCATAAAAAGGCTGGAAAATGAGTTCGAATGCGAAGTCTGTCTCATCCCATGGGACCGCTACGAATTTTACGGCCATTCTGACGGGATGGTCAGGTTCATCGATGGCGACGATGTTCTGTTGAACAATTATGTCGATATAGACAGAAGCCTGAGAGACAGGATTTTAAGAAAGTTCCACGCACACGGATTCAATGTCGAGGAACTGCATTACGACCTTCCCCGCCCCTCCAAACAATCGTGGGCATACTTGAACTTCCTTCAAGTTAGTAATCATATCTTTGTTCCTGGCCTTGGTATCCGTGAAGACGCCCTGGCTCTCGAACAGATCCAGGCACACTATCCGAACCATAAAGTAATCCGGATTCCGGATTGCCAAAATCTGGTCAGGGATGGAGGAGCGTTGAATTGTATCAGTTGGACGATAAAGTCAAACGTCGCGCCTCATTATTCAGAGGCGACGAATCGGTTTTTAGCTTCCAGATAAGTCTTGTACCCCTTGACGAGTTCGTCTTTTGTCAATTGTCCCGTGTCGATATCGCTGTAGTTATACAAGAGGATGCTTTCAACCTTCTTCTCGGCATACGGATTGAGTCCATAACGCTTATCAGGAAATCCGTCCTTAAAAACAACATCCCTCGTTTTTGTGGCCTCGATAATCCTTGGAAAGTCTTTCGGGGCAGATAGCGCATCAAATCGGTCGAAGAGTTCATCACATACCTTCATTGGCCCATTAACTGGGGACGCATCCTGGTCAACCGACACTATTCCACGGAGTAGAATCCCTCCAAAGACGGCATCTTTCGTCAGATATGGCATCATCTTTTTGTTCCTTGCGTTCTCCTTGAACTCAACTTTGCTTTCAAAAGAGATGTCAACACCACTGGCGTGAAAAAACCACATCCCAGCCTTGCATTCTCTAGGATATGTAATGATATCCTTATGCCCATCGTGATACAAGTAGAACTCAACTTCAGTCATCCAATAATAGCGTTCGCCCTTCTTAATTTGGAAGTTATTAAAAAGGGAATTAGCCAAAAGGCTGAACTTATTATTCAGGCCCGCATCATTTTTAACCAAGTCCGTTGAAAGGGCTTTTCTCAATTCTTCAATAGTCCGTATCATATCCATAAAAAACCTAATCGTGTCGGTTTTTATCCCGTGCAGCCTCCTGCCAGTAAAGGGATTCGTACCTATGCCGCTCACTTTCCTTTTTTTCCTTCTCGATTTCTTTGTTGAGAAGCTCGGCCCCCATCATTCCAAGCAACAACTCTGAACGAGCATCCAGACTGGGACTGTCGACCTGATCTTCATCTATAGTAATATCCTTACCTATAGGACCTTTGGAGGTATAAGCGCTGACGCATATATAGATGAGAATCAAATACATAAGAATGATCGCAACGCCGCAAACGATGAAGAACCACCCACCCTCGCAAATCACATAAAGATAAAAGCAAAGACCGGCGAATGGGCCCATTAAGGCCAAGAGGATAATGCAGGCTAGAATGAAACGGAAAACGGGGAGTTTTTCGTGATTCGGGTTATCCTTATTACCTTTATGAGTGTTTTCTTTCATACAAATAGAGATATTCCCTTATTCAAGTCTCTTTCTCTTAGACCTCTTTCTTGAAATACACAGAAATCTTCTCAAACATCCCCTTATCCGCCAGTACACATTCTTGTGGTCCACAAAGTCGTATACCCAAAAAACCAGTGAGTAATGACAATTCGGTTTGTGGAACTATATCTGCTAAATACGTTATATCGTTGATATGAAATTCTTTAGGTAATCGCGGAGATTCTTGTTATAGGCATACACATAGCATCCCTTGATACCCCGAACAAGCATTACTTTATAGGCGTTGATAATAAATTGCTTCAGTTGCGCATCCGTTGTTTGCTGCTTAACCTTTTTATCAAAGAAGAGACTTCTGTTGATAATGATAGATTTTGAATCCGGATCATAATCAATTTCTCGCCCTAGAATGACGCCAACGCGATTCAGATCATATCCCTGAGACGTGTGGACACACCCTATCTCTTCAGGAGAGCTGTTCAGAATCCATTGACTACTATTGAGATTCCAGTAATAACTTTTCCCATCCAATTCAATATCCGGCTTCCGTCCTGCTTTGATATATTCCTTCACTGTTGTTGGATTCCCTTTCCCGTTGGCCGATACCCATTCCCACGAATACCCCGCCAAAGTCCGACAAAGGTCTTCTTTCTTATCCATCTTGCAAATAAAGTCTATCATAGCATTGGGATCGTTAAACAACTTAAAATCATAGCTGCCAAAGGACTGAAACTTCGGATTACGGGTGTTGAAGATATCATCAATATATTGCATGAAGTCTCCCCCAGCCTGGCAACGCATTTGTGATTTCAGTTCTCGACGAATCGTAACTTGAGCATCCATCTTCTGTCGCATAACCTCAGCGGGGATATCCGTAGGCTTTATACTTTGATTCTCGTCATAGACCAAGACTTGATACTTGCTTTTTTTCAAGAGAAAATCCAATTGTGTTGCTTCCTTTGGATTCATACCCAATCGCGTGCAACAATTGTCGAATGCACTCATTTCAGTGCCGGACATTGCTACTCGCCTTTTCAAACGGTGTGACTCATCCACAAACACTACATCATACTCCCTTTCGCCCTCATGAGTCACCACGGCATTGGGACCAATGACCATGTTGGCACGCATACCCGGGGTAGATTTACCGGCATATTTGAAAACGACTTTGAATGTGGCTCGAATAGACGCCATCGGGACAACAAACCCAATCTTTAAGTCATCATAGCCGGTTTTTTCTTTCCATAACTCGTAGAATCTCTCCAGTTCTGCATGCAATCCATACCGCTCATCCAAATCATCTTCAGAATCCGTCTCAAAGTCGAAATCGTAATGGACTTTCCGGCTTTTAAGGATAGTCATAATCATATTGATGAGAACAAGGGATTTCCCGGTTCCCGCCGCCCCTCTAATTACGGCCATCCCTTTTCGATTATGTTGAAGCGCTTGGATAATATCACGTATGATGTCCCGACAAACCTGCTCCTGCTCAGCGGTAAGACTAGTGTAAGGAGAATACTTGAATAGGTCAGAATTCTTTATGTCAGGATACGGGTTATGAACGAACTGCATTCTGAGCAGTCGATTCCAAATCTCCTCAACCTTTGCTTGATAGATCGCCCTGTTGTAATAATTGTGCGAATAGGATTGCCCGGCATTACGATTCTGAAGGGTTCTACCATGCATGCCGTTTTCTTCCAGCATCGCCGACTCTGTTTCCAACAAATGGATCAGATTCTGTTCAATATCCAGAATTGCTGACTTGTTGAATTGTTCGTCAAAAACAATTGAGATACGGTTCAACCGCTTCCTGTCATTATAGTATTTTCCATTCTGATCCGCATGCTGAGCATAGCGGACAGAAGCACTGGTAGTTTCCCCGACATACACTTCTTTGTCGTTGTAAATCAGGTAAACCACCGGCCAATTGGTGCCATAAGCAGTCGCAGCCACTTCATTCTCAGCACCCGGGAATGGATAATTCCGAATAACCAAAGATCGATCGCTCATACTAGAATTCGTTATACTTTTTGGCTGACCCTTTCGCCTTTGAAACAGGATACTTTTCTGCGTTCTTTCTAATCTTGCTCAGCATAATGTCCTTGATGTCCAATCCATATTTGTCGGCCATCTGGAAAGCATAATTGAGCACGTCGGCAAGTTCTTCACGAACCTTTTCGACAGGAACGTTTTCCGGCGATTTCCATAGGAACGCTTCCAAGAGTTCCGCTGACTCCAAGGAAATAGCAATCGCCAAATCCTTTCCGTTATGGAACTGATCCCAGTCGCGATCCTGATTGAATCTTCTGAGTTCTTTCAGAATCTCTTCAATATCATTCATTTGTGAGGGGTATTGTCTACTTCACAAATGTAACGAATTTTCAGTGAATTCGTTCTCTCTCAACCAAGATTTATATTCACTAATAATCCTTCCCGCCGCAGCAAAATATTAACATTACACTTTATGATAGTCAAAAATATTCCTAATTTTGCATTTGTATAGCTATGAGTATAAAAGCAAACGCATCCAAACTGATCGCCGTCTACCATCCAGGTGTAACGCTTGATGAGAAGATTAAGGAGATGGGAATGAGCGTGAAGGAATTTGCAGTTCGGGTCTCTAAGCCCGAAAAGATGATTTTTGCCCTGATTGGTGGTAACAGTTCAATTACCACGAAGATGGCCATATCCATTGAGGCGGTCACCAAGATTCCCGCTTCCTTCTGGTTAAGGAAGCAGCAGCTGTACGATGAGTATTTGGTCAGGAAGAAGTGATACGACCGAAAATAGCTGAAGAAAGCCATCTCCGAAACGGATGATGGCTTTTCTGTTTATATTCCTCTGAGTAGCTTTTCCACCGCCTCTACATCGGCAAAGATATCTCCCCGATAATCAATTCCCAACTTATCCAACAACCTCAACGCATTGAATCCCAATGCGTAATAATACTTGTCTGAAGGCTTGAAAAGCCATTGATACTTCGCCCAGCTATACTCCCCTAGATGCCGATACAGCCGATATTCGACATACCGCGCACTCCCCTCCACCACCTCCATCAGCTGCTCATAGGCCACGATATCCACTCCCTGTTCCGCCAACACCCGGGCGCGACGTTTGTCCCTTAACTCAAAGAACTCCCGCATATAATCCTCCGCCGAGCCAGGCCGCTCAATCGCTTTCATCAACAAGGCATTCTCCTCCACGACACTTTCCTTAAACCACGCGTAATCAGCGCATAGCGCGGTCAGGGTATCGGTCTCAAAAGAGGAAATCCGCATGAATTCATCGAAAAAGCCTTCTTGCTTGAATTGGAAGCCGTGGAAGTATTCGTGCATGACCATGGGTGCCCAGACATCGACAGAAGGGACCTCCGGGACATATTGTCTCGTTATCTCCGGGCTGCTGCAGCGCATGACGGGGCCCAGGGAGTCGGTGCAGTCGACGTGCATGTGGAAGGGGATGTCATCGACACGGGGGATCCGGACAATTTCGAGCCCGGAAGCGCTAAACACCCTATCCCCCGCAAAGGCCGGGGTGGGATTCGCGACGTAGCAGAGGGAATCCTCGTAATACACCAGCGGGACGTCGTTTTCGGGGGCGGCGAAGCCGGGCCAGACGGTGGCGTCGATGGCGTCCTTGAGGGCATAGACATACTGGATGCGGCCCACGACTGTCGATGTGTCCGGGGCTGGCGAGAGCGCCAGGGTGGCGAGCAGTAAGGCCTTGACAATCATATCAGAGTAACCGTCTTGCCGGCCAAAAACCGCTCAAGCAAATCAGAAGTCCGGAGCTTCAAAAAGCACGTCGCCGTGCCATCCGTACACGCATAAAGCGGGGCTTCAGCCACGGCGCGGTCCATCACCAGATGGACGCCGGCGGCCTGCGGAAGGATGGCGCTCAAAATCGTCGTGGCACCTACCTCAACCCCCGTTAGCTCCCAAAGCTTTTCCGCCGATGCGAATGAGACGCGCGGGATGCCCAGGGCGCTGCAGAAGTCGCGGGTGACGAAGGGTTTGTCGTCGGTGGTGACGTACAGGTAGAATTCCGTCTGCTGGCGGTTGCAAACGAAGATGGTCTTGACGATGCGGACGCCGATCTTGGCGTCGATGTGCTGGCAGTCTTCCATCGTCAGGCCCGGGTCCGTGTCCACGCGCTCGAAGGGAATGTCCATCGACACAAGCGTCTCATAGACCTTTTGCTGGAGCTCCGAGGCGTAGGCCGGGGGCGGTGTGGTGAGGATGTCGCTAACTTTGAACATTTAAGACCTGCTCATAAAAGGACCGGCGCTGGTCCTGGGTGATGCGGTATCTTTCGATGCGGGAGGAGGCCGACAGGCCCTCGTCCAGGTTGCAGACGAAGAGGTCGTCGACATCGGCGATATACAGGCGGTCGTACTTGAGGTCCTGGTACTTCTGGAGGCTGATGGTGTAGTTCATCGCCTTGACGGCGGCACCCTCGTTGAGGTTGTCTTTGCTGAAGACGAACAGGCCCATGCGGTCGAAGTGCCCGTAGAATCCGCTCGCGACCTTGGAGACCTTACTCTCAAGGATCCGGCGCATTGGAAGGGCCATCTTCCAGTAGGGCATCTCCTTGACACCCACGTACTTGCCGGTGCGGAGGCCGTAGGCGTAGCCGCTCTGGAGGACGCGGTCGAGGTCCTCCTCGGGGAGCGTCCGGGTGAGGCCGGCGATGTCCTGGAGGAGCGACAGGCCGGCGGCCTTGCTCTCCTCCATCGCCCGCGTCACCTCGATCCCGAGCCGGTGGCAGCCCGGCGACTGCAGGTCCGGCCGGTCCAGGTTCACGAGCCCGTCGAAGTCGTGCCCGAGGACGGTGGCAAGCTCGATCTGCGCGTACTTCTCGAAGAAGCACGTGTCGTATTTCTGCGCGGGAAGAAGCTCGCTATTTTCCGTTTCGACCGCCATAACACGCAAATGTAGCCAAATAATCGGATTAATCCTCTTGTCAACTGCAGGAAAATGCGTACATTAGCCAAAACTAACCCGAGTCTTATGAAAACCCTCCAACTGATGTCCATCCTTACACTCCTGGGCCTGGCCTCCTGCGGAAACGCCCAGCAGAAGAGCTTCGACGAAGCGGTGGCCCTCCGCGCCGCCCGCTACGAGGTGGAAACCTTCCAAACCAAGAGCGGCAAACCCATCGGCATAACCCTCATCAAGCACGGCTCCCTGGAAATCTTCTACGACGGCCTGTCCATCCAGGTCGATCCGGTCTCCGGCCTGGGCAAGCCCACCGACTACGCCGCCGAATTCCCGAAGGCCGATTTCATCCTCGTCACCCACGAGCACGGCGACCACTTCGACCCCACTGCCCTGGACGCCCTCACCGGAGAAAATACGCAGCTGATCACCAACGCCCGCTGCGCGGAAATGCGCGGCGCCGGCGACGTGATGGCCAATGGCGACAGCCGCGACCTACGCAAGGATATCAAGCTGGATGCGGTCCCCGCTTACAACTACACGGATGGCCATACCATGTTCCACCCGCAGGGCCGGGACAACGGCTTCATCCTCACCATCGACGGTTTCCGCATCTATATCGCCGGTGACACGGAGGATATCCCGGAGATGGCCGACATCAAGGACATCGACCTGGCCTTCCTCCCTGTGAATCAGCCTTATACGATGACGGTGGAGCAGTGTGTCAATGCCGCGAAGGTCATCCAGCCCAAGGTCCTCATCCCCTACCACTTCTCGCAGACGGACCTCTCCGGCCTTCCGGAGCAGCTGCCCGGAATCACGGTCCTGCTCAGACAGATGCAATAAGATGAAACGGTTCTTCCTTCTGCTCTCTTCCCTCGCCCTGGCATCGACACTCACCGCCCAGAGCATCTATCCCGACGGCTACGAACCCGAGAGCTGCACCAGCATTATGGTGGGCCGGCTGGCTTCCACCGACGGGTCGGTCTTCACCTCCCACACCTGCGACGGCGTCTCCCACACGTGGATATCGATGGAACCGGCGCAGGACCACAAGCGGGGTGAGGTGTTCGAGGTCTTCAAGGGCCTGCGTCACACCAAGTTCAAGGGCGACACCACGGGTGTCAAGAAAGTGGGCGAGATCCCCGAGGTCCGGCACACCTACGCCTATGTCAATACGGGTTATCCCTGCCTGAACGAGAAGCAGGTTGCCATCGGCGAGTCCACCTTCACGGGGCCGGACACCCTTATCAACAAGGACGCGATGTTCCTAATCGAGGAGCTCGCGCGGCTCGCGCTGATGCGCTGTGACAACGCCCGCGACGCTATCAAGTTGATGGGTGAGACGGCGGAGAAATACGGCTACGGCGACACCGGCGAATGCCTTACGGTGGCCGACAAGAAGGAGGTATGGGCCTTCGAGATCGTGGGCTGCGGCCGGAACGAGGTGGGCGCCGTGTGGGTGGCCCAGCGCGTCCCGGACGACGAGGTGTCCATCTCCTGCAACATCCCCCGCATCGGCAAGATCGACCGGAAGGACAAGGACCATTTTATGGCTTCCGACAATGTAGAGGCCGTGGCGAAGAAGTACGGGCTCTGGGACGGCGAAGGCGACTTCGTCTGGTTCAAGGCGTACAATGTTCCCCGCGCGCAAGGCAAAAACTTCGCGATCCGGGACTGGTTCGTATTCAACGACTTAGCCCCGTCCCTGGGACTGTCGATGGACGATCCCGAGATCCCCTTCAGCATCAAGCCCGAGCAGAAGGTGAGCGCCCGCAAAGTGATGGAACTCCTCCGCGGCACTTACGAGGGGACGGAGTATGACATGTGCAAGGATTGGAAGATGGTCAACAGCAAGGGCGACACCCTCGTGAGCCCGGTCGCGAACCCCTGGCTGGTCGCCGACACCCGCAACACGCTGAACACTATCGCCCCCGGCACCGTTGAATTCGTCCGTACGCTGGCCGTGTGCTGGTGCTCCTATTCGACGGTCCTGCAGCTGCGGGACTGGCTTCCCGACGGCGTGGGCGGCATCCTCTGGTATGGAGTCGACAATCCCGCCGAGAGCCCCCGCATCCCGATCTTCGCCGGCGGCACTTCCCTGCCGACGGCCTTCGACAACTGCGGGCAGAAGCAGTATGTCCCGGACTGCGTCCTGTGGACCTTCCGCCGCCCGAACCGCCTCGGCACCGTGGCCTGGCAGAAGAACAAGAAGGACTTCGAAAAGCTCATCCTGGAGATGGAGGATATGGCTTTCGAGGGGCTGCCTCTGCTGGAGCACAATCCATCTCCGACGGCCCTGAACGCCTATACGGCGCAGATCTACGAGCAGGCCGCCAAGCGCTGGAATGACCTGGAAGAGGCGCTCTGGATCAAGCACGGGCGCGGTTTCTAGGCGAAACCTTGCGATTCCGGCCCCGATTCGTTAATTTTGTAGAATAAAAGTATTGCGATATGGCAAAGACAGTAGGTAAAATCATCGCGTGGGTCGTCGTCCTCCTCCTGCTGGTGGGCGCGGGCTTCTTCTATTACAAATTCCTGTGGGTGTTCAGCGACGGCACGAAGACCGGCGAGCTGAACTCGCTCACCTACACCGGCTACATCTGGAAGACGTACGAGGGCGAGATGATCCTCTCGGGCTATGGAGCCAAGTCCTCCTCCGGCGGCGCCGTGCAGTCCAAGATCTTCAAGTTCTCCGTGGCCGACAAGGCCGTCGCCGAGGAACTCCAGGGACTCACCGGCCAGCGCGTAACCGTCCATTTCAAGGAATACAAGGGAGCGCTCCCCTGGCGCGGTTATGAGCGCGCCATCGTGGACGTCATCGAGAATGCGGAGCCCATCGTTCCGGAGCCCGCGAACCGGCTTCCCTACGACGCTTCCGCCGAACAGTTGTTCTTATGAGAAAGTTACTGACGATTCTGGGCGCCGCCCTGCTGGGCGGCGTTCTTTTTGCCCAGCCCCGCGTGATCGGCACGACCGCCGCGCACGACGGCAAGCTGCTGACGATGGAAAACGCGGTCGTGGGCCGCACTATGTATCCGGAGAACCGGTATTATACCTGGGTCGATGACAACGAGTACCGGTACTACACCGGCTCCCGCTGGGAGACTGCCAAGGTCGATGAGAACCTCACATCAGCCCCGGAAGCAGGCTGGAGGGCTGCGAACATCGGCAATAGCCTGTATATTGTCCGGAAGAAGGACACGGTGGCCGTGGCGGTTTCCAACGACCGCGAGATCGTGTACGGACAGTCCGTGAGCCGGAATGAGTTCGGCATCGACGGAGGCGTTTTCTGGGCGCCCTCGGGGTCGAAGCTGGCGTTCTTCCGCAAGGACGAGTCTCGCGTGACGGACTTCCCGCTGCTTGACATCACCACCCGCACGGGCGATCTGGAGCTGCTCAAATACCCGATGAACGGGATGGACTCCGAGATCGTGGGCGTGGGGATCTTTGACATCGACAAGGGCAGCACGGTGTATCTGGACGTGGACGAATTCACGCCCGAGCGCTACCTGACGAACATCAGCTGGTCCCCGGACGACAAGTCGGTGTATGTGCAGGTCCTGGACCGCACGCAGCATCACATGAAGCTGAACCAGTACAGCGCCGCCACGGGCAAGTTCGTCCGCACGCTCCTGACGGAGGACAACGACGCCTGGGTGGAGCCGCTGGATCCCGTGTGGTTCCTGAAGGGTCGCCGCGATCTGATGATTTATCGGACCGATAACCGGGATGGCTACCGGAACCTGTATCTGCTTGATACTTTGGGCGGTATTCGTCGGTTGACGGACGTTGCGGCCGATGTCGAGTATATCGGCAATGACGGCGTGAACGTGTTCTATACCTCCGCGCAGGACTCTCCGATTGAGAACCATCTGTACAAGATTGCTGTGAAAGCGCCGGCGAAGAAGGCCCTGGCGAAGGCCAAGTTCGGCAAGCCCGTGGCCCTCACCCCGGAGCGCGGCTGGCACGACATCTCGATGAATGACGCCTGCACCTGGTTCTTCGACCGTTACTCTAGCCTGGACAACCCGGGCGCGACGGTGCTGAGGAGTGTCGATGGAGTGCGCTCGACTGTGCTCTTTGAGGCGTCCGATCCTTTGGCTTCGTTCGCGGCTTGTGCTGTGGAGCTGGGCACCGTTCCGAGCGCCGATGGACAGTTCGAGAACTATTACCGGCTGTATTATCCGAAGGATTTCGATCCTGCGAAGAAGTATCCCGTCATCGTCTATGTCTATGGCGGCCCGCACTCCCAGATGGTCCAGGACTCCTGGCTCGGCGGCGTGCGCATGTGGGAAATGCTGATGGCCCAGAAAGGCTACCTGGTCTATGTCCAGGACAACCGCGGCACCTCCAACCGCGGCGCCGCCTTCGAAAAAGCCATCAACCGCCAGTGCGGCCAAGCGGAAATGGCCGACCAGATGGTGGGCGTCCGTCGCCTATTGGAGCTCCCCTATGTCGACGCCTCCCGCATCGGCGTCCACGGCTGGAGCTACGGCGGCTTCATGACCATCTCCCTGATTACTAACTACCCTGACGTGATTAAGGTCGGCGTCGCCGGCGGCCCCGTCATCGACTGGAAATGGTACGAAATCATGTACGGCGAACGCTACATGGACACCGAAGCCACGAATCCCGAAGGCTTTGCGAAGACCTCATTGATTAACAAAGTGAAGGATCTCAAGGGCAAGCTTCTCATTTGCCAGGGTGCGGTGGACAACACCGTCGTCTGGGAGCATTCCCTGAGCTTTGTCGAGGAGTGCATTAGGCAAAACGTCCAGCTGGATTACTTCCCCTACCCGACAGACCAGCATAACGTTGGTGGCCGCAGGCGGATTCACCTGATGGACAAAGTCACGATGTATTTCGAAGACTATCTATAGACCTGTCTTTCAGCCCTTTAATGCAGCAGAGGTGCACCGTTTGGTGCACCTCTGCAACGTTATAGCCCTATCAATCAGCCACATAATACAACAGAGGTGCACCGCGAAGTGCACCTCTAAAACGTTATCGCGCTGAATTTCAGCGAATTACTCAGTCTTCTCGAAGATGATCACGTACTCGAGCGGCGAGAGGAGGAAGCGGTCGAGGTCCTTCCAGCGGTAGTCATTGGCCGGGACCGGATCCATCAGGTGGAAGGCCAGGGCGATGCAATCCATAGGAACTTCGATCGTCTTGCCATACGCGAACGCATGGACGCCTGGAGTCAGGAGTTTGGCTTCATGACCGTTGCCCAGAGTAGCAGTCATCGTGGTCAGGTCGATGGTGAATTCCTTCTCACCCTTCGGAATCTGATCATAGTACTTGGACAGGTCGGTCTCATAGTAATCGGTCCAGTTCGTCGAGGTGTGCTTCCAGATATAGTTCCAGAACTTGCCGTCGTTTCCGGACCACCAGTTGGTCGTACCCGTGGCAGAGGTTCCGGAGACAGACGTCACCTTGATCGTGAGGCCATTGTCCGATTCCCTCCAAATGGAATCATCCCAGCACCAGCTCTTATCGATCGGGCTCACGAAGGCAGGATCGTCACCGGAACCACCAAGGACCCAGATGCCGAACGGCGCGGAGTTGCCGCCATAGACATTCCACTTGCCAGGCAGGGTGCTAAAGTCGAATTCTGGAGACTCGTATTTGAAGTCGGCATCTGTCGTCTGGGAAGCCTCGGGAACCACGAAGCCATCGGGCATCTGATCCAGCTCGATGAACAAGGCCCTCGGATTTCCGGTGATGGCGTGATAGTCCGTGTACATAACAGACTGATCCCAGCTTTCTGCACCGCCCTTGATTTCGAACATCAAGGCCTGTGTCGTGATCGTCACGGATTTGACAGGGCTGGAGTTCGGCATCTCATAGGTGCCCGGGCCTACCCAGGTCGCCGTCGTGGTGGTACCATCGGCCTTGGTCAATGTAACCGTGCTTCCGTCGATGACAAACTTGCCCGTGGAAAGCGGAAGGACATCATAGAACTTCCTCACATCCACGTCTTTACCATTCACAGGATTCACGCTGCCGGAATAGACGAACCACCAGTTACGGGCATCCTCACCAGCGTAATTCACGAAGGTGCCATCGTTCCAAAGCGAGTAGTAGTTATCCACCAGCGCCGTAATTCCACGGCCGTCCTCTTTGTTGAAATAGTCAGGTTTGGTAAGCAGGTCAATGACCTTGGTTCCACCGTACTGCTGCCCGGTACCACCCCACAGCCACATATGCGAAATCTTATAAGTCGTCGCGGTCGGCGGGTTGGCATTGACATCAAACGGGGACATCTTGCTCAGGCGATTCCGCTTGACGGTGACACTCTTGTCGGTGGACTTGACTGCGGAGCCGCCCTCGTAGTTGACGACGACGGTGAAGCCCTTCGAGAAGGTCACAGGCGGGACCACGAACCAGAAATCGACACTTTCCTCCGCCGTCGCGCCGAGGGCGACCGGATTGGCGCAGGTGAGGGTGATTCCTGTCGATGCATCCTCGGCCATCGCGAGGGTCGCGGTGCCGTCTGCCGACATCGACACATTGGCCTTGCCGGCGATCTTTTCGCCGTTGTTGCCCTTCAGGGTGATGGAATTGACCGAAACCCCGCCGTACAGGCTGACCCGGAGGTAACCGCCCATGTTCTTGAACTGCAGGTTGTCATCGGCACCCAGGGAAATCATCGTGTTGGCACCAAGGCCGAAGGATTTTTCCGCATACTTCTGCACCGCGGGCATTGTCAGACTCAGCCCATTTGCGCCAATCGAAGCGCCTGACTGATAAGGATATAAAGCCACGACATACGGGATTGCATTTCCCGTCGCGGTGCTGCCATTTTCGACCTCCCGGAACTCGCCGTACTCGTCCCCGGTCTCCCCGGTGAACACGAATTCCTTGTTGACCGTCGACTGATTGAACAGGCTGATGCGGTCGTCAGCGTTCCAGTGGAGGTACAGGTTTTCATCGACATAAACCTTTGTCCCCTCCTCGGCCGCGGGCTGCTCAAACGAAGCGAAGAACCTCGCCTCCCCCAGCTTCAACCCCTTGCTCGCCTCGAATTCCTTCTCCTGGACGGAACAGGACGCCACCACCGCCGCGGCAGCCATCCCCAAATACAAAGCAATGCGTCTCATACCTCTCCCCTCCTTACCAATCAATATCCGGATCATCGCCCCCGTCAATGGGCTCGAGATTCGACGACGCCAGGAATGACAACTCCTGCTTTGTCTCCACAACTCTCAGGGCAGGCCTCTCATACCCACCCTTCATCTTGCATGTTTCGGTGTATTTCATATGCGGTAACTGATTTACTTACAAAAATAAAAAACTTCCCTTGAAAACACAAAAAAGGCACCCACATCAAATGCGGGTGCCGGAGTATGGAGAAGTTTAAGTTTAGTTTTCTTCTTCGAGGAGTGCAAAATGCAGGCCATCGAGCTTGTTCCATTCGCCACGGGTGAAGTCGGGCATCACGATGGGCATGGAACCGTGGTTGATGGAGACTTCGGTGAGTTCCACGAGGGAGCTCCACTCGGCGGCGTCGTAGACGTCCTGGTCGAGCGGGAGACCGTGGTGGAGGCAGTAGATGAGACGGTAATCCATGATGAAGTCCATGCCGCCGTGTCCGCCGACCTCCTTCGCCTTCTCGGAGATACCCTTGGCAATCGGGTGCTCATAAAGAGCCATCAGAGCGTCGCGCTCAGCGTCGCTCATGTACTCTTCGGCGTCCAGATCGTCGTAGGCGACGGGAGCCTTCACCATGTCAGCGCCCAGGGCGAGGCCCTCGTTCGGGTACTTGTTGGCGAAGCCCTTGGTGCCGGTGACCTGGTACATGCGGTTGTAAGGACGAGGGGTGACCACGTTGTGCTCCACAAGGATGGTCTTGCCCTTCTCGGTGCGGATGAAGGTCATGGTGTTGTCACCGTTGGCGTACTTCTCGACGACACCCTTGCCATAGCGCTTGTCAGCGATCTCCTGGCCGTTGAAGGCGTCGGTGTCCATGGACACGAGCACGTTCATCTTGTCGCCGCGGTGAATGTCGATGTCCTGGCAGACAGGGCCGATACCGTGCGTCGGATAGACGTCACCGTGGTGGTCCTTGTTGTAGGTCATGCGCCAGTCACCCTGGTACTGGTCCCAGTAGGGATCCAGGTTGTGGCAATAGGAACCTTCCACATGCACGACCTCGCCGAAGACACCCTGCTGGATCATGTTCAGGCAGGTGAGCTCGAAGAAGTCGTAGCAGCAGTTCTCCAGCATCATGCAGTGCTTGCGCGTGCGCTCGGAAGTGTTCACCAGGTCCCAGCACTCCTTGATGCTGGTGGCGGCGGGCACCTCGATGGCCACGTGCTTGCCATGCTCCATCGCATAGACGGCGATGGGGGTATGCAGCTGCCAAGGAACGGCCAGATAGACCAGGTCGATGTCATCGCGCTGGCAAAGCTCCTTATAGCCTTCCTCGCCGCTGAACTCGTACAGCGCGCGGGGAGCGCCGAGCTCCTCCAGGATGCCCTGGGCCCGCTCCACGCGTTCCGGCATCAGGTCGCAAAGGGCGACGATGGTCGCATCCTCGATGTACGGGAAACGGTACACGGCACCGGTACCACGGTCGCCAAGGCCGACGAGGCCGACGCGCACGTGTTCAATGGGCTCCGCGGCGAACTGCAGCATGCTCTGCTGGTCCGCCGGACGGGCCGGCGTGTTGTAAACAATCTGGTTGTCCTTGATGGTATAGCCATACTCATCCACCTTTTCCTTTTTCGAGCAGGAGGAGAAGGCCAGAGCGGCAAGGGCCGCCAAAACAAGAATCTTCTTCATATTAGTCAGTGTTTAATCAAGCATCAATTTACGGAATTCGTCAATGTCTTTCTGGGGAACGCCCGCCACGGTCAGGAGATATTTCTCCACGCCGTCCGCGAAGGAACCATCCCCGGCCATCTCCCAGAAATAAGGTACCACGTCGCTGTAAACCCATTCCATACGGGTGTTCCTAAAGACAGGCTCCGTGTTCGAATCCTTCTCCGAGGAAGAAACGCTGTACCCGACCGGAGCGAAATAGGTCACCTCATATTCCTTGGCGATGTCGCCTTCTCGCACGCCAAGGAGGCCCAGCAGCAGGATGTCCAGGGTGCCGGTGCGGTCACGGCCCAGCGAGCAGTGGAAATAGACCGGCTTGTTTTTGCGGACGCAATCCAGCACAAACTCAAAGCACTGCTTGGTCTTGGCGTGGTCATTGACAAGCATGGCCTTGCCGCCCTGTTCGATGACGGGCGCGCAGTGAGCCAGTCCCTCGGCAGCCGGCGTAGTCATGACGTCGGACTTGCCACGGAGGTCAAGCTGGGCGCCGATACCCTCGAACAGCAGCTCCTGCTGTCCCTGGGCATTAATCGGATAAGGCTCCCATTTCTCGTTCAGACGGCCGCCCCGATAGATCTTGCGGTATTTCGTCTTTTTCCCGTCCAGGCCAGTCCAGCCGCCCAGATCGCGGGCATTACGGCCACCAGAGCCCTTCAAAGCGACACCGTTCTTGTATTCGATGTCACCGGTAAAGAACACCTGATGCAGATGGCCGGTCGTAGTGAAACTGCCCTCCGTGAGGACTTTCCCGCTTTCCGTAGTCACCTTGTAGGTGTACTTGTCATTGGGGACCAGATTGGTGATCGTCACAAAACGGGAACCGGGGGCAATCTCCTTGTCCCGCGCCCACGAGAGTTCGTCTTCCAGATGCAGCGTCATGACGCCGTCTTCCACATCCGCCGCCTTCCAGCGGATGCTGTAGGACAGCGGCTTGTCACCGTCGGGCCATTTGGTCGCCCAATTGTCCCAAGTGATGTTCTTGCCGTCGAAACCGCCGTAATAGTCCAACACCTTGGTGTACTCCGTGCAAGTCTTGTCCGGGTAGTCCACTTCCGTCAGGAATTTCTCCACCAACGGATTGGTAGCCAATACGGTATCCCCATCCTTAACCTCAGGAGCGGCCTGACGGAACTCGGTAACCTCGATGAGATAATTGCCCTCGAAAACCGGCTTGATGACCGGATCGCTTCCGTTCACGAGATAAGTGACGGGCTCATCGGCGGTATATTCCGTGACTGAGTAGGTATGGGAAGCGTCCAGACCGCGGAGTGTAATGGGCTCACCGTTCCACTTCGGAGCATAGAAAGCATAATAGAGGGCTTTGCCCTTGTCGATCACATGGGCCTCGGGCTTATCGATGCCGTAGGTGTAGAGATCGAGGTAAGTGCCCGTGGAAAGCATCTTTTCCGTATAGATGGGCACCCACTTGCGCAGCAGGGCCTCCTTCTCGGGAGTCAGCAGGCTGCCGCCGCATTCCTGGGCGTCAGGATTGACTTTTGGCCAGGTGAACTTGGTGCCGATGACACCGCCCACACCCACCTGCGAGGCGAAATCCAGGCCGCCGTCGGAGAGCTCCACATGATCGGCGTAATAAGCCAGATCCGGGCACATCGCGGCGTACACCATCCGCTTCATGCGGATCTGTGCGCTGGAAGTGGGATCGGAGGCCACCGCCTGGTTCATGAAAGGAATGCTGAAGAAGTTGACAGCGCAGCCGCACGGGCAGAGCTGTACGACGCAGCCGGGCTTGTCCGCCTGAGCCTGTCCATAGAGATGGGCGAAGAACTCCGGGAGACGCTCCGGAGCCTCCTCCGGATAGGAAAGACCGCTGGCGGGATTGTAGTCCGGGGCGCAGAGATTCAGGTAGTGGCCGTCAAGCTTGAAGCCGTCAAATCCCCAGTCAACCAGGAACATATCCACCAGGTCTTCCGTATATTTCCAGGTATATTGGTTCACGGGAGAAAGGTACCAGCTGTCCCACCAGGAGATGTCCTCGTGGGTGCCGTCCTTCTGCACCAGCAGCATCTCGGGATGCTCCGTGGCCAGCGCGCTGCCGGGATCCGCGGACATCGGCGCCCACCAGATCTTGGCCTTGAGGCCGGCCTCATGGACAGCGTCCGTCATCCGGCGCATGCCTTCCGCGCCGATCCGCTCGTTGGCCGTCCAATCGCCTTCGCAGATCTGGTAGCCATCGTCGATATCGACCCACTTGAAGCCGAGCTCCACCACCTTGGGCAGGGTGCCGACGACCTCGTCCACGGTGAACGTGCGCTCATAGCCCCAGGCGCACCAGACCGGCTCGTAGGCATCCTCCGGCGAAACGGGGGCTTCCCAGCCGTAGGTGTCGTGCATGTAACCGGCGAACTGACGCAGCGGCTGGAAGAAATCGCCCTGGCCCTCGATCACGAACTGCTTCAGCGCGTAGAGGGTGTCGCCGGGCGCGAGCTTCACGGGCTCGGGGAACTCCTGCCGGATGACGGCCCGGGTGACGTTCCCCTTGCGGCTCACGGGCATCGACACCTGCCGCATCACCGGCTCGGTCAATCCCACGCTCACGCACGCGTCCTTATTCCATAAACTGATCATGGGAATGCCGCCGCCGTAGTCGGGAGCGTTCATACCCAGGAAGTTACGCTGATAGAAACCCTTCCCCACCGGCAGGACCCAGTCCTTGCGCTCGTCGGAGGAAGTGGGCTGGAACGACCAGACCTCCTTTCCCTCCACGGAAACGGGAGAGGTTTCGATAGCGTCGATGCTGACGGCCTTGGTGCCGTTATTCACGAAGCAGACGCTGCGGAGCGTCAGGTCGCCGGCGGGCGCGGTGGCCACCACCACGTCCACGTTTTTCACGGGTTTACCCCCGCTATAAGCACAGTCATTGGCGGGCTGCTGGGAGCAGGCCGCCAATACGCTCAAAAAACTTACTATAAACACGAATTGTCTCATAGGGCAATGGGATGTCCGAATCGTTCCTTACAGATGTCGCGCACGGCTTCCAGCGAGGTGAAAGCGCCCGTACCGCCCGCGGCGGTGGTGTTGACCGCGCCCGTGAGGTTGCCGGTCTCCTGGCAAGTCTCCAGCGGCATCCGCTTCACGAAAGCGCTCACGAAACCGGAGTTGAAGCTGTCGCCCGCGCCGATGGCATCGACCACATTCTTATTCAGGAACGCGGGCAGGAAGCGGCGGGTGCCGTCCTTGAGCACGAGCAGCGAGCCCTTGGAGCCGCACTTGACCACCATCGAGCATCCCAGGTACGGGAGCACCTTGGCGATGGCGCTTTCCAGATCCTGCGTGCCGGTGAGGGCCTGCAGTTCCTTTTCGTTGGGCAGGAACACCGTCACTTTCGGGAGAACGGTGGTATAATCGAGCTTCCAAGTCTCCATCGGATCCCACTGGGTGTCCAGGGACACGGTGATCCCCTTCTCCACAGCCTTGTCCAGGATCTTGTGGATGTCCCGGAGCAGTCCGGACTGCATGAAAAGGGAAGAAAGATGGATATGGGAAGCGCTCTCGAAGACTTCCGGGTCGATGTCATCGAAGCCCATCACGTCCATGGAGCCCTGATAGGTCAGGTTCGCGCGGTCCTCGCCGTAGTTCATGCAGATGGTGGCACCGGTAGGGGTTTCGCCTTTCTTGATGAAACGGGTTTCGACACCCTTGGCGTCGAGGGAGGTGCAGACGAGGTCACCGAAGGAATCGCGGCCGACGAGGCCCACGAAACAGACTTTGCTGCCCAGAGCGGCGGCATTGGCTGCGAAGATGGCGGTGGAAGAGCCCAAGGTCACGATCATGTCCTTGGCGAACTTTTCCTTGCCGATTTCCGGCTCGGATTCAATGTGGTTCAGAATGATGTCTACGTTGAGTTCGCCGATCGCAGCGATGTCGTACTGTTTCATTTGGTTTTCGTTTTATGGTGCGAATATGCGAAAACTTGGGCACTTTTCATAATTTTTATGCTTTTTTTTTCACTTTTTGCATTTCGTTTTGTTTCAAACCAAAAAAGGACTTATATTTGTGAAACTAAAACTCATATCAGCTGACCATGAACATCTACGATTCCGCACAGGGCCGCCGCTCGGCCATCCTTCAACGCCTCCGCGAAGAATCTTCCGTCAATGTGTCCGAACTGAGCCGCGAATTCGGCGTTTCGGAAGTGACGATCCGGAAAGATCTCCGCATCCTGAAGGAACGGAAACTGCTCCTCCGTGTACACGGCGGAGCGATCATGGACGCCACCTCCACCACGGACGAGGTCGAGGAGCGGAACTTCCACTTCAAGCAGCTCGTGAACTCCCGGGAAAAGGAAGCCATCGGCCGTGCCGCGGCCGCCCATATCAAGAACGGGGACACCATCCTCGTGGACTCTGGCACCACCGCCCTCCAGGTCGTCCGTAACCTCCACTCCTTCAATGACCTGACTATCATCACCAACTCCGTTAACGCGATGTTGGAGGCGGTCAAATACAAGCGTTTCAGGGTGATTCTCCTGGGCGGTACCGTCCGTGAATCCAGCAACTCCATCGTGGGGCCGCTGGCGGAATCCAACCTCAAGCTCTTCTACTGCGACAAGCTGTTCCTGGGCGTGGACAGCATCAGCATGGAGGCCGGTCTTTCCACCCCCAGCATGGAGGAGGCAAGCACCAATCAAGTAATGATTTCGCGCGCCCGCGAGGTGATCGCCGTGTTCGATTCCTCCAAGGTGAACAAGCGCTCCCTGGCGTTCATCGCGATGCCGGACAAGATCCATACAGTCATCACCGACAGCCACATCCCGGCCAGCTTCAAGAGCCAGCTCCGTTCGATGAAGATCAATGTCGAAACGGTTTCCGTCTAAATAATCGAAACATCACGAAGCGTTTTTGAAACTATACTAAGTTATTGATATTCAAGCGGTTGATTGAAAAATCAGCCGCTTTTTTTAATTCCGGTTTCACATTTGTAGGCACGAAACGAAATATTTAGGATGTTTCTTTTTATATTTGCAAACGGTACAAACAAACCACAGCAAACATGACACAGGATTTTCACACATACAGGGAGATACGGCAGCAGCCGCGTGTCTGGCGCAAAGCCTATGACATTATCCGCGCGCGTAAGTCCGAAATCCAGAACTTCCTGAATGAAAACTTAGACAAAGACTTCACAATCGTCCTGACCGGCGCCGGCACTTCCGCCTATATCGGCGACGCCCTCGAACCGGCCCTCTCCAGAGTCAGAAGAAGCGTCCGCGCCATCGCCACCACCGACATCATCACCGATCCGGGCCTCTATTTCGACGAGAACAGCAAGGTGCTGCTCGTCTCCTTCGCCCGTTCCGGCAACAGCCCGGAGAGCGTTGGTGCCGTCAAGGCCGTGGAAAAGACCGCCGGCAAGGTGGCCCACGTCTTCATCACCTGCAACGAGAACGGCGAACTGGCCAAGATGAAGGGTTCCAACATCCTCACCATCCTCCTGCCCCCGGAGACCAACGACGTCTCCCTGGCGATGACCAGCAGCTACTCCACGATGCTGATCGTGTGCTCGATGATCGCGCGCATCGACAATATCGAGGAGGACAAGGAAAGCATCGACCTCCTCTCTGACAAGGTCGAAGCGGCCATGGAATACTACGAGTCCAAGATCCAGGAGATCGCCGACCGCAATTTCACCCGCGCCATCTTCCTCGGTTCCGGCCCGCTCAAGGGCGTCGCGGAAGAGTCCCGCCTGAAACTCCAGGAGCTCACCGACGGTGCCGTGATGTGCGCCTATGACTCCTTCCTGGGCTTCCGCCACGGCCCCAAGGCCCTGGTGAACCCGAACTCCATGCTGGTCTACCTCCTGTCCAACAAGCCGGACATCCAGCGCTACGAACTGGATCTGATCCGCCAGATCAAGTCCAACAACAACGTGAAAGCCAGCGTTGTCGTGTGCCAGCAGAAACCCGCCGCCCTCGAGGCAGACTGCTACGACCTCTGCGTCGAGATCGGCCTTCCGAACAGCGTGGCTGACTATTACGCCTGCGTGTCCTACATCTTCGTGGGACAGCTGCTGGGCTTCTTCAAGTCGATTGCGACCGGGCTCAGCCCGGACTCCCCTTCCGTTTCCGGAAACATTTCCCGTGTGGTGGAAGGCGTCACTTTATATTTATAGTTTATTATGCCGAAAACCGAACAACTGCTCCACAGGATTGACGAGCTCGAGAAGGAGACCGGCGTGCGCCGCACCATCTTTGCGGCCTGCCCGAACTCCCCCGCCGTCATCAGCGCTTCCATCCGCGCCGCCAAGCGTAACAACGCCCCCATCTATTTCGCCGCCACGCTCAACCAGATCGACTGCGACGGCGGTTACACGGGCATGACGCAGGCGGAATTCACCCGGATGATCCGCTTCGAGGTGGAGCGTGTCCATTTCACCGGTCCCGTCATCGTGGCCATCGACCACGGCGGTCCCTGGCTCAAGGACAAGCAGCGCACCGAGAAATGGTCCGTCAAGGACGCCATGGACGGTGTCAAGAAGTCCTTCGAGGCCGCCGTCCTGGCCGGTTACGACCTCATCCATGTGGATCCCACCGTGGACATCAACGTCCCCAAGGGCGAAACCATCGACATCCGCCTGGTGGCTGCCAGAACGGTGGAGCTGATCGCCCACGTGGAGAACTTCCGCAAGCAGAACAATCTTCCCGCCATCTCCTACGAGGTAGGTACCGAGGAGGTCCACGGAGGCCTCGCCGACGAGAAGACTTTCGACACTTTTATTCAGGAACTCAAAAAAGGGTTGGTTAATGTTGGTTTGCCCGACGTGTGGCCCTGTTTCATCGTCGGGAAGGTGGGTACGGACCTGGACACGACCGTGTTCGATCCGGTGGTCGCAAGGTCGCTCACCTCGAAGGTACGTCCTCTGGGTAGCTACATCAAAGGTCATTACACGGATGATGTGGCTAACCCGGAGGAGTATCCTTTGTGCGGCATGGGCGCCGCCAACGTCGGCCCTGAATTCACCATCAGCGAATACCGCGCCCTGTGCGAACTGGAAGAGCTGGAGGTCAAATACGAAAAAGAAGGCCGCGTAGCGGTCCTCTCCCATATGAAAGACGTGCTCCACAAAGCCGTCCACGAGTCCCACCGCTGGGAAAAGTGGCTGCACGAAGACGAGCAGGGCAAGGACCTGGGCGAGCTCACTGAAGCCCGTCAGGACTGGATTGTCGCGACTTGCTGCCGTTATATCTGGCAGCAGCCCGCTCCCCTCGCCGCCCGCGGCTTCCTGTACGCCAACCTGACCCGTCTGGGCATCGACCCGGAACAGATCGTCCTCGGACGCATCGAGCGGGATATGGACAAGTACTTCCGGGCCTTCAATCTGATCGGATTGAACGATTTGCTCTAGCACTGAAACAAGATTACATCAATTATCATCTTTATTAAGTAATAACCAATCCTCTCGCCATGAGAAAAATCTACTCCTACCTGCTTGCAGTCATCGCAGCCGCAGTGCTTGCAATCCCTGCAACGGCCCAAACGATCACCGTATCGGGCCAGGTGACGGACGCCACGGACGGCCAGCCCCTCATCGGAGTGGGCGTCATGCTGCCCAGCGGCACCGGCACCATCACCGATTACGATGGTAAGTATGTGATCCAGGCGCCTGCGAACGCCAACCTCACATTCTCCTCCCTGGGCTACGTCAACGTGACGGAAGCGGTGAACGGCCGCAACGTCATCAATGTCGCCCTCAGCCCCGACACGGAAGCCCTGGATGAAGTGGTCGTTCTGGGTTACACCACACAGAAGAAAGCGGAACTCTCCAGCGCCGTCGTCTCGATGAGCGGTGAGAAACTCCGCGACGTCAGCACCCCCGACGTGGGTAACATGCTGCAAGGCAAGGTAGCCGGTGTGGTTGTCATGAACAGCTCCGGTCAGCCTGGCGCCTCCGCCGACATCCGCATCCGCGGTACCGGTTCCATCACCGCTGGCGCTGGTCCTCTCTATGTTGTGGACGGCGTCGCCGGCGGTTCCTTCAACCCCAACGATATCGAAACCATCACCGTCCTGAAGGACGCTTCCGCCACCGCCCTGTACGGTGCGGCCGCTTCCGGCGGTGTCATCGTCGTCACCACCAAGAGCGGCAAGCAGGACAAGACCACCATCGAGTTCAAGGCCAACGGCGGTCTCAAGAAGGCCCTGATGGGCCGCTTCCATGCCATGGACGCCGCCGAGCTCTATGACTACGAGAAGACCATGTTCAAGCCGGCCCTCTTCAAGCAGCGCTATCCGGAAGAGCTCCGTGAGCAGAACTTCGACTGGGTGAACAACTGCTTCAAGCTCGGTTTCGTCCAGAACTACTACGGTTCCATCTCCGGTCGTGCCAACAAGGTGAGCTACTTCGCCAGCATGGACCACTACAATGAGAAGGGTACCCTCATCAACACCAACTTCAAGAAGACTTCCGCACGCTTGAACCTGTCGGCTCCCCTTACGGACCGTCTGACCATGCACGTGCGTACGAGCTATGCCAAGTCCAATGACCAGGGCACTTCTTCCTGGCGTACCATGGAGTATTCCTACTATGCCATGCCTTGGGATATCCCTTATGTGATCAACGAGGACGGCACCTGGAGCGACGAACTCATCTATATCACCGACGATAAGACCCCTCGTTCCGATAACGGCAAGAAGTGGTACACCCAGAATCCTTCCAACGTCCTGCACAGCGAGCAGTACAACTACTCCAAGGGCCACGGCGAGTCCCTCACCGCTGACCTGCAGCTCGTCTGGAACGTGACCGACTGGCTCACCCTCACCTCCACCAACCGTTACGACACCTCCACCTCCTACTACGAGTACTATGTGGATCCCCGTTCCTACGACGGTGCGGGAACCGGCGGTGAACTCGAGAACAGCAACGGGGAGTGGAACGGTTGGGGCACCACCAACCTCGCCAAGTTCTTCAAGACCTTCGGCGACCACGACGTGAACGTCACCCTCGGTTGGGAGTACGGCGAAGGCTACGCCCGCAGCATGGCTGCCTCCGGCACCAGCTTCCCGGCCGGCCAGCGCGCCCTCTCCAACACCGTGATGAGCAAGATCTCCGGTAACGACTACCACTCCCGTTCCTGGGCGGTGCTCGGTCAGGCTCAGTATTCCTACCTGGGCAAGTACATCTTCACCGCTTCCATCCGTTACGACGAGAGCTACAAGTTCGGTCCCTACAACCGCGGTGGTTTCTTCCCGGGCGCTTCCGCCGCCTGGATCGTTTCCAAGGAGAACTTCATGAAGAACAACAGCTTCATCACCTTCCTGAAGCTCCGCGGCGGTTACGGAAAGACCGGTAACGACAACATCCCCGCTTTCCAGTACCAGGACACCTTCGCCCTCAGCACGCTGTACAACGGCAAGACCGCCGCTGTCCTCCAGCGCCAGGCCAACTACAACCTCGGTTGGGAAGAGGCCTTCATGACCAGCTTCGGTATCGACGCCACCATCAAGAACAACTGGAACGTGACCGTCGACCTCTATAACACCCTCAACTCCAGCATCCTTCTCGAAGCCCCGATGGCTCCGTCCACCGGTTTCTTCGCCAAGTTCGACAATGTCGGTAAGGTCCGCAACCGCGGTATCGAGTTCGCCATCGACGGCGCCATCGTCAACCGCAAGGACTTCGCCTGGACCATGGGCCTGAACCTCGGTTACAACCAGAACCGCGTGATCGAGCTTCCGAACCACGAGGACATGGTGATGTCTCCGCAGATCCTCCGCGAAGGCTGGGACGTCTTCTCCTGGTACATGCCTAAGTGGCTGGGTGTCGATCCCGACAACGGCTCTCCGCTCTGGGAGACCTACGTCCCCGAACTGGACGAGAACGGCAACCCGACCTTCTACATCGACGAGAACGGCAAGACCCAGGCCAAGATGGTCGCCACCGCGACCAGTGACTACTCCAAGGCCACCCAGCAGATCGTGGGTTCCGCTTCTCCTTGGTTCAGCGGCGGTCTGAACACCGGCGTCCGCTTCAAGAACTTCACCCTCAGCGCCACCGGCAGCTTCGTGGTCGGCAACACCATCTACAACCGCGCCCGTGAAAACATGGACTCCGACGGTGCCTACACCAACCTGAACCAGATGTCCATCGACAACGGTCTTGGTTGGAGCCGCTGGGCCGAGCCCGGTGACATCGCCACCCATCCGCTCGCCGTCGGCGGCCGTACCGACAGCTCCAACAAGCTGTCCTCCCGCTTCATCGAAAACGGCAGCTTCTTCCGTCTTCGTAATGTCACCCTGGCCTACGACCTCCCTGACACCTTCCTGAAGAGGGTGAACATGAGCGGCGCCAGAGTCTATGTGGCCGGAGACAACCTCCTCACCCTGTCCCGCTTCTCGGGCATGGATCCGGAAGTCAGCCTCAGTGACGTGGGCAGCGCCGGCGTCTGCGGCGAGAACTATCCCGTTCCGCTCTCTGTCGTGCTCGGCATCGAACTCAAGTTCTAAAAGGATACTGATATGAAAAAGATATTTGCAATTGCTATCGCTGCGCTGGTCCTCGCGTCCTGCAACATGGATTTCTACAAATCCGACTCGATGACCTCCTCCCAGCTGAAGGACAATCCCGCCGCGGCCGTCTATACCACCGACGGTATCTACTCCCTGTTCAAGGATCTCGTTGCGTACAAGGGTGAGAGCGAAGCCTACCCGAACGGACGTAACCAGTATATGCGCCACTATTTCCAGATCACCGAACTGCGCTCGGACAACGTCACCGTCTCCGGTGTTACCTCCGACCCGTTCATCCACCCGTACGACTACGCGGACGTTCCCACCGAGGAGAACATCTACTACACCTGGTGGATGGCCTACAAGATGATCTATGCGGCCAACTCCAACATCGACACCATCGAGCCGGGCGCTTCCGCCTCGACCGACCACATGCTCGGTGAGAACTACTTCTTCCGCGCCATCGCGCACTTCCACCTGGTGACCCTGTTCGCCATGCCGTACGTGTGCGGCACCGACAATCCGGGCGTCATCCTCCACGTGGGCATGGACTCCTATTCCAGCGATGTGGAAATCAAGCGCGCCTCCGTGGGCGAGGTCTACGACGCCATCGTGGAAGACCTCAAGTCCGCCATCAAGTACATGGAAGGCAACACCCCGCGCGGCAACAAATCCTATGTTTCCGCCGATGCCGCCAAGGCCCTGCTCGCCCGCGTCTATCTCTACATGGAGAAGAACCAGGAGTGCCTGGACCTCTGCAACGACCTGATGGGCCACGCCCCGCTCGCCGTCACCAGCGGTTATGACTTCGCCGACTATCCCACGCACACCTACGACATGGACGAAACCATCTGGTGCGTGAAGATGGACGTCACCGACAAGCTTCTTGTCGACCACCCGAACTCCTCCATCGGTTCCATGTACTACAACAGCGGCAACCAGGGCTGGGGCGAGCACTACTGGAGCGACATCCTCATCGACCTGTTCCAGCGCTATCCGGAAGACAAGCGTTTCGCCGCTTACTTCAAGATGCCGAAGCCGACCAATGACGGCAAGTTCATGATCACCTTCCCCATCAAGACCAAGGAGACCAACAGCAACTGCTCCAGCGAAATCATCAACGGACTGTCCCCGAAGGCCGATGGTTCCTTCGAGTTCACCTACGAGAAGAAGAAGTACACGGCTGTTCCCACCATCGTAAACACCTACACCGAGTACTACGTCAACGGCATCGATTTTGTTACCGGTAAGACCGGCGCCTCCGAAAAGAGCCGCGTGTTCGTCCGTCCTGACGGCGGCAACGTGAGCAAGGGTGGCGTGCGTGACAACGGTGGCCAGTATGCCATCTACTACAACACCAAGTTTGTCGGCCAGGACGGTCAGGCGATGCTTACCTCGCCCGTGTTCCTCCGCTGGGGTGAAGTGGTGCTGAACCGCGCCGAGGCTGAAGCCAAGCTCGGCCAGGACCAGAAAGCGCTGGATGACGTGAACATCATCCGCAAGCGCGCCGGTCTGCCTAACGACGCGATGATGACCTCCGCCAACTACAAGGAGCGCGGCTATGCATCCATCCTGGATGTCGTTCTCGACGAGCGCCGTATGGAACTGTGCTTTGAGGGACACCGTTACTTTGACGTGTTCCGTAACCGCAAGAAGATGGATCGCCGTTACGTGGGCTTCCACAACTATGGCGAAATCGACTACACTGACAAGCGGCTTGCCCTGCTCATCCCCCTGGATGAGATCAACAGCAGCCACATTCAGCAGAATCCCAGATAATTACATTTCCAACAATTTTTAACCAATTCAAATCAAAGTCATTATGAAAAAGATTATGACACTCCTGGCCATGACGGCCGCGATCCTCGCTGTTTCCTGCAACAAGGACCCGAAAAAAGACAAAACTCCCGATGAGGAAGAGCCCGAGTATGAAGCTCCCATCGTTGTCGATGGCGACACCGCCGACTGGGCGAAGCTCGACCAGAAAAAGGTTCAGTCCTGCTCGCTGAAGGCTGCCGACACCTGGGCTTATCCTGAGATCAAGTCCGCCAAGGTCTACGCCGACGAACTCTACGTCTATGTCTATGTTGAGTTCAACAAGGCTGTTCTCGAACCCACCGGCGACTCTCACTTCGCTCTCTACATCAATGGTGACAACAATACCGCTACCGGTGGCTATTCCGGTCAGTGGGATCAGGGCGAGACCCCTTGCATCGATGTCCTCGTGATGGGTACCTACTTCACTGCGGATGACGGTTACATCCAGAACCTCGGCTGCGAGGTCTACAACTGGACCGGTGAAAACAACGCTGACGGCTGGTCTTGGGGTGATGTCGAGATCACCGGCTTCGCCGAGGGTGCTTGCAACAGCAAGGGCATGGAGTTCGCTCTCGCCCGCGACTTCTATCCCGCCGGCACCTGGGCTGATGAGTTCACCATCGGCTTCCAGCTCCAGACCAATGGTTGGGACGCCACCGGCGCCCTCCCGAACGGTGAGCCCTCTGATGACAATCCTAGCGGTAAGGCTCCGCTGCTGAAGGTTGTCGTTAACAAGTAAGACACGTTCATTCAAGGGCATAGACCGCCAAGCGCGGTTTATGCCCTTTTTAAAATCAAATTCGAAATGAGACAGATCAGTTTATTCCTCGGGGCGATCAGCCTCCTCCTCTTCTCCGCCTGCGACAAGAACGGCGGCGCTTCGGGCGAGAAAGGCCTGGAAAAAGTCACCTATACCGTTACGGACGAGCAGTTTCCCAATCCGGAACGCGGCATGTATTCCGGGACCAGCTTCAGCTCCGCATCCGGCAATCCCATTTCGAAAAATGCCCTCACGGCAGGACGCGCTGAAAACCGCACCCTATATATGCTGGAGTTCTGGCTCAAGGATTTCTTCGAGTCGGACATCTCCGAAGCGTACCTGCAGCTGATCCGCAAGAATCTGGAAGTGTACCGCACGGGCGGCGCCAAGTGCATCCTCCGTTTCGGTTATTCCAATTCCATCAAGGATCTCAACCATCCGGAGCAGAGTGCTCCTTTCGATGCCTCGGAGGAGCAGGTGCTCCGCCACATCGCCCAACTCAAACCCATTCTCCAGGAATACTCCGACGTCATCTTCGTCCTGCAGGCGGGATTCATCGGATGCTGGGGCGAATGGTATTATACCGACCACTTCATCCAGGGACCCACGTCCACTGAAGACTTCCTTCCCAGGAAGCATGTGTGCGACGCCTTGCTGGACGCCCTTCCGACGGACCGGCAGGTCGAACTCCGCACTCCGCAATTCAAAATGAAAATGTACGGCTATACCCTGGCCGACACCATAACCCGCGCCGAGGCGCACCAGCCTACCGACAAGGCCCGTCTCGCCGGACACAATGACTGCTATCTCGCCAGTTCCACCGACCAAGGCACTTTCAACAGTACCAGCGAAAAGGAATACTGGAAGGCGGAAACCAAGTACACCATCATGGGTGGCGAAACTTGCGACCTTTCCAACTTCTGCAAATGCGAAAATACGCTCAAGAGCATGGCCGAGCAGCATTTCACCTATCTGAACATCAGCTACAACAAGGAGGTGATCCAATTCTGGCAGAAGAACAAATGCTTTGACGAGATCAAGACCCGTCTGGGATACCGGCTCGCGCTTACCGAGGGCAGTTTCACCAAGAAACCCGCTGCCGGCAGTCCGTTCCGCGTCGTCCTGAAGATCGACAACGTCGGCTTTGCTTCCGTGATGAACCCGCGTGACGCCGAATTCGTGCTCACTTCCAAGGACGGCAAGGTCGTCAAGACCTGGAACGTGACTTCCGATCCTCGCTTCTGGATGCCCGGCACGACCACCGTCATCGACCAGACCATCACCCTCCCTGAAGGTCTGTCCGGCGAATACACCCTTTCGCTCAACCTGCCGGATCCCGCGGAGACACTCCGGAACAATCCGCTGTTCTCCATCCGCCTGGCGAACAAGAACGTTTGGGACCAATCTACCGGTTACAACAAGCTGCACACATTCTCCTTATAACCAGACTCTTTTCCCAAGAATCCCTGGCTAAACTGGTGCATCGCCATCCTGTCGTGATGGCCTGCACCTTGGGGAATCACGTACAAAAACACGAAGATTAGTTTTAATAAATCGCTTATAATCAAATACTTACCACATAAAATGAAAAAGATTGCTTTACTGCTGGCCGCGGCCCTGGTTTTCACGATCGCCTGCGACAAAACGAACAAGGACGACAACAAGAATGAAACCCCCGAGGAGCAGACCGGCCCCATCACCATCGACGGAAACTTTGAAGATTGGGTGACTCTCAAGGGAGCCTATACCGCCAAGAACAAGGCCAGTGACCAGTGGGAGGCAGTCAAGGAAATCCGCGTTTACGCATACGGAGATTACATCTACTACTATGTCAGATTTGACAAGGAGTATATGAAAGAATACTTCGAGGCGAATGACGAGCTTCCCGCCCGCGTGAACCTCAACACGGACGGTGAATTCGAATCCGGCTATCAGAATTATTTCACCCAGGGCTATGACTTCATCATCGAATTCTCTCTCGGCAACGGTGCCGGCGGCTGGGGAACGGCCGACAACAGCACCTTGTACCAGCGCCTGAACGGTGACTGGACCGAACTCCTGGGAGAAAACAGCGGCCTCACCTTCGGCGCGGGCAACGGAAACGAATTCGAGCTTTTCGTGGACCGTTCCATCTTCAACAAGGCGGCGGAAAAGAGCGATGTGCCGATGCTGATGGGCGATAACTTCCAGACCAGCATGCGCTTCTATGTGAGCTCCTCCGGAAAATGGGAAGAGCTTTCCAACATGCCCAACTCCGAGGACGGCTACGGTCCCCTGCTGGACGTCACTTTCGCGAAATAAATGAAAAGGTCGACGGTCATATTCCTGCTGCTGGCGGTCCTTGCAGGTTGCCGGGAAAACGCGAACGTCGCGGATTTCTGGAACACCCACAGCATCGACTACAGCGACATCGACGCCGCCCAGAACCAGTTTGCCCGGTACGCGGAACAGGCCGTGGCGGCCGATGAGGCCGACGCCCTGGCTTCCATGGACGTTCTCTTCGACAAACTGAAGGAGGATGAGGTTGCATACTACGTCTATACCGACTGGATGGACGGCGCTTTCTACACCCCCCTCTCCCCCTGCCGCGATGCCACCCTTTATGGAAAGGCCGTGGACCGGATCGTCTCCGACGGCATCCTGACCGAGGGAGAATACGCCCGTTTCCTCCAGAACCGCCAGTGGATCAATTACAACCTTGAAGGCGATACCGCCACCGTTCCCGGCGTCGAACTGGACGGAAGACGCACGCTGGTGCTGCTGCTGGACCCGGGATGTCCCTCCTGCCATCAGGCGCTGACCGTTCTTGCCGATAATCCCGAATGGGCCGATGTCCGCCGCGTGGCCGTCGTCTGCGCTCCCGGACCGAATCCCGATGTCCCCGGGTGGGATTATTATTACCCGGAGGACGCCACGGACGTCTTTGACCCGAGCCTGACGCCCGTATATTTTGTGATTTCCGCCGACGGCGTGGTGGAATCGACCTATAAACCGGTATTTTAAAACATTGAAATGAAGAAAACCAAACTTCCCCTCCTGATCATCGCCCTGGCTGCCCTTTCCCTGCCTTTCTGCGTTTCCTGCGACAAGACGCCCCAGGACCCGCAGGAGAAACCGGAAACGAAACCCGAACCGGAACCCGAACCGAAAGGGCCCCAGCCCGGAACCTATACCTTCACGGTATCCCCGCTCAAGGGAAAATGGGAGGTCGGTGACAAGATTTATGTCCATGGGAACTATGGCCCGGCCGCCCAGACGGTCACCCTGACCGCCTCCGACATTTCGGCGGACGGACGCACGGCCAGCGCCCGGCTGGACGGTGTCACGGAGTATCCTTGCGATCCGGACGCCCTGTACGCCGCCTGGCCCGCCGAAGCCGTCATTCCCGGCGACGGCCTCATGACGGCAACCACGGAATTCAACTCCTTCGACAATCTTCTGACGATCGGTTACCTCTCCGGTACCAGCTTCACCTTCATCGACGCATCGTCCCGCCTCACTTTCAAGGCGCCCGGCTTCACCGAGTTTGCCGTGGCGGGAAATCAGCGTCCCGGCATCCGCCTCACCTCCTTTGGCGCCACGGTCACTTCGGATGACACCGATTTCTCCGGACGCAAAACCGACGGATACCCCTTCCTGTACGGAACAATAGCCGATGACGGCACCGGTTCCTTGTGGATTCCCGGAACTATCACGCTCAAGAAAGGCTTTACGCTGTATCTGGGAAAAGACGGCGTCTGGCCTGTCTGCTATACCGTCAACGAGGATACGAAACTGAAGGTTGGAACCGTCAAGGATCTGGGCGACATTTCCGCTTCACTGACCAAATACGAGGGTTCCGCTCCCAAGATGCCCGAAATCACGGGACACCAGCGGTTCGACGTGAAACTGACTGAGCTTTCCGGCCTGTGCCTCAGCACCGACGGCACCTTCCTGTGGGGCGTCGGAGACGGCGGTGAGCTGGCGAAGATTACCTTCACGGGTGAAGTGCTCAATAAAGTGAGCCTGGGCAACAAGTACAAAGACAAAGACGGCAGAGACAGATCGCGCAGCCTGGATGCCGAAGGGCTTACGCTGAACTATGATACCGGAGACCTCCTGATTGCCGGAGAAGCCCAGCACGTGTTCTGTATCCCGGCCGATGAACTTCCGACGGTCTTTGACCAGTCTTCCAAGGACTGCAAGCATCTGTTTGACATCAAGGAGGCCGATGGTTACGGAAACGCCGGTATGGAAGGTATCGCTTATTACAAGAATGGAATGGTCTATTGCGGAACGCAGACCGGATCGGACCTCTTCTGCTGTGACTTGAACGCAACTACCGAAGGTATAAATAAATACACGCCGATTGTCTGGAAGAAGCGGCTCGTGGAAAAGCATCCCTCCATTACGGAGATCGGCGGTCTGTGCTACGATCCCCTGACGGACTGGCTGTGGGTGACCGACTCGGAAGCCAGAAGGATTACGGCCCTTACCGGAGACGGCGAGCAAATCCTCGGTGCATACTCGGTGAAGAATGTCGGTAATGCGGAATCCATCTATGTCGACCACAAACGCGGATGTATCTGGGTTGGAAGCGATAATGACAACAGCGTATCGTATCTTTTCCGCTTCGACTTCACCGGACTGGATGACGCCATTATCCAAAACGAAACCAATTGAAACGATTTTATTTCGAAAATGAAACGAAATCTTTTTAAATGAAATCTAGATTTCCTTATATTTGTAGGTAATCACTATTTAGTACACTATGAAAGTCCGTTATTTATCTCTGATTATTCTCGTTCCGCTGATGTTCTGCTGCACCAAGCCGGAGAATAACAACGACGACAACAAACAAAACCAGGAGAATGTTGATCCCACGCCCGTCGATCCGACACCTACCGAAGAAGATGATCTGGATCCCCAGGTTAAAGACGGAGATGACATTCTGGTCACGGATGCCATCGTGGAGAAGTTCCTGACTGAGGTAACCTATCCGGAGCGCGACTACAAGGATACCCATATCCTGGACGAAGCTTATGCTCCTACGGCTCCCGGCAAGTACGACAAGCCCCAGAAGTATACGATCCGTTGGGAGTCCACTTCCACCAGTGACGATATCACCGCCCGCCTGTGGGAGGATAACGGCTGGAGCCGGGATTATACCGGCATTTCCGACAATTACCTGACAATCACCAATCTGCGTCCGAACGCCAACTATCACTTCGAAGTGAAGGCCGGCAGCAAGACCCTGACCTCCGGTTCGTTCAAGACCCACGGCCATGTCCATCAGGTCTTCTTCTCCTCCGGTGTCCGCAACGCCCGCGACCTGGGCGGCTGGAAGACCAAGAGCGGTAAGACGGTCAAATACCGCATGATCTACCGCGGCGGCCGTATGGAAGACGGCAAGTTGACGAAGACCGGCAAGAAGGACATCCTGGCGGAAGGTATTCGGGCTCAGCTGGACCTGCGCGGAAAGAGCGACGTGCTCAGCGAGAGTCCTCTGGGAGACGACCTCGTCTTCTGCGCTCCCGTCATCGAGGAAGGCTACACTACCCTGCTGAGAGATGACAAGGAGAAGGCAAAACAGTGCTTCCAGTTCATCCTGCAGTGCGTCAGCGAAAACAAGCCTGTCTATTTCCACTGCTCCCTGGGCCGCGACCGTACCGGCACCATCGCCATGATGATCCTGGGTGTCCTGGGCGTGAATGAAGGCGACATCTCCAAGGAGTACGAGCTGACCCAGTTCGCCCCGCACGGCTGGGCGACCTCCGACGGCGAAAAGACCAAGATGACCCGCAAGGCGGACTACAAGGGCGCCGCGACCTACATCTGGGATAACTTCGCCAAGAAGGACGACGGCACCTACGACGAATTCTCCGTGGGTATGGAGAAGTACCTGCTTTCCATCGGCATCACTGAGAAGGAGATCGCGACATTCCGCGCGCTGATGCTGGAATAATTTAACCATCAAGCAAATAACTAAAACTCAATAAGCATGAAATCTATTGCCAAGTATCTGTTCGTTGCGGCGCTTGCCTCTCTGACCCTCGCCTCCTGCGAGAAAGAGAAGGAGAACGAGCTGCTGAACCCCAAGGGCACTCCGGTGCAGTTCACCCTTTCCGGCGACAACGCATTCTCCGGTTCCAAGGCCAACATCAAAGTGACCTCCGACGTTCCGGTTCCCGCCGATGTAACCGTCACCCTCTCCCTGGACGCTTCCGAATCCACGGTCAAGAGCGCCAACGTCACTTTTCCGAACCTGACCATCGCCGCCGGCCAGACCGAGGCCTCCGGTAAGCTCGAACTGGATCCCGCCGGCCTCGAGGCCGACAAGACCTTCAAAGTCGTGGTCAAGGGCGCCATTGACGGCGTTGAACTCGGCAACAAGGTGTCCCTGAAGTACAAGACCGACCCGGCCCCGATTCCTCCGACCCCGACGCTCGCCATCGACGGTATCTTCACCGAGTGGGACGCCGAGGAAGACATCCTGGGTGACGGCGCCGTCTTCGCCCTGAAGAAGATCTTCACCGAGGACAAGCTGTACTTCTATCTGGAGCTTGACAAGGGTTCCATGCTGGCCGGTAACCTGGCATTTGCCCATAAGATCCACATGTGCTTCGACAATGGCGACTTCGCCGGCGCGAAGGGCGGTGACCTCTGGAAGGGTGCCAAGTACGACAAGGACGTGGACATCTGGCTCATGCAGAACGGCGCTCCGGACATGATCACTTGGGGCCTGGACGGCTTTGAGCACAAGGAGGCCGTGGACGGCGACATGCTGAAGTTCGAATTCTGCTTCAACCGCGCCGCCGACAAGATCTTCCAGGGCGACTGCCTGCGCTTCGGCGCCTACATCGACGGTCAGTTCTGCGACACTTCCAGCGGTTCCGAGGTCTGGGGCGGCACGGGCGATTCCATCGGCTGCGCTCCGAAGGCCGAGCTCGATATGGTGCTCTACGGCGAGCCGCACGTGGGCGGTATCAAGATCGATGGTGACATGTCCGACTGGATCGGTGTCGAGACCGGTGTCGCCAGCGAGGGCGGTCCCGTCCTGAATTTCAAGGCCACCTACGACGAGGAATTTGTCTATCTCTACAACAAGAGAACCTGGCACGACGGCCTCTGGGGCAGCGGTTACTACTACTTCTACTTCGACACGGACAACAATCCGGAAACCGGTGAGATGGATGCCAACGGCAACTCCGCTCCGGGTGTCGAGTGCTGGATGTACCTGTACGTGTTCGGCGGCAGCTCTGCCGAGCCTTCCTTCAACGCGGCTCCCGAAGGAGCTGGTGTTCCCGACACCTGCATTGCCAACATCACCTGCGCTGGTAATGTCGATGCGGAGCACACGTTCATCGAGACCGAAGTCCGGATTCCTCGCGCGAACGTAGGCATCCAGAAGGGACAGACCGTCAAGCTCTATTCCTGGGGTAACAAGAGCGGCAGCAACCTGAAGGGCGAAGCCGTCACCCTCGTGATTGAGAACTAACATTCAAATTCTTACGAATAGCGACGAAGCCGGCTCGCACTGAGAGCCGGCTTCGTTCATAAAGAACTGATATGAGAAAAACCACCCTGTTCATCCTGGCCGCCGCAGCCCTGGTAGTCGCCTGCAAAGGCAAGAAAGAAGAAAACAAACTGCAATACTACGCCACGCCCAATCCGTATGAGATTGTCGATGTGGAAATGCCCCCCGTGGACAACGAGGTCCGCAACGTCATCATCATGATTGGCGACGGCATGGGCCTGGAGCAGGTCAGTTGTGCCTGGGTGCTGAACCACGGAAAGCTGAACTTCGACAATTTCCCGTACATCGGCCTTTCCCGGACATATTGCACCGATGCGCTGATTACCGACTCCGGCGCGGGCGGAACCGCCCTGGCCGCCGGTCAGAAGACGGCGGAGAGCCACGTGGGTACGGCTGCCGACAACTCGGATCTCGAGTCCGTGCTCGTGAAGGCGCAGCAACTGGGCAAAAAGACCGGCGTGGCCGTCACCTGCCATCTCGCCGACGCTACCCCGTGCGATTTCTGCTGCCATAACGAGTACCGTTACAACCAGGATGATCTCATCGCCGACTATGTGGAGTGCGGTGTCGATTATATCACCGGCGGCGGTCTGGACTGGTTCACCGTGAACCGGAAGGACGGCCGTGACATCACGAAGGAGATGGCCGCCGCGGGCTATACCGTGGCGCTGACGGAAGAGGCCCTGATGGCGGCGGAACTGCCTGTCATCGGCATTCTCGCTCCGGATAACCTTCCCGTCGCGATGGAGCGTGGCGACCTGTATCGGCACACCGTGGCCCGCGGGCTGGACATCCTGTCTCGCGAGAGTGGAGAGAACGGCTTCGTGATGATGCTGGAAGGCTCCTGCATCGACGACTGGCTGCACGGAAACGACATCGCCAAGGGCATGGAGGAACTCCTGGACTTCGACCGTACCATCGGCGACGTGCTCAAATGGGCGGCTGCCGACGGTCACACCCTCGTGGTGGTGACGGCCGATCACAACACCGGCGCCCTCACCCTGCAGGACGGCGATTTGGAGAAGGGTGAAATCGGTGTATTTTTTGCAAGCGACAGCCATAACGGCATCGCCGTCCCGGTCTATGCCTGGGGCCCCGGTTCCGACAAGTTCACGGGAATCCGTGAAAATGACGAATGGGGAAGGATTATCGCATCTTTTGTTAAATAGGATATGACACAGAAAAAACACAACTGGCTGTTATATGCCATCATTACGATGGTTACGTGGGGCGTGTGGGGCGCTTTCAGCGACCAGACCACGCTTCCCAAGACGATGGTTTACGTGATTTGGGCGCTGAGCATGATTCCGTGCGCCATCGCGGCCCTCGCCAACATCAAGTTCAAGCTGGACGTCCGGACGAAGCCGGCGCTGCTCAGCCTGGCCGTGGGCCTGCTGGGCGCCGGCGGACAGCTCGTGCTGTTCCTGGCCCTGGATTACGCTCCGGCGTATCTGGTGATGCCGATGATTTCTGTCGCGCCGATCGTGACGGTGCTGCTGTCGGCCACCGTGCTCAAGGAGAAAGTGTCCAAGCTGGGTGTACTGGGCATCGCCCTCGCCTTCGTGGCGCTGATCTGCTTCGCCCTGCCTGACAGCAAGGACGGCGCGGCGACGAGCCGGATCTGGATCCTGTTCGCCTCCATCGTGTTCATCTGCTGGGGTGTCCAGGCTTTCGTGATGAAGCTTGCGAACAACAACACCCCGGACGCCGAGAGCGTGTTCGTGTATATGGCCATCGCAGCCGTGCTGCTCATTCCTGTGGCGCTGCTGATGGGCAAAGGCCAGAACAACGTCCTCGCCGATGGTTGGGGCGAGGCCGCCAAAGTGTTCGGTGTGCAGATCCTCAACGCCATCGGCGCCTTCACGCTGGTGTATGCGAACCGTTACGGCAAGGCGATGGTCATCGCCCCGCTGGCGGACGCCTGCGCTCCGGTGATCATGTGCATCATTTCCCTTCTCCTGTACGCCGCCGTCCCTACCGTGCCTCAGATCATCGGTATCGTGGCCGCCATCAGCTGCGTGCTCATTTTCAGCAGAGAGTAAATGATGAAGAGACTCTTTCTCCTTCTTTCCCTGGCTCTTGGCTCCTGCGCCTGCGAGGATAAACCGGCTGTCGATGCGACGGAATACGGAACTCGCGTTCCGCTGCAGTCGGTCATCGACCATGTGCAGCCCATGACCGGTATCGTGCTGTGGAATACCAGCGGATCCAACAAGAAAGAGTATGTGCAGCTGGAGTTCTCCTACATGCTGTACAACGACGTGTGCAAGGAAAAGGACGTGTACGACTGGACGCCGATGGAAAAGCTGCTCAAGGAAGTGGCGTCCCGCGGGCACCAGGCTGTCGTGCGTTTCCGTTACACCTATCCGGGGTACTCCTGCGCCGTGCCGGACTATATCAAGTCCTGGCCGGGCTATGAGGCCACCAACTCTAAGAGCGAAGGACGCAAGACGGAATTCCCCGACTGGCGCTGCGAAGAGCTGCAGCGCTTCCACATGGAGTTCCACCGCCGTTTCGCCGAGCGTTACGACCAGGATCCCCGGCTGGCTTTCGTGGAGACGGGTTTCGGCCTCTGGGCGGAATACCACATCTACGACGGCCCCTGCATCATCGGCCAGACCTTCCCTTCCCACGACTTCCAGGCGCAGTTCCTGCCGAAGATGGACGAGTGGTTCCAGAATACACCCTGGCTCATTTCCATCGACGCGGCCGACAGCAAGTATGCCCCCTTCCACAAGCAGAAAGGCCTGCTGGACCTGAACTTCGGCAACTTCGACGATTCCTTCATGTGCGAGGACTGGGATGGCTACAACTACGAGAGTTGGGAATTCTTCGGCCAGGACCGATACAAGAGGGCTCCCCTGGGCGGTGAGTTCAGCTACTATACCGATTACGACCAGAAACACGTCCTGGACAAGACCGGCATGCACGGCCGCAAATTCGAGGACGTGGTGGCGAAGGTCCACATGACCTTCATCATCGGCAATGACCAGCCCGGCAAGCAGACGCCGGAGCGTATCAAGGAAGCCGCGATGTCGATGGGTTACTCGTTCGAGGTGCGCGACTTCCGGATCAAGGAGGGCGAGAGCGCTTCCGTGCTCATCGCCAATATCGGCGTCGCCCCCATCTACCGGGATGCTTTTGTCGAGGTGGAAGGCGTCCGCGGAGACTTCAATCTCCGCGAACTGATGCCCGGCCAGGAAGCGTGGGTCACCATTCCTTGCAAGTCCTCGAAGAAATCCCGTCCGGCCATCGCCTGCGACCATCTGGTGAGTGGGCAGGAGATTCAATACAAAGCTGATATTCAGTAAGATGAAGAAAGTTGTCATCCTTCTTTTCCTGGCGCTGTTACCTTTTTCCGCCCGCGCGGGAAAAGTGGTTTCGGACACGCTTCGCAGCACCATCCTGGGGGCTCCGGTCCGGTGCAACGTGTATCTGCCCGACGGTTTTGACAAGTCGGACAAGCAGTATCCCGTCGTGTATCTGCTGCATGGTCTGAGCGACGATTGCGATTCGTGGCCCCGGAAGGGCGCGATGCAGCTCGTCGCGGACGAGCTCATCGGCACGGGCGAGGCCTGCGAGATGGTCATCATCATGCCCAACGCCGGCGACCGGAACACGCGCGAGGTCTGGAACGGCTATTTCAACATGCCGGGCTGGCACTATGAGGACTTCTTCTTCCAGGAGTTCATGCCCGCCATGGAGGCGAAATACCGGATCATCGGCGACAAGGCCCATCGGGCCGTGATGGGTCTGTCGATGGGCGGAGGCGGTTCCGTGGTGTACTGCCAGCGCCATCCGGAACTGTTTTCCAGCTGCTACGCGATGAGCGCCTGGCTGGACAACGCGAATGACGAGGTCTGGCCGCTGGATTCCCCGAAGGATTGCCTGTATTATGTTGCCAACGCCGTCCATGATCACTCGGCCATCGATTTCATCGACAAGGCCGATGAGGATACGCTGGAACGCCTCCGGAGCGTCGCGTGGTTCATCGACTGCGGCGACGATGACTTCCTGTTCGACCTGAGCATCGACTTTTATCGGATAATGCGCGACCGCGGCGTCAAGAGCGAGCTCCGCGTGCGCAATGGCGTCCATAACTGGGAGTATTGGCACCTGGCGCTGCGTCAGGCACTCCCCTTCGCTACCAGAAACTTTACGAAATAAATGAAGAAGACTTCCTTCTTGCTCGCGGTCCTCGCCTTTGCGAGCGTCCTTGTATGGGCCTGCAATAAACCGGAACCCGAACCGGAACCGAAAACCGAACCGGAGCAGGTCGAACTGGTCGATCTGAAACTCTCTGTTCCCGTGACAGAGGACTGGATTTTCACCGACAAGCCCGCCATCTCCATCCATGTGGAGAACCCCAACGCCGTGGCGGTGGCGGCGGAGGCCATGGTCAGGATCTCCACCGACCAGAAAAAGGTTTTGACGACTGTCAATAAGACCGTGGAAGTTCCGGCGAAAGGTGAGATAGACATTCCCTTCACCACCGATGAAAAACTGGAGCCCGGTTTCTACAAGGCGGCCTGTTTCGTGAACGGCAAGACGGCCCGCAGCTTTACCTTCGGCATCAATCCCACCGAGATCGTCTCCGCCCCGGACAAGCAGGCGGACTTCGACAAGTTCTGGGAGGATGCCAAGGCGCAGCTGTACAAGATTGAGATGAAGGAGAATCTCATCGAGGTCACGAAGAAGAGTAGCGCTAAGTGCAAGGTCTATTTCGTTGAGTTCCAATCCGTTCCTGACGGCCCGGAGGGTGATCCGGTCGTTGTTCGCGGGTACTATCTGGAGCCTACGGATGGCAATCCCCATCCGGTGATCATGCATTTCATGGGCTACGATAGCAAGGGCAATTTCGTCAGTTGTCCGTCGGGGAACAGCGGAGAATATGCGGAGTTCTATCTCTCGCACCGCGGCCAGTACATCAACCGTGCGCCCGCGAAGCTGCGGGACGATGGTATCGAGCAGGACTTCACAAACATTTATGATGACTGGTTCGCCTTCAATTTTGGCAACAAGGACGGCTATTACTATCGCGGTGCCTTCATGGATTGCGTGCAGGCCATCCGCTTCATGGCGACGCGAGCTACGAGCGACATGAAGAACCTGTTCGCCGAAGGCTCCAGCCAGGGTGGCGCATTGACCTATGCCTCCGCGGCCCTGAGCGACTACGAGTTTGCCGCTATCGCCCCCTGCGTGGCCTTCCTGGGCGACTATCCAGACTACTTCCAGATTGTTACCTGGCCCGGAGACACGGCGAAAGCGGCCGCCAAAGAGGCTCGCATCAGCGATGAGGAGATGTACAAGTTCCTCTCCTACTTCGACACGAAGAACCTGGCCACCCGGATCTCCTGCCCGGTCATCGCCTGCTCCAACCTCCAGGACGGCACCTGTCCCCCGCACACCAACGTCGCCCCGTACAACAACCTCCTTTCCACCGACAAGGAGATCTACTTCTACCCCACCCTCCAGCACGAAATCCCCAGCAACTGGCCCTCGAAGACCAGCGCCTTCTTCAAGGCCCACATGAAATAAGCCATGGATACGAAATTGTTCACCCAAGCCCTGACGAAGTTCTTCCTGGGCGTCGTCATCATCGGCCTCCTCCTGTTCCTGTCCGCCGGCTCCTTCCGGTATTGGCAGGGCTGGCTCCTGATGGGAATCCTGTTTGTGCCAATGTTCGTGGCCGGCTTCGTCCTGATGGCGAAGAACCCGGACTTGCTTCGTAAGCGCCTGAATGCCAAGGAAGAAGAGAAGGAGCAGAAAAAGGTGGTGAGATTGAGCGCCATCCTGTTCTTCGCCGCCTTCGTGGTCGCCGGCCTGAACTGGCGCTTCCAATGGTGCATTCTCCCGGACTGGGCTGTCTGGGTGGCCGCCGCCCTCTTCCTTGCCTGCTACCTCTTCTATGCGGAAGTCCTGCGGGAGAACACCTACCTGTCCCGGACCATCGAGGTTCAGGAGAACCAAAAAGTCATCGACACTGGCCTCTACGGCATCGTCCGTCACCCCATGTACATGGCCACCACCCTCCTCTTCCTGATGATCCCCCTGGTCCTCGCCTCCCCCCTCTCCTTCCTCATCCTCCTCCTCTACCTCCCCCTCATCGCCCTCCGCATCCGCAACGAAGAATCCGTCCTCGAAAACGGCTTAGAGGGTTACAAAGAGTACAAACAGCGCGTCAAATACCGCATCATTCCCTATATCTGGTAAGATACCCATCCGTATTTTACTCAATATCAGCAATATAAAACATCAGAGGTGCACCATCCTGTGCACCTCTCGTATACTATCTCGCTAACAATCAACAACTTGATCTCGCACGGGGGCACTGCGAAGTGCACCCGTGAAGCACCAACAGACTGATGGTCAAAACCATAAGCTTTGTTTGTCCCCCAAACGCCTATGGTGGTCCAGGGGATGGACCACCATAAGCATTTTATGCCCCTAAACGCCGACGGTGGTCCACACTTTGGACCACCATCGACACTCAGTATTCTTGGAATGTATTGATTATTTGCTACTTTTGTGAAAAATAGCACAAACTAACCACACAGCGTCATGAAATATCGCAACTACTACTGCTCTCCCAAGTTTTCCGACGGCGAGAAGTCTTATTTCGGTAATGTGGATGGAATACCGGAGATACCGATGATTGAAGCGGCGAACCTGGATGATTTCGAGCGCCTGTTCCACCAGGCCGTCGACGATTACATCGACAGCCGCGGAATTGGGAAGAAGGGATCAAAACTGGGCCTGATTATCGCCCTCGTAACCCTCGTCGCTTTGATTGCCGCCGCCATCGCCACTTGTCCCAAGAAAGCCCAACATATTGAATTCCTCACAGATAGGATTAACACAATCGTCACCGAAGAACTTGAAGAACGCGGCGGCGGAGACCTCGCGCCTCTGGGTCTCTTGTTTGGAAACGCCATCGTCGTCCCCCTTGTCGAGAAAACCTTGACCGTGAATGACAACTTCCTCTTCAGTGTCGGCAAACTCACCATCGACGGCGAAGAAAAAACTGTCACCTTCGGCGCCTTCGGCCACATTTTCTCCGCCTCCAAAGAACAGATGAAACAAGCACTGAAGGACAACAAATACATGAAAGACTACCTCGATCTTCTGAAGAAGTAATAGTATTTACCTATCTATCAATACCTTACCACTTCACGGGTGCACCTAGCGGTGCACCCGTGAAACGTTAATCGATTGATAATCAGGTCGGGGCGATGGTGGCACGGGCGGAATTCGGGTTTCAGCGACAGCGAGCCGGAGGGAAGGGGCGTGCCCGCAGGGATGACGGAGTTTGTTTGACGACGTTACGGGCCCGGGAACCGGGGCCGTAAAAGGAGGAGTTCGACGTCAAGCCCCTTCCCGACCTGGCGTAGCGCCTGAAACCCGCATGGAGACCGTGCCACCGTCGTCCCGATCCATATAATCTTCTCTCACCCCTCTTTGGGTCTGCGGACCAACATCTCCGAAGATCCTCATATTCAACATATTACAAATCGCCCATCCGCAGACCCCCTCGATTTTTGCCAGGTTTGCGGATAGAACATTTATAACACTATAATTCTCAATCTACTACAAATCAACATCCCGCAGACCCAGAATCCTGTAAACCAATTTCAGGACGGAGCACATCGGAAGGTGAAGATAATAAGTAGAGTGCGCTATGAAACGAAATAGGCACACAGAGATTCGGAACCGAAGGTTTCATAATCAATTCACTAACAACAAGTTACAAAACTACCCGTGCCAAACTTCCCCAAAAAACAACAGGTTCGGCACCAGCTAAAAAGCAACCATTTCATTATCAACCACTTACAAACAACCCAGTACCGAACCTCCTCAAAGCCTTTCAGCATCAGCGACTTGAAACAAGTGAGGTGCACCACAAAGTGCACCTCTGAAACACAAACGGACTGATAGTCAAGACACAAAAAAGGCACCTGCGAATGCAAGTGCCTTTTGGAGTGTGAGGACTGGCAGATTTGAACTGCCGACCTCTTGCCTGTCAAGCAAGCGCTCTAAACCAACTGAGCTAAGCCCTCATTTCTGAGCCCCGTTTCATTTGGGGAATGCAAAGGTAGGAACTTTTTCCCAATCCTGCAAGAGCAAAACGCTAATTTTTCAACTTTTCCTGCGCATAAGCGAGGGTAAGCGTGTAGGTCTTTTTGCGGGAGGAGGGAGCTTCGAACATGGCGTCGTTCATCAGGTCCTCACAGATGCTGCGGAGACCGCGGGCGCCGAGCTTGCGGGCGATGGCGGTATCCACAATCAGATCCAGCACGGCGGGTTCGATTTCGAGCTTCATTCCATCCATTTCAAACAGTTTCTCGTACTGGCGCACGATAGCGTTCTTAGGCTCAGTCAGGATACGGCGCAGGGAGTCACGATCCAGCTGATCCAAATATGTGACAACCGGGAGACGACCGACGATCTCAGGGATGAGGCCGTAGGCGCGGAGGTCCTGGGCGTCGACATACTGGAGAAGGTTGTCCCGGTCGATGCGCTGCTTCTCTTCGGCACCGAAGCCGATGATCTGCGTGTTCTTGCGCAGGGCGATGTGCCGTTCGATACCTTCGAAGGCGCCGCCGCAGATGAACAGGATGTTCTGCGTGTTCACGTGGATGAACTCCTGCTCGGGGTGCTTGCGGCCGCCCTTCGGGGGGACGTTGACCACGTTGCCTTCCAGGAGCTTCAGCATCGCCTGCTGCACGCCCTCGCCGGACACGTCGCGGGTGATGGAAGGGTTGTCGGACTTGCGGGCGATCTTGTCGATTTCGTCGATGAAGACGATACCCCGCTCGGCCTTCTCCTGGTCGAAATCGGCCTCCTGCAGCAGCCGGGTGAGGATGCTTTCGACATCCTCGCCCACATAGCCGGCCTCGGTGAGGACGGTGGCGTCCACGATCGTGAACGGCACATCCAGCTGCTTGGCGATGGTTCTCGCCAGCAGCGTCTTGCCGGTGCCCGTCGGGCCGACGAGGAGGATGTTGGACTTCTCCAGCTCCACTCCGTCGTCAGGCTGGGCAATCAGGTTGTGGCTGATGCGCTTGTAGTGGTTG
>JAFYTP010000013.1 GCA_017558775.1 Bacteroidales bacterium | reverse complement strand
GAGCTCCGCGGCACCGGCACCCGCCACTCCGTGGGCCTCGTCTCCACCCTCGCCGCCGCCACCCTCGCCGCGGACCACGCCATCTCCCGCGAATTCGTCCAGCGCCTCTGGGACAGCAAGAACGAGCCCTACGAGGATGGCTACTTTGATGCCTATTATGATGGCCTGCTTCGCCTCTTCGCCTTCATGCATTTGTCCGGTCACTACCGCGTGATCGAGCCTGCTAAGTAATTAGCTGCTAAATAGATAAATGTTCAGAGGTGCACCAAATGGTGCACCTCTGATTCGTTAAGTCGCTGAACGTTATTTACTTCGCTTTGTCCAGGGCGTCCAGGATGGCGTTTGAGAAGCCAATGTATTTGTTGATGACTTGGCCGTCTTTGCCGACAAGGAGGTAGGTGGGGACGGCGTTGGATTCGAGTTGTTTGAAGACGGTTTTATGCTGCTCGTCGGTGAGGTAGTAGTGGTCGCCTTTGATATCCTTGATCATCTCCAGCCATTTGGGGATCGGTGAGCTGGGATCCGTGATGTAAACGAAGGTGATATCCTTGAAGCGCGTGTCCTTCTTCGGCTCCAAAACCGTGTGCGCTTCGCGGCAGGGGCCGCACCAGGTGGCCCAGAAATCGACCAGGACCGTTTTGCCGCGATAATTCTGCAGGATGGCGTCGAGCACTTTGTCGGCAGGGACATCGGGAACGTCTTTCACGCACTCGGGCATGGCCAGCAACTGCTGCTCGTTCGCCGCAACCATCGACTGGATACACTCCTTGTAGAAAGGTATCGAAAGGGCATCCAGAACAGCCATATCCTCATCGCTGGGAGTCTCTCCTTCCAGCACTTTCACGGCAATCGAATGGGCCTGACGGAATTCCGACTGAAGACCGTCCTTCTCCGGGAATACGATGGCGCTGAGGGGCGCCTTCAGGATGCCGAACCGGCCCATAAGCAGCATTCGCGGGTTGTTCAGGTCGATGTCTTTCAGGAAAGCCACGTCTTCCGGCGCAAAGGATTCACGGACATACCCTCTCCAGTCATCGTTATGCGCTCTCCGATATTGCATCATCCGGATATAGTCGGCATTTGACAGCGCATCGATGGCTTCCGAGGCGATATAGAACTGAAAATAGTCTTTCTCAAAGGCAAGGTGGGTATCATCGGCCGCAAGCTTCGCCATTTTCTCATCGTATGTCTTTTTCACGACGGCGGCATAATCCGACAGGGTCTCGGCGTCGGCTGCGAATTCATTGTCATACGCTTCGAAGGAGTAGTCGGGATAATGGATATGCGAACGGTCGTTCAAAGCGGCGAATTTGCCGGTATAGACCCCGAAAGGAGCAAGCGTTTCTTCCAACGAGAAGCGGTCGACCGTCCAGTTCCTGCCGCTGCCATCGACAGTAGCAGTAACGGTCTCTCCCGGGTTGATCAGGATATAGGGAGACGCATTTCCCGTATCACCCACGAAAAACTTGCACATGGCCGGGCCGTGATGTTCGAAAGTGAAGGAGGCTCCGCCATCCTCCGTTATCGTACCCACGAGCAGTTTCTGATCCTGCGGGAAAAAGTCGCTGACCGTGAGACGGACATTTACCGGAGGGAGTCCCTTCACGGAGCATGGGAGGTTGATGGTCAACGTAGATTCCCCGGTTTTGAGGTCCGGGTCCGGGAGGGATTCCGGAACATCGGAGGAAATCTTGATCAGGGGCTTGTTCTCTCCGGTCAGGTCGATGTGATAGAAATGGAATCCGCCTTCGGTATTTTCTCCCTCGATATAACTGATATCCCGGGTTTTCGAAGGGATCGGCTCAAAGAAAAGCTTGTATTCGGCGGTCCCGCTGTCGTCCATATACAGCTCTTCGCCGGGTGTAATCCCTTCCGTGCCGATCAGCGCATACCGCTTCGTCCCGTCGGTCAGAAAAGACTCTTTGGCCACTCTGATCCAATAATGGGGGGTGTAGAAGGATTTGAAAGAGAGAATCGTGGCCGTGTCGGTTTTTTCGACACTTACCAGCTCCTGCGTGTTTGAGTTCCTGAAAGCATAATGCGGATACTCAACCTTCTGCGGCATCTTGCCGCCGCACGCCGCCAAAATGATAGCGACCAATGCAAAAACGGGGAGTTTTTTTGTCATATTAATTCGTGATTAGGGGTCCTTTATCGTAAAGTTAAGAATACTTATTTAAAATTCCGAATATTTTTGGGAATAAATGCATTAGCTAAGTGCTTAACTGTCAACAAGATGATACTCCACGGGTGCACATCGCAGTGCACCTGTGCAACGGGATATGCTTGATAATCAATGAGATAGGTGATGATTCGGAAAGGGGAGGACACAAAAAAAGCCCGGCTGATGCCGAGCTTTTTTTGTGGAGCATAGGAGAATCGAACTCCTGACCTTTTGAATGCCATTCAAACGCTCTACCAACTGAGCTAATACCCCGTTTCCCGTTTGGGACTACAAAGGTAGGTAGATTTTTTGGATTTGCAAACTTTTCGAGAGTTTTTTTGCAAAAAAGTGGTGGAAAGGGAAAGTTCGCGCGTCGCGCGGGAAAAGTTGGTTCATCATATAGTTAATTTGACTATATTTGTGTGATTAAGATAGACAACGAAATGAAGATTGTCGCCGATAGATTCATTCCCTTCCTGGAGGGAGTGTTTGAGCCTTACGCCGAGGTCGTCTACAAGGACGGCCCGGATATCTGCCGGGAGGATTGCCTGGATGCCGATGTGCTGATCACCCGTACCCGCACGAAGTGCAATGCGGAGCTGCTGGAGGGGACGACGGTGAAGATGATTTCCACCGCCACCATCGGCACGGACCATGTCGATATTCCCTGGTGCGAAGAGCACGGAATCGAGGTCTATAATGCCGCAGGGTGCAATGCCGGCGGGGTGATGGACTATGTGTTCTCCGCCCTGTACGGGGTGGCGGCGCGGAAGAAGATTCCGCTCCAGAACGCCAAGCTGGGCATCGTGGGCGTGGGACATGTGGGCCGGAAGATCGAGCGCGCGGGCCGGAAGCTAGGCTTCCAGATCCTGCGCTGCGATCCGCCCCGGGCGGAGAAGGAAGGCCCCGAGGGCTTTTGCACGCTGGACGAGCTTCTCGCGGAGGCGCAGATCGTCACGCTGCACGTCCCCCTGGACGAGACCACCCGCGCGATGGCCAATGACGAATTCTTCGCCAAGATGCAGCCGGGCGTGATCTTCATCAACGCGGCCCGTGGCGAGGTCGTGGACGAGAGCGCCCTCCTCAGGGCCCGCCCCAAGCTCGGCGCGCTTGTCATCGACACATGGTGCAACGAGCCGAACGTGGACCCGCACCTGCTGGCGGAGTGCGATGTTGCAACTCCCCACATCGCCGGTTACTCCTACCAGGGCAAGCAGAACGGCACCGCGATGGCGGTCCGCGCCGTCGCCCGCCGCTACGGCATCACCGAGCTCGAGGAGTTCTACCCCGAGACCGAGGACCTGGACCTGCATCCCGTCATCATCGACGTAGCCGGCAAGAGCCAGGGCGAGATTGCGTCGATGGTACAGTACAACTATCCCATCTTCACGGACGACTTCATGTTCCGCACGGACCCGCAGGGTTTCGAGCGCCTGCGAAGCTTGTATCAGTACCGCCGCGAATACTACATTGACTAACCACACAAAGACTAATAACCAACTATTTATGTTCAACCAGAAAGATATCAACCAGATCCAGCAGCGGGGTTCCAACGTCCGCGGCGTGGAGGAGCAGATCGACCATTTCAAGAAGGGATTTCCCTGGATGAAGATCGTGGGACCGGCCACCCCGGAGCGCGGCATCCGCGTCCTGTCGGAGGCCGAGGCCGATGACGCCATCCGCTACTACGAAGGCGCGAAGATCGCCGGCAAGTGCAAGTTCGTTCCCGCCTCCGGCGCCGCCTCCCGGATGTTCAAGGACATCTTCGCCGGCCTCGCCACGCTCGAGAAAGGGGAGACCCTCCCTGTCGATGCCCCCGGCTCCAAGCTCGCCGCCAAGATCAAGGACTTCGCCTTCTACTCCGACGCCCTCTTCGCCAATGCGACTCCGAAGGATGTCCTGAAGCGGGTCCTGACCGACGAAGGCCTCGGCTACGGCAGCAAGCCCAAGGGCGTGATCAAGTTCCACCGCTACGGAAACGGGGAAGTCCGCACCGCCATCGCGGAACACCTCGTGGAGGCCGCCACCTATATGCGTAATGCCGATGGTACCTGCAACCTCGTCGTCACCATCTCGCCGGAGCACCAGACGCTCTTCGAGCAGGCCCTCGCCGAGGTCAAGCCCGTCTTCGAGGCCCGCTACGGCGTGAAATACAACGTCACCTTCACCTATCAGGACAAGGCCACCGACACCATCGCCGTCGACGCGAAGAACAAGCCCTTCCGCACGGACGACGATGCCCTCCTCTTCCGTCCCGCCGGCCACGGCGCCCTCATCTACAACCTGGACAAGGTCGATGAGGAGCTCGTGTCCATCAAGAACATCGATAATGTCGCCCACGAGAAGCTCCTCGGGACGACCGCCCGTTATAAGAAAGTTCTGATGGGCGAGGCCCTGAAGGTCCGCGACCGCATCTTCGACTACCTCCGGAAACTGGACGAGAATCCTTCCGTGCAGCTGTGCAACGAGATCGAGGACTTCCTGGACAAGAAGCTCTGTGTCCAGCTCCCGCTCGCCCGCGGCGAGGCCGAGCGCGTCGCCCTGCTCCGCGCGAAACTCAACCGCCCCGTCCGCGTCTGCGGCATGGTCCGCAACGAGGGCGAGCCCGGCGGCGGCCCGTACATCATCGCGGGTAAGGACGGCGCCACCTCCCTCCAGATTCTGGAGAGCGTCCAGATCAACAAGGACGACGCCGGCGCGATGAAGGCGATGGCTCACGCCACGCACTTCAATCCGGTGGACCTGGTCTGCTGCCTGCGCGACTACAAGGGCGGGAAGTTCAACCTGCTCGAGCACGTGGACACTGACGCCGGCTTTATCAGCTCCAAGAGTTTCCAGGGCCGCGAGCTCAAGGCCCTCGAGCTTCCGGGCCTGTGGAACGGTGCGATGAGCGACTGGAACACCCTCTTCGTGGAGGTCCCGCTGGAGACCTTCAACCCGGTGAAAGTGGTGCTGGATCTGCTGCGCCCCGCGCATCAGGAATAAAACTGCGAATTTGCTTTGAAATTATAATTATAAAGTATAATTTCGCAGACAATTTGTAACCGCATACCTAAATTTTCATGGAAATCAAAAACGCTGTAGCCGGCACGCTCGAGTCAGGGGACATCCTGATTCAGATCGCGCCGGGTGAAGGCTTGCAAGTAGACCTCCAGAGCTCTGTCGCCGCGCAGTTCGGCCGGCAGATCAAGGCGGTCATCGCCGAGACCCTGTCCGGGCTCGGAATCGATAATGCCTATGTCAAGGCGACGGACAAGGGTGCCCTGGACTGCACCATCCGCGCCCGTGTAACCGCGGCGGCCGTCCGCGCAACCGGTAAGGACGTATGGAAAGACTGAGAAGGACGATGATGTTCGTTCCCGGCAACAACCCGGGAATGATGGCCGACGCCCACATCTACGGGCCCGACTCCATCATGTTGGACCTCGAGGACTCCGTGACGATGGCCGAGAAGGACGCCGCCCGTCTCCTGGTGCATAACGCGCTGAAGTCCATCGATTTCGGTGACACCGAGATGGTGGTCCGCATCAACCCGCTGAGCACCCCTTACGGCAAGAAGGACGTCGAGGCCGTCGTCAAGGCCGGTGTCGATGTGATCCGCATGCCCAAGACCGAGACCGCCGACGAGGTCCGCGAGCTGGAGGCCGAGATCATCAAGGTCGAGACCGAAATCGGCTGTGTGGGCCGTACCCTCATCATGGCCGCCATCGAGAGCGCCCTGGGCGTGGTGAACGCCTACGACATCGCGACGGCGTCCAAGCGGATGATGGGCATCGCCCTTGGCGCCGAGGACTATTCCGCGAACCTGAAGACGCAGCGCACGCCGGGCGGAGCCGAGCTCCTGCTGGCCCGCGAGAGCATCGTCGTGGCCGCCCGCGCCGCTGGCATCGCCTGCTTCGACACGGTCTATTCCAACCTGGACGACATGGAGACCTTCCGCAAGGAGATCGAACTCATCAAGACGCTCGGCTTCGACGGAAAATCCATCATCAACCCGCGCCAGATCGAAGTCGTGAACGAGGTGTTCACCCCGTCGCAGAAGGACATCGACAAGGCCCTACGCATCATCGCGGCCATCAAGGACGCCCAGGCCCGCGGCTCCGGCGTCGTCGCCGTCAACGGCAAGATGGTGGACCGTCCGGTCGTGATCCGCGCCGAGCGCGTCATTGCGCTGGCCGTCGCGTCGGGCATCTTGGATAAGGAGGAAGCGCTATGAGAAATACGAAACTCGTCACCCTGGAAGAAGCCATCCACCGGTCCGGCCTGCGGGACGGCATGACCATCTCGTTCCACCACCATTTCCGTGGGGGAGACAAGGTCGTGAACATGGTGGTCGCCAAATTGGCTGAAATGGGCTTCAAGGACCTGCATCTGGCGGCTTCCAGCCTGTCCGACGTGCACGCTCCGCTCATCGAGCATATCAAGAACGGCGTCATCACGAAGATCTCCACCTCCGGCCTCCGCGGGGAACTCGCGAACGAGATTTCCCACGGCCTGATGAAGGAGCCGGTCGTGTTCCGTTCGCACGGCGGCCGCGGCAGCGCCATCGCCTCCGGCGAGCTCCACATCGACGTGGCCTTCCTCGGCGCCTCCTCTTGCGACGAGCTGGGCAACGCCTCCGGCTGCCCGCGCTCCGAGAACGCGAAGTCCATCTGCGGCTCCCTGGGCTACGCCCTGCCGGACGCCCGCTACGCGGACTACGTGGTCGTCCTGACCGACGACCTTGTGGCCTACCCGAACGTCCCGAAGTCCATCTCCGCCTGCGAAGTGGATTCCGTGGTGGTCGTGGACTCCGTGGGCGACAGCACCAAGATTTCCTCCGGCGCCATCCGCGACAGCAAGAATCCGCGCGATATCCTGCTCGCGAAACTGGCTGCCAAAGTGATTATTAACTCCGGTTACTTCACGGACGGCTTCAGCATCCAGACGGGTACGGGCGGCGCCTCCCTGGCGGCCGTCAAGTACATCCGCGAGAGCATGCTGGAGAAGGGCATCAAGGCCTCCTTCGCCCTCGGCGGCATCACCGCCCACATGGTGAAGCTCCACGAGGAAGGCCTCATCGAGAAGCTCATCGACGTGCAGTCCTTCGACAAGGTCGCGGCGGAATCCATCGCCCACGACCAGCTCCACCAGGAGGTTTCCGCCATCGAGTACGCGAGCGCCAACTACATGGGCTCCGCCGTCCACGCGCTGGATATCGTGATCCTCTCCGCCCTGGAGGTCGACGTGAACTTCAATGTCAATGTCCTCGTGGGCTCCGACGGCATCATCCGCGGCGCCGTGGGCGGCCACCCGGATACGGCGGAAGACAGCGCGCTGTCGATCATCGTTTGCCCGCTCCTCCGCGGCCGCATCCCTTGCATCGTCCCGAAGGTCACCACGCTCATCACGCCCGGCAAGGGTGTCGATGTGGTTGTCACCGAGTATGGCATCGCGGTGAACCCCGGCCGTCCGCTCGTGAAGCAGCGCTTGCTTGATGCCGGCGTTCAATTGACCGACATCAACGACCTGGCCGCCAAGGCCAGGAGCATCATCGGCGAGCCCGACCCGCTGCCCTTCGGCGACCAGGTCGTGGGCATCGTGATGGACCGCAACGGCGGGGTGCTGGACAAGATTTACAACATCGTGGATTAAGCGATGGAGATTACCCTGGAGCAGTTGCTCGAGGCCCGCGACAGGCGGTACGAGAGGCAGCTCGCGCTTGCGAAAGAGTGGCCCGGCAGGACCTTGGTCTGCATGACCGTGGTCCTGCCGGGCCCTGTCAAGCGCGACGCCCGCTCCCTGAAGGTCGCGGAGGCCGGCGTCAAGGCGGTCCAGGATGTCTTCACTCCCGTCCATAAGGAACTTTATGACCGGGAAACCGGGTTCGAGGGTTTCTTCGTCGTGGACGGGGCGCTTTTGGATGTCAAGAAGGCGTGCTGCGAGATCGAGAACGAGCATCCTGTCGGCCGGCTGATGGACCTGGATGTCCTGGAACCGGTGGGGGAGACCATCGTTCCCGTGGAGCGTGAAAGGGTGGGGGAACCACCCCGGAAATGCCTCGTCTGCGGGCGTCCGGCGCGGGAATGCATGCGTTCCCACGCGCATCCTTTCGGGGAGATTGAAGCGGCCATCGACAGGATTGTCGGAGCCGTAAAAAAACCCTGAAAAATCCTTTTGTTTATCAGTTATTTATCCGTACCTTCGTGCAGTTAAATCAATCTGAGGTGGAACCGGGAGTATTGGAAAGCCTCCAGGATGATGGAAACATTTGAGCGTTTAGAAATACAGGAATTGCCCTTGCGCGTTCCTTCTGTCCGCCGCAAGGTGGAGGACTTCCTCGGGAGAAACGGTCTCCGGCTCGAGGAGGTCGATTTGTATCTGGGAGTCCTGAACGATGACGGCGACATCCTCGCTGCCGGCGGACTCTGCCGCGACATCATCAAATGCATCGCGGTTTCCGAAGCCGCCCGTTCCGCGGGCTTCTCCGTTCCGCTGATCTCCCGCCTGATCTCCGAGGCCGCCCAGCGCGGCTTCACCAACGTGAAAGTCTTCACCAAGCCGGAAAACCGTTCCGTCTTCGAGAGCCTGGGCTTCAAGGTGCTGGCGCAGGCCCCCAAGGCCATCCTGATGGAGAACGGCCGCGGCCTGGAAGAATATTGCCGATATCTTCGCTCGCATCAGGCGGAGGGTGTCGTCGTCATGAATGCCAATCCGTTCACACTGGGGCACCAGTACCTGCTGGAGCAGGCATCAGTCGTCCTTCCGGAGTCGGGAAGGATTACGGTCATCCCCGTCAAGGAGGACCGTTCCCGCTTCCCTTATTCGGCGCGGAAGGAGATGATCCGCGCGGGCAGCGAAGGTCTGGTGGATGTGGTGGAAGGGTCTGATTATCAGGTGTCTTCCACGACGTTCCCGACCTATTTCCTGAAAAACCTGTCCGAAGCCTCGGAAACGCAGATGTGGCTGGACATCGACCTGTTCGGGCGCCATATCGCCCCGGCGCTGGGTGCTAAGGTCCGTTTTGTGGGTACTGAACCCAATGACCCGCTGACGGCCCGCTACAACGCCATGATGAAGTATCTCCTGCCGGAGTACGGCGTGCGGGTGGTCGAAGTGCCGCGGTTGTGTGACGCCGAAGGCGCTGTCAGCGCCTCCCGGGTCCGCGCCTGCCTCGCGAACGGAGAATTCTCGGTGGCATCGGCCCTGACCCCGTCATCGACACATCCCTATTTAAAGACTTACCTGGCGGTGCGAGCGCTTCGTTCGGAACTGGATACACCGCTGAAACCGGGTTTGGTGGGGCCCGATGGTCCAGGTGCGCATCGGGACATGGACTATGACGTGATGCTCCGCGGCATCGACGCCATCCGGCCTTTTTTCCCGCGCATGGGTCAGGCTTCCTCTCCGGAAGAGCTCCGGCAGGTCGGCCTCGCCGCTGAAAGGGCCATGATGACCGCCACCGGCGGGGTGAACACGCACCGCGGCGCCATCTTCGCCATGGCCCTGGCGCTCTATCCGCACGATATCGCCGAGACCGCCGCCAGCCTGGATGACGGCCGTTCCAAGCAGCGCGAAGGCATCCGGGGCGCCATGCAGATGGCGCTTGACGGGTATTCGGACCTGTTCTGCCGATGGCTGCCTTATTATCAGGCCCGGAAGTGGCTGCCGAACGGTAAGCAGAAGACGCTGCTGCTGATCATGTCCGAACTGGACGATACCTGCATCATCAGCAGGGTGGGCTATGAACGGGCGCAGGAGGTCAAGCGCGAGGCGCAGGCGCTGCGGGAAGATTTTTCGGAGGAGAAACTCCGGGCGATGTGCGAACGCTATGCGGCGGAGGGAATTTCCCCCGGAGGAGCAGCGGACATGCTGGCCTTGACCATCTTCTTTGAATCGATCGAAATACATTAACCTCATAACTTTTAACTCTAATTATACTATGGTTGAATTGATTCCTCATGGTGTGTATCTCCTGGACGGAAAGAAAGTCGTTACCGACCCGACAGGATTGCCGTCTCCGGACGAGTCCCGCGAAAACACGATCACCTATGGAATTCTCCGCGCCCATGACGTCGACGGCGGCAAGGGCAAGAAAATGCGCATCAGATTCGATGCGATGGTCTCTCATGATATCACGTATGTGGGCATCATCCAGACGGCCCGCGCGAGCGGTCTGGAGAAGTTCCCGCTGCCGTATGCGATGACCAACTGCCACAATTCCCTGTGCGCGGTGGGTGGTACGATCAACGAGGACGACCACGTGTTCGGTCTCTCCGCCGCGAAGAAGTACGGCGGTATCTATGTGCCTGCCAACCAGGCTGTTATCCATCAGTATGCCCGTGAGGCTCTCACTGCCTGCGGCAACATGATCCTCGGCTCCGATTCCCACACGCGCTACGGCTCGCTGGGTAACATGGGCGTGGGCGAAGGCGGCGGCGAGCTGGTGAAGCAGCTGCTCCGCAACACTTGGGACATCAACGCGCCCGAGGTGGTGCTGGTCTGGCTCGAAGGCAAGCCGCGCCACGGCGTGGGCCCGCACGATGTCGCCATCTCCCTGGTGAAGGCCACCTTCGAGAGCGGTTTCGTGAAGAACAAGGTGCTCGAGTTCGCCGGCCCCGGCGTCAAGGAGCTGCCCATCGACTTCCGTAACGGCATCGACGTGATGACCACCGAGACCACCTGCCTTTCCTCCATCTGGATCACTGACGAGACGGTCAAGGAGTACTACGAGCTCCACGAGCGTCCGGAGGCCTTCAAGAAGCTGGAGCCGGGCAAGGTCGCGTACTACGACAGCATGATCCGCATCGACCTGTCCACCCAGGAGAGCATGATCGCCCTCCCGTTCCACCCGTCGAACGCGTACACCATCCACGAGCTGCAGGCCGATCCCGTCAACATCCTCAAGAAGATCGAGGATGACGCCCACAAGCGTTTCGGCGACAAGATCCAGATCGACCTCGTCTCCAAGGTGAAGGACGGCAAACTCGTTGCTGACCAGGCGCTTATCGCCGGTTGCTCGGGCGGTACCTACGACAACCTCTCCGAGGCCGCGACCATCCTGAAGGGTAAGTCCATCGGCAATGACTACTTCACGATGAGCTGCTATCCGCAGTCGACGCCGGTGTATCTCGCGACCACCCGCAACCATATCGCCGAGGAGCTCCTCGAGGCCGGCGTGGTGATCAAGCCCGCCTTCTGCGGTCCTTGCTTCGGCGCCGGCGACGTGCCCGCCAACAACGGCTTCTCCATCCGCCACACCACCCGCAACTTCCCGAACCGCGAAGGTTCCAAGCCGGGCCAGGGCCAGATTTCCCTCGTGTCCCTGATGGACGCCCGTTCCATCGCCGCGACGGCCGCGAACGGCGGTGTCATCACCGCTGCGACGGACATCGACTATGAGGATAACCACAAACCTTATACTTACGACGACCGCATCTACAAGAGCCGTATCTACAACGGTTATGGCAAGGCCGACCTTTCCGTCGAACTGCGCTACGGTCCGAACATCAAGGACTGGCCGACGATGTATCCGATGGAGGAGAACATGCTCCTGGAATTCGCCGCCGTCATCCACGATCCGGTGACCACGACCGACGAGCTCATCCCTTCGGGCGAAACTTCAAGTTACCGTTCCAATCCGCTTAAGCTCAGTGAGTTTGCGCTGAGCCGCCGTTGCCCGGAATACGTGGGCCTGTCCAAGAATATCCAGGATCAGGACCTCGAGCGCCGCGCCGGTCAGGTGAGCATCCATCTGGCTAAGGCCCTCGAGGCCGTGGGCGCATCGGCCCAGAACACTTCTTACGGCTCCTGCGTCTTTGCCAACAAGCCCGGCGACGGTTCCGCCCGCGAGCAGGCCGCTTCCTGCCAGAAGGTGCTCGGCGGCGACGCCAACATCTGTTACGAGTACGCGACCAAGCGCTATCGTTCCAACTGCATCAACTGGGGTATCGTCCCGTTCACGATTGCACCGGATACCGCCTTCGACTATGAGGTCGGCGACTTCGTATTCGTGCCGGGCATCCGCAAGGCCATCCTTTCCGGCGCCGAGGAGATCGACGCCCAGGTGATCACCAAGAGCGGTGTGAAGCCCATCCACCTGTTCTTCCAGAACCTCACCGCCGACGAGCGCGAGATCCTCGCCGACGGCTGTCTGATGAATTACTACAAAAACCGCAAATAACACTATGGACAAAATCAAAATGACCACTCCGCTCGTCGAGATGGACGGCGACGAGATGACCCGGATCCTGTGGAAGATGATCAAGGACGAACTCATCCTCCCGTTCGTGGACCTCAAGAGTGAATACTATGACCTGGGCCTGCCCAACCGCGACAAGACCTCCGACCAGATTACCATCGACTCTGCCAATGCTACCAAGAAGTACGGCGTCGCCGTCAAGTGCGCGACCATCACGCCGAACGTGCAGCGCATGAGCGAGTACAACCTGCATGAGATGTGGAAGAGCCCGAACGGAACCATCCGCGCCATGCTGGACGGCACCGTGTTCCGTACACCGATCACCATCCCCAGCATCCATCCGGCCGTGAAGTACTGGAAGAAGCCCATCACCATTGCCCGTCACGCCTATGGCGACGTGTACCGTGATGTGGAACTTCAGGTCAATGAGCCCGGCGTGGCCAAGCTCGTGTTCGAAGGCGAGTCCGGCAAGCGCGAGGAAGTGGTGGTCCACGAGTTCAAGGGCCCCGGCGTCCTGCTGGGCCAGCACAACCTGGACAAGTCCATCCGCAGCTTCGCCCATTCCTGCTTCCAG
>JAFYTP010000095.1 GCA_017558775.1 Bacteroidales bacterium | reverse complement strand
GGAAACTGTCGTCGGAAGGGATTTCCATCGACACACTCACCCCTGAACAACATCTATATATTTACGGAGAATAACTAGCCTATGGCACTCATTCCGATTTATTGGTGGAACAAAGAGGTCCACAACTTCCGCATATCCCAAAATAAATTTTCCAAGCAGCCCTGGGCGCAGGGCGTCGTCCTTCTCGCCTGCGTGGCGGTAGCGATGCTCCTTGCCAATCTGCCTTTCACAAAGCATATCTATCACGCCGTGCTGGAGACCCAGCTTTTCGCGGGGATCAAGAGCCCTGACGGCGCCGTCGACTGGACCTTCCCGCGCGGGATGACCGTGGAGAAGTTCATCAACGACATCCTGATGGTGATCTTCTTCTTCACCGTCGGCCTGGAAATCAAGCGTGAGGTGGTCTGCGGCGAGCTTTCTTCCTTCAAGAAGGCGATTCTGCCCGTCATCGCGGCCTTCGGCGGCGTGGCGGTGCCCGCGGTTATCTACACGGTGGTGAACCACGGTACGCTCGCCGCGAGCGGATGGGGCATCCCGACGGCGACGGATATCGCCTTCGCCGTGGGCATCCTGTCCATCCTGGGCGACCGCGTCCCGGTTTCGTTGAAAGTGTTCCTGACCGCCCTCGCCATTGCCGACGACCTGATCGCCATCCTGGTGGTGGCCTTCTTCTATGGCGGAAGCATCAACCTGGGCCTGCTGGGCGTCGCGCTGCTGGTGATCCTTTTCGTCTTCCTGATGAAGCGCCTGGGCGAGAAGCGGATGGCGTTCTACCTCGTCCCGGCCATCTGCGTGTGGTTCCTGTTCTACTATAGCGGCATCCACGCCACGATGTCCGGCGTCGTGATGGCCATGCTCATCCCGATGGAGGCCCGCTACAACAAGGCCAAGTTCCACCGCCGCAGCCGCATCCTGCTGAACGGCCTGGCGGAGTCCGAAGCGCTGGCTCCCAACGAGGATTTCCCGAACGGCCCGCAGCGTCACTACCTGCGCCGCCTCTCCGGCCTGTCCCGGAAGTCCATTCCGCCGTCCTATCGGCTCGAGCACCTGCTCAACCCCTGGGTGAATTTCCTGATCATGCCCATCTTCGCCCTCGCCAACGCGGGTGTGGAGATTACGGACCCGTCCTATTTCAACGTGTTCAGCTATGACGCATCAATGGGCGGCGTTGGCATGGGCATCTTCCTGGGCCTGCTGCTGGGCAAGCCCCTCGGCATCACCCTCGCCTCCTGGATCGCTATCAAGTGCCACGCCGGCGAAATGCCCGCCAAGGCCAACTGGGCGATGCTCTTCGCCGTCGCCTGCCTCGGCGGTATCGGCTTTACGATGTCCATCTTTGTGGATACGCTCTCGTTTGCGGGTCCGGATATTGACCCGGCCGTGACGGCTCACCTCCGCGACGCCGGCAAGATTGCCGTCCTCGTCGGCTCCCTCTGCGCCGGCATCCTTGGCTCCCTGCTGATTACCCTGGTGCACAAGGCGCAGGCGAAGAAGGCCTAAGCTCGATAAGAAACATATAAAATACCCCCTGAAACAACACAAGTTTTCAACGACTTGTGTTGTTTTTCATTTCCCCGTCCTATCTTTGACCCCCACCCACCCTAGGGGGCGGACCGCCCATTCCGGACGGTTCGACGAAAGAAACTATCGGACGAAATGAATAAACTCATCGACACACTCCGGGCCCTCGGGGACCTTTTGATGCCGCGGACCTGCGTGGTTTGCGGGCGCACGCTCGGGGTGCACGAGCGGCACTTGTGCCTTCCGTGCGCCGCCGACGTGCCGTACACCCGCTTCTGGAACCAGCCCCACAACCCCCTGGCCGACCGCTTCAACGCCGTCCTCGAGCGCCACCGCGGCACCGAGCCCATGGACTACGCTTACGCCGTCGCTCTCCTCTACTACAAGGGCGCCTACCGCAACATCCCCCGTGCCCTGAAATACCACTCGAACCTCTCTGTCGGCCGCTTTTACGGCACTCTCCTCGGCCGCCATCTGGCCTCCGCTCCGCATTTTGTCGACATCGACCTCATCCTCCCCGTACCCCTCCATTGGACCCGCCGCTGGTCTCGCGGCTACAACCAGGCAGAGGTGCTCGCCCGCGCCATTGCATCGGCACTCAACGCCCCCTGCCGCCCCGACATCCTCATCCGCGCCCATCGCACCCGCACCCAAACCCGCCTCACCGTCGAGCAAAAAGCCGTGAACGTCGCCTCGGCCTTCCGGGTGAGGGAGGGGGCCCAATCGACCCTCGTCTCGGCCCATCACATCCTCCTGGTCGATGACACCTTCACCACCGGCGCTACGCTATACGCCTGCTATGCCGCCCTCCGCCCCTTCACTACCGCCCGCATCTCCATCGCCACCCTTGCCGCCGTGGAAGGCACCCCTTCCGGCAGCACGTAGCAGGGAGCAAAAAGGCCTCAAAACGTTCCCCGTCGCGTGCTTTAGCACGTGTGAGGGAACGAAAACAAGGGAAAACGAGCCCCGCGGCGTGCTCGGACAGATAAAGCAAAGAATAATGGACAAAAGACAAAAACGAAGAGCGTTATACAAAACGTGGAAGAAAGGGTATTATCACCTTTGTACGGATGGACGGAACAAAGGGATTTGCCATGACGAGGGGGAGTTTGTGAATGTTGTGAACGCAATTTCCCTTTTGGACTTGAGGCTTCCGGTGAAAGTGCACGCTTATGAGGTGATGTGGAGTCATCTTCACTTACTCCTTTCCGGTCGGGGTGCTGATTGCGTGGCGGTGTTCGATTATCTAAAGATGCGGATTGACAAGCGCTTACGTGAGGATGGCCGCCCGCCGCTTCCGAAGAACTATGACTTCCGTCTCGTTCCGGTGGAGAGTGAGGAACAGATGTGCAAGAATGCCGTATACATCGCGAGGAATGCTTCCGAGGTAAAGAATATCCGTCCCGGTTCTTATCTGTTCGGATCTTCCTTTATCATTTATTCCGATTTGCCCCGCTTGTTCGAGACCGTTCGCGCCGGAGATCTTTCCACTCGCGAATTGAAGCGGATGTTCCGGACGCATCTTCCCATTCCTCCGGACCGCCCTATACACCCCGGTCTCGGAATGGCGCTTCCCCAGGGTTTTGTCGATACGGCCGTATTATATAAAGTCTTCCCCACGGCGACCCATTACGAGACCCGCCTCGTCAAGGATTACGAATCCTTCGTGGAGATTGCCGACCAGATCGGAGAGGAAATTGAATTCTCCTTGCAGGAGGCGGTTGATATTGTCGACCAAGAACTTACGCGGGTAGGGAAGAGGCTCGATGGCCTGTCTTACGATGAGCGTTGTCAACTGGCGATGCAGTTGAATCGTAAATATCGGCTCACCGCATCCATCCTTTCCAAGGTCCTGTTTCTTCCCGCCCATATCGTTTCGCAAGTGCTGCGTTCAAAACGATACGGGAAGTAAGCCGCCTCTGCGGGCATGTAACGGGGCTCAAAAAGCCACAAAAAGGCTCCCCGCCCCGTGCTGGAGCACGTCTGGGGGAGCGAATAAAGGGGGAAGTGCTCCCTCGCGCGTGCTAGGGAATTACACCCGCAGGGCGCGCATGGCGTTGAGGACGGCGAGGACGGTGACGCCGACGTCGGCGAAGACCGCCATCCAGAGGGTGGCGAGGCCGAGGGCGGCGAGGAGGAGGACGAGGATCTTGATGCCGATGGCGAAGATCATGTTCTCGCGGGCGATGCCCAGGGTGCGGCGGGCGATGCGGACAGCCTCGGCGACTTTCGAAGGCTTGTCATCCATCAGGACGACGTCGGCCGCTTCGATGGCGGCGTCGGAGCCGAGGGCGCCCATGGCGATGCCGAGGTCCGCGCGGGCAAGGACCGGGGCGTCGTTGATGCCGTCGCCGACGAAGGCGAGGGCGCCTTCTTTCAGCAAGGATTCCACCCGGGTCACTTTATCCGCCGGAAGGAGCTCGGCGTGGTATTCGTCGATGCCTACGGTGGATGCGACGGAGGCGGCGATCGCCGTCTGGTCGCCCGTGAGCATCACGGTGCGGCGGACGCCGGTGGCGTGGAGCGCGGCAATGGCAGCCGAAGCATCCTCCTTCACGCGGTCAGAGATGATAATGTGTCCGGCATAGATACCGTCGATGGCAACATGTACGGTCGTGCCCTGGAGCTCGCAAGGGTGCGACTCGGCGCCTTCGCGCGCCATCAGTTTCTCGTTGCCCACGGCGACGCGGCGGCCATTGACAGTAGCAATCACACCGTGCCCGGCGGTCTCGACCACATCCGTGATGACGCAGTCGTCCTGCTCATCGGGATAGGCGTTCCGCAGAGCCGCGGCAATAGGGTGCACAGAATGACGCTCCACGTGCGCGGCCAGGTGCAGAAGTTCTTTTTCGTCAATGAGTTCGGGATGCACGGCCGTCACTTCGAAGACGCCTTCGGTCAGGGTGCCGGTCTTGTCGAAGACCACCGTCCGGACGCGGCTGAGCGTGTCCATGAAGTTGGCGCCCTTGACCAGGATACCCTTCCGGGAAGCGCCGCCGATGCCGCCGAAGAACGTGAGAGGCACGGAAATGACCAGCGCGCAAGGGCAGGAGACCACCAGGAACATCAGCGCCCTGTAGATCCATGTTGCCCATTCGCCCGTAATCAGCGACGGGACCAGCGCCAGCAGGACGGCCAGGCCCACGACGATGGGCGTATAGACCTTCGCGAACTTGGTGATGAAGCTCTCGCTCTTGGACTTGTGTTCTGCGGCGTTCTCCACGAGATCTAGGATCTTCGCGGCGGTAGACTCGCCGAACGCCTTCGTCGTGCGGACGCGGAGGACGCCGGAAAGATTGACACATCCGGACAGGATTTCATCGTCCTTGCCGATGCTGCGGGGTACGCTCTCGCCCGTGAGGGCGACCGTGTCCAGGTTGGAGGAACCCTCTAGGACGATACCGTCCATGGGCACCTTCTCACCGGGCTGGATGACGATGATCTCTCCGGGCGCGACGGCCTCGGGCTTCACAGTCAGGACCGCGCCGTTTCTCTCCACATGGGCCGTATCCGGCCGAATATCCATCAGATGGGAGATAGACTTGCGGCTCCGGCCCTCGGCGATTCCCTCGAAGAGTTCGCCCACCTGGAAGAACAGCATCACGAACACGGCTTCGGGGAACTGCGTCTCGGCGCCCGGGAGGAAGCCGATGGCGAGGGCCCCGAGCGTTGCCACGCTCATCAGGAAGTTCTCGTCCAGCGCTTCCCCATGGACCAGCGCCTCCGCCGCTTCTGTCAATGTCTCCCAACCGACAATGAGGTAGGGGATTAAATAAATAAGGAGATAAGCCCATGTGGGCCAATCCGTTCTTTTCTCGATGATGACGGCCGCCACCAGCAGCACCGTCGCGAGGGCGATCTTGATGATGCTCTCCTTCACGCCACCCTCTTCGTGGTGGTGATGGTGCCCGTGCTCCTCGTGGTGATGATGCTCATGCCCTTCGTGGCAGTGGCACTCTTTCTCGTGGTGATGATGATCTTCGTGTATCATAGCGTTTCTTTATTTTCTGCCGCAAAGATACACGACCCCGCGTGCAACCGGGTTGCAAAGAATCAGCTCCTAGTCCTTCGACCGATTGAAATGCAGGTAATCGGAAGCCCACGTTCCGGGGGAATACGTGGTCCCGTAGCGCTGCCAGGCCATTTCGTCCTTGTTCAGGAAGATGACCTCGTAGACATCGGCATTCCCGTCAAAGACAACGGTCAGGATGTTTTTCTCATAAGTGTACAGATACTCGATGGTCTTGGGCTTTCCTCCGAAGATACTGGAGGTCGTCCACTGCGCCGTCCCATTTTCATAAAATGTAATCTCCGACGAACCATCGAAGGCGAACACCCTCGGGTCATAGTTTTCATACCAAGTCCCGACTAGCCAGTCTTTCCGGTTGACGCCCAGCGACTCCTTCCTGCAGCCGCTCAGCGTCATCGCCACGGCGGCCAAAATAATTATCCATTTTTTCATTTTATCGGTCTTTTGCCCTATAAAACCCATAAAAATCCTTTTCTTGCATGCCGGACAGTCATTGGAAATATCATTGGAAATGATTAACTTGCAGTGTAAATACGAATAAAGATGAATAAATCCGCCCTTTGGTGCATACCTTTTTCCTTCTTCCTGGTGGCCGTCACCCTC